>JBCEBZ010000098.1:0-17102 GCA_039206675.1 Rhodococcus sp. (in: high G+C Gram-positive bacteria) | reverse complement strand
CACTGAAGCCCACGGCGCGAGCGGCGCCGGTGCATCGGTGGGCGGTCGCGCTCGACGATGGGCGACTGGTCTTGGCCGACACCGAAGAGCTGGCCATCGATCCGAGCTTCTACCGCTCCGACCCGGACGCGAATCTGACTGTACGGACACCCTGGCAGATATCAGGGAGAGTGATCGGTGTCGGAAGGTGCCGATTGCGATGCGTCCCAGCGGTTTCGGATGCCCGGCGTTTCGTAGAGTCTCGATCTATCCCGAGGCGCTCGGGTAATCGAGATGTCCGAGCAGTCCCGGCAGGTTCGCTTCTCGCAGTCTGCGACCGGCTCAGCCGACGCCGACGGTCTGTCGTTCGGGCTCGATCACGGCCACGACGCGCTCTTCCTCTCGCGGGTAGGGCGCGCCCGTGTACTTGGTGGATATCTGGTCGATGATCTCCCACGCGGCATCGCCGTCGAGCCATTCGACGACCCGCCCACGGACGACTACAGGCTCGAACGGGTTGTCGACGGGCGCGATGGACAGTGCCATCCGCGGGTCGCGGCGCAGGTTGCGGGCCTTGCGTGAGCCGGGACCGGTGAGGAAGACGATTCGGTCGCCGTGCGCGCCGATCCAGAGGGGAACGGTGTGGGGCGAGCCGTCCGGGAGGGCGGTGGCGAGGTGAGCGATCGAGGTGCCGTCGAGTACGCGGCGCACGTCGGGATCAAGCATGGGACTGCTCCTTCATCGGGGGTTGTCGGCGCGAGGCCGGTGTTGTGGGGGCGTGCCTGCCGTCGACCGGGACTGCGTGGGCGCTGAAGGCCTTGCTCATCTTCACGATCCTTGCGGGGTTCCTTCAGGAGACTCCATGAGCGTATCAGTGTGAGTTCCTTGAGGGAACCCCGATTGCTACGCTGGTTTCATGCAGCGCACAAATTTCGGTGGGATGGCGTGCTCGATCGCGCGAACACTCGACGTCGTCGGAGAGCCCTGGACGCCACTGGTCCTGCGTGACGTGTGGGCCGGATTCACCCGGTTCGAGCAGATCCAGGCCGACCTCGGCATCTCGCGCAAAGTCCTCACCGAGCGGCTCAACCACCTCGTGGAGCGCGGAGTACTCGAGCGCCGGCCCTACGACCAGCGACCGCGGTACGAATACGTCCTGACGGACAAAGGCGTCGAACTCCTCGACGTTCTGATGGCGATGGCCACCTGGGGCGACCACTGGCTCGCGGGGGAGGCGGGCCCGCCCGTGCTCTACCGCCATCACGCGTGCGGTGAGATCAGTAAAGTCGACCTGCGTTGCACGCACTGCGGAGAGTCGATGCACGCCTGCGACGTCGAACTACTTCAAGGGCCCGGCGCCGCCGTGTGACCGAACCGGAATCGAACTACGAACGCGAGGAACTACATTCGTTCCGTCGTCACTCACGGGTCTGTGTCCGGCGCCGTGGCGTCATTCGTAGATGTCGACGACTATTCGTGTCGGTTCCGGAATGATCGCGACCTGGAATTGCGGATGGTCGGTGCGAAGGCCGATGAACGACTGGGTGGTTCTCTCGAAGTTCGGCGTCAGGTGCACCTCGACGACACTGTGTGCTGCGGGATCCGACAGCGGATTCGGTCCGCTGTAGGCGGCGATTCCACTCTCGGCCGGCGGGAGTGTGTCGAAGAAGTAGATCTGCAGAATCGACCGCGCGTCGATGGGTATCGCGGTCTCTGCGCCGCGTGGAGTTGCCTCCGCAACGTACTCGGCGCGCCAGCGGGGCGCCCATGTGCCACCGAATTGATAGACGACGCGATCGAATCCGTCGTGCCGTTCGATGTACATGCCATCGGCGGTCACGACGACGGTCGGTGGAGGCGGAGGCAGCGGCACTGTCGGGTGAGCCGGGATGTCCAGTGTCGGAGGCGGTGTAGTCGGTGTCGGAGCGGGGACACCGGTGCCGGAATCCGACGGCGGTGGTTCGCGAGGGCGATCAGGGCCTTCCTGGGCCGCGGGGATGTCGCGCAACGGGAGCAACGATCCCTCGAGGTCTCCGGTTCGGCCACTGGTCGACCGGCAGCCGGTCGCCACGGCGATCCACGTCGTCACCGCGACGACCAGGGCTGCTCTGCGCGCGTCGACGCTCATGCAGTGTTCATCGCCCCGGACGGGCGAAGCGTGACTACCCGTGCGCCCCGGCGCGCGCGAGGACGAGCATGCGCTCTTCGATGGTGGCGCGCACGGGCCGGATGTCGGCCGCGATGCCGGCTGAGTCCAGTACCGAATCGATCGTCGCCGGATCCGTGTCCGGGACTCGGATCGCACGGCCGTCCAGGATCACCGGGACTCCGGCGTCGTTGAGTGCCGCGAAGGCCTGCGCCCATTCCGGAGTGTGCACCGCCACGGCGCGGGTGTCGCCGATGATGTCGTCCTCGCTGCCGGCGCCGACGAGCTGTCCGGACGACATCAGCAACAGGCGATCACACTGCTGCGCTTCTTCCATGTAGTGGGTGGTCACCAGGACGCCGACGCCTTTGTCGGCCTGGTGCCGGATCGTGTCCCACAATCGTGCGCGGGACAGTGCGTCCACGCCGGAGGTCGGCTCGTCCAACACCAGTACGTCCGGTTCGTGTGCCAGAGCGACGACGAAGGCGACCTGGCGTTGCGAGCCCAGCGCCAGGTCCCTGACGAGGGTGTTGCGCGCATCGTGGAGTTCGGCGGGAACGCCGGGTACGGGAACGCCGTAGGCCTCCGCGCTGAAGGCCAGGTTCTCCTCGACGGTCAGGTCGCGGTAGAGACCGAGGTTCTGGGGCACGTAACCCATGCGTGCCCGGCGCGTTCGGTCCGGCGGGCCGCCGAGCAATTCGACCGCACCCTCCGTCGCGGCGAGCAGACCCAGGAGCATCCGGATCAGCGTGGTCTTCCCGGCACCGTTGGCTCCGAGGAGGCCGACCACCTCGCCGGGGGCGACCGTCATCGACATCGCGTCGACGGCTGTGAAGTCACCGAACTTCCGGGTCACCGAGCGGGCCCGAAGTACCTCACCGGTCATGATGCCCCGACCTCCCGTCGACGTGTCATCGACAGCGCGATGACGATGTCTTCGAGGTCTGGCGTCACGATCGCCGCGTCGGTGGCGGGATGCCCGTCCTCCCAGTACTCGTGACGCTCTCGGCCGCGGCGCCACGACCACTCCGGTCGCACGGGATCCGCCGCCGACGTGATGGCGCCGGTGAATCCGGCACGCACCTCGTCGTAGGAACCCTGGGTCAGGATCCGGCCGGAGTCCAGTACGACGAGATGCCCGGCGCGCTCCGCCTCGTCGAGGTATGTCGTCGACATCAACACCGCCGCACCGTCCGCGGCGGCCTCCGAGATCAGTCGCCACAGGTCGATGCGGCTCACGGGGTCGACGCCGGTGCTCGGTTCGTCCAGGATCAGCAACTCGGGTCTGTGCAGCATGGCCATCGCCGTGCCCAGTTTGCGTCGCATCCCGCCCGACAACGCCGAGGCGAGCCGGTCCGCCGCACCACCCAGCCCGGCCCGGTCGATGAGTTCCTCGCGCCGTTCGGCCAATTCGTTGCCGCCCAGGCCGTAGATGCCGCCGACGAAATCCATGTTCTGCCGAACGGTGAGGGCCGCCCAACTCCCCGGGCCCGCACAGAGAAACCCGATCTCGTGCTTGCCCGGGGCACGGACCGTCCCGGTATCGGGCACGACCTCTCCCACGAACGTCCGCAACAGAGTCGACTTCCCGGCCCCGTCCCCGCCGACCAGGGCCACCACCTGGCCGGCAGGCACGTCGATGCTCACCCGGTCGAGGGCCGTCCGGTCGCCGAATCGGACGACGACGGACTCGGCCGCGGCGATCACGAGGCGTCCGCAGCGGTCGGATCGACCGTCTTCGCCGCCGCGGGTTTGCTCGCCTTCGAGACGTCGGGCGCGAGATCTCGCCGGAAACGCAGCGTCGACCCGGTGAAGACCACGACCGCCATCACGGCCAACACGACCAACGGCAACCACAGCGACGAAATCGGGGCATCGCGCAGCATCACGCCCTGCGAGATCATCGTGAAGTAGGTCAGCGGAAGCAGGTAGCCGATCCAGCGAACCCCCGCCGCCATCGCGTCGAGCGGAAAAATCATGCCGGACAGCAGGATCTGTGGCATCAGGAACAGGAACGCCGTTTGGATCGCTTGCCCGGTCGTCTGCGAGATCGTCGATATCAGCACACCGAGACCGAGGACGACGAACAGGAACAGCGCGGCACCCAGCGCGAACACGAGCACATTGCCATTGAACGGCACACCGAACAGCACCATGCCCAGCACCGTCACGACGGTCATGTCCAGTGCGGCGAGCAGGAAATAGGGCACGATCTTTCCCAGAATCACCTGACTGGGCCGGATCGGCATGACCGCGAGTTGCTCGAGGGTCCCGGCCTCACGTTCACGAACCAGGCCGATGCTGGTGACGATCGTGCCGATGAAGGTCAGGATCAAGCCGATGATCGCCGGCACCATCACCCACGACGTCTTCAGCTCGGGATTGAACAGCACCTCGGTCCGGACCTGATCGCCGAGCTTGTTCAGAATCGACACCGTCGACTGCGCAGCGAACAGATTCGAGCCGTCCACCAGTGCCGTCGACGGTTCGCCCGGGGTCGATCCGGTCACCACCGCGACGTCGACCTTGTTCTCCCGCAACAGATCCGTCGCCTGCGCGGTCGACCCGTCGACGTCTGTCTGCGTCACCTCGAAGAACGGCGGCAACGACGTGCTCACCTGCTGAGCCGAGGGGCCCAGGACTGCCGTTTCGACCGACGAGACATAGAAGTTCGCCGCGTAGCCGAAGATCACGAGCAGGAGGAGCGGCAGCGCGATCAACATCGCCAATGTGCGGGGGTCCCGCCGAAGTTCGCGAAATTCCTTGAGAATCATGGCGCGCATATCCGATGCTAGGCACGCCGAGTGTTCTGGGTCAACGGTGGACGAACTGCCCGCCGAACGCGGTGGGGCGCAGGTCAGACCGCCCCTTCCGGCGATCCGAGCGGCTGTCGGTGCCGAAGTGCAGCATCCAGTATTCGGATCAGTTCGCCGACCCGTCCGCCGCCTCCCGGGGCCGCCGGAAAGCGTCCGAGCACGTCGACGACGACGGGTGTCGCGCGCTCGGATGCCAGCTCGATGCGTTCGGCACCGACGGTCCGGTCGTCACCGGCGACGAGTTCGGCGGCTCGGGCAGCGTACGCGGCTGCGCCGAGGATGTGCTTGACCTGCGTGGCCTTCGCCAAGGGATGAAGGTAGGCGGCGCCTGCCGCCGCCATCGCCGCCCACGCTGCCTCGCGCGCCGCCTCGGTGTCCGTGACCTTGGCGGCCGCGAGCGCCGCCCACGCTGCGTCGCGCAGCGGTTTCCCGCGCTCACCACCCCGAGCGAACTCCCACGCGGTGGCGATCGCGTCGCGAGGCCGGAAATCGGCCGGCCGGTCGGCCTCGAATATCTCGAGCACCCCCTCCGCGCATCCCGCGGCAAACGCGGTGACCTCACGAAGGTCTCGACTACTCAGAACGACCTCGGTTGCTTCCCCTGCCATGGATCCATTGTCGGCCACCGCACCGCCGCCGCGACCGGCATCGAGACTGTCCCCCAAAGTGGACTGTGGCGCACGACACAGCCGCTCGTAGCCTTCCTGGCACCGACGAAAGTGCGTGTTCAAGACAATCCCACGCCCACGAATGGGCCGAACGGAGTATGTGATGAGCGGAGACCTGAACGAGGTCGGGACCGGTGTCAACCTATTCGCCGCGGGTGAGGTTCGCGGCACCGCGAGGTGGTTCAACGACACGGCCGACGTGCTGTCGATCGACGACGATGACCTGGAGGACACGATCGCGTTCGTCAGCAAGGGCGGAATGACCTTCCTGTCGCCGATCCTGCCCGATCTGCGCGCGATCGTCTGTACCGCGGGCAGCCGGGAGTCGCACCTGGCGATCCTGTGCCGGGAATCCGACGTCCCCTGCGTGCTCGCCGCCGACCTGACCGGCGACGTCGCCGACGGCGACACCGTGGTCCTGGACCTCTCCGGCACCGAGACCGCGCGCGTTGCCGTCGCGGCAGGGGCGGTGACGGCATGACCGTGACCACCCCCGTGAACGTGGAGGCCCTCTACACCGACCCGGACTACGAACCCACCCTGGAGGAGTGGAACTGGCTGGTCCACGCGGCCGGTGCGGCCTACAAGTCCGAACTGTCCGCGCGAACCGTGTTCGAGTCGGAACTGTTCGGGATGAACACCTACATCCTGATGTCGATGATGGAGGACTACCTGCGGGTGCCCGAGCGCATCCGCACCATCCGGCAGCACGCCACGCCCACCGAACTGGTGCGCAAGGCGCTGCCGATCGGCAACAAGCGCAGCTTCATCAACCTCGCCGCGACCCCGCTGCACTACCTCACGGGCCGCGAACTGTTCGTCGACCTGGGCGAGAACGGCCTGTCCGACGGCCTGGAGGATCAGCTCGAGGTTCTCCGCTTCTGGCGCGAGGCGACCATCGCCATGCGCACCGACAACGTCCTGTTCAACATGGACGCCGAGCCTGCCAACAGCTCCCACGTCATCGACGACGACCTGCTCGCCGAGATCCGGTCGCACCTCGTCGCCGCGGACGACACGGTCAAGGCGGGAATCCGGAAATTCGGTGCACGTCTGACGGCATACGCCTTCCTGGAGAACTGCGACGCGCGCACCGCGGTGTGCGACACCGGCCCGTACCAGCTCGAGGACGGCACCTTCCTGGCGCTGCGTGAGACGTGCACGGACGGTGACGGCGACTTCCCGTGGGTCGACGGCATCCGGGAGACCCTGCCCTACCATCACTTCGTCATCGCCTACCGGCTGCCTGCCACGGTGAAGATGGACAACAACGTCTGGGGTACCGCGTGGTTCACGCCCAGCGACTACCAGGCCGACATCATCGAGACGCGGGTGTTCTGCACGGACGGCGGTACTCTCCGCCCGCTGGGTGCCGAGGAGGTCGAGGAGGCCACCAAGGCGATCCGGAAGGCGCACCGGGCGCTGTATCAGCGTCTGGCCGAGTCGGATCCGGAGGAGCGCAACCTCTACGCCACCGAGATGTACGCGTGGAAGCTCAAGGCCTGGGCGCGGCTCGCCGGCTGCTACGACGAGATCGATTGGGCCATCACACCGCGGATCGCCGAATCCTTCCAGAAGTTCAGCGACCCGGACCTCGCACTGAAACTGATCGGCGGCGTGTTCGTGCCGCAGGACCGTGACGGTTGCTTCCGTCTGTTGGGGCGGTAGTCGTGACCATCATCGGTAAAGGTGTTCCTTCGTACTCGTTCGCCGATGCGACCGGGACCATCCGGCGCTTCTCTTCGCCGAACGACGTGATTGCCTCGCTCGATTCGGACCTCGAGACCACGATCGCGTTGGTGGCGTCGGGAGGAACGACGTTCCTGTCCCCGATCCTCGGGAGATTGGGCGGAATCATCTGCCTCGACGGCACGCTGCGATCGCATCTTGCGATCGTTTCCCGGGAGTTCGAGGTGCCCTGCCTGGTCGGCACCGAACTGATCACCGACATCGCCGACGGTGTGACGGTGACACTTCGGATCGAGGACGGCGCCGGCGTGGTCTGTGAGGCCGCGCAGACCGAGGCCGCCGATTCTCCGGCCGACGTCGGCGAAGCCTGGTGGGCGTACGTCCGCCGGGTCGGCGACGAGATCGCGGTCAAGGACTTCGACGTCACGGTCACCCCGGCGGCGCTCGACGCACTCATCGCGGAGAAACTGACGGACGGTCAACTCGACGACCTGATCCAGCACATGGGCCGGGCCTTCAAACCGGAGATCACCCGCCGCTCCGGCTTCACGTCGGAGCTGTTCCCGATGTTGCCGTACATGTCGATGTCGGTGATCGAGGACTTCCACAGCTACGCCGAGCGGGTGGCGATCATCGACAAGGCCATGCCGGCCGAGGAACTGGGCCGGCGGCTGCGGGAGGGGCCGAACAAGGTCAGCCCCCTGTGGATCTGGATGATCGGCTACCACTTCCTCTGCGGACGGGAATGCCTGATCAAGATGGGGAAGCTCGCACCCGGCGACCGGCGTGAGGACATCCGCACGGTGGTCGACTTCTGGCGCCGGCTCACGCTCGCACACCGCGGCGACGGCACGCTCGACTACAAGGACGCCGGATTCACCAACCGGTACCTCCCGGGCACCGTGGTCGACGAGTTGGCCGCAGGCGCACAGGTTCTCGACTCGTCGACGTCGAAGGCGTTGAAGCGGCTGAACGCGACCGTGTCCGGCTACTCGTTCCTCTATTTCTGTGACTCGCGGGTGGGCATCTGCGATTCGGGGCCCTATCCGCGGTCGGGGACGCGGCAGACGATCGTGCGTGACTACCTCTCGCTCGCTCCGAGCAGCTGGGCCTACCCGTGGGCCGAGGATCTCGCGCCGACGTATGTCGGGTTGACGATGGCGCTGACATTCGATCGGGCCGCGTTCACCGAGTTCGAGATCAACGACTGGGGAACGACGTTCACCGAACCCGACCAGCTTCTCGCGTCGGTGGACGAGGCCGCCGTGTACGGTCACCGGGCCGACGGCACCCGGGAACTGCTCGCACCCGAAGCCTGGGCGGATGTGGCACTGGATCTCAGCCGGTGGCACATGACGCTCTATCAGCGATTCGCCGGAATGAGCCGAGAAGAGCGCATTCTCGCTGCCACCACCATGTACACCTCGGGCCTGCGTCCCTTCGCCGCAGTGGCGGGGGTGACCGGGGAGATCGACTGGACGATGTCCCCGGACACGCTGGCCCTGTATCCCGACCCACTGGACGACGACGATCGCGCCGCCGAGATCTTCGGGAGCGCTCTCGTGGCCAATGGGCTGCCGGGATCGTTTTCACCCATCCGCTAGACAACGAGAAAGGAGGCCCGACGTGCGCCAATCGATGCAGAAGATCGTCTCGGCAGACGAGATGCTGGTCCACCAGACGCCCGAGACGTTCGCCACCATCAGCCAGGCCGACAACACGTGGACCGAGAAACTGTGGTCGTCGCTCTTCTCCCGCGACGGCTCGATCCAGGTCGACGTGGGAATCGGGAAGTACCACAACCGAAACGTCATGGATATGTTCGCGGGGATCTCCCGCGGCAAGGAGCAACTCACCGTCCGTGCGAGCCGGCAACTCGACCTCGACGCAGAACGGGTGGGGGTCGGTCCCCTGGATTACGAGGTCCTCGAGCCGCTCCGCAAGGTCCGGTGGACGCTGCAGGAGAACGACGTCATTCCGGTGCGCTTCGACCTCACCGTCACCGGAGTGCTGCCACCGTTTCTGGAGCAGAAGGACGCGCAGCGCGAGACGCAGGGCTTCCGTGTGCAATCGGATCTCCTGCGCTACCACCAGGCATCGACGATCAGCGGCGAGATCTGGATCGACGGTGAACGCATCGAGGTCCGCGACGAGGAGTGGTTCGGGTTCCGCGATCACTCCTGGGGCGTGCGGATGGACGTCGGGGAACCCGCCCCGGACATCTACAAACCCCAGCGGCTGGACGGCGACTTCCTGCTCACCTGGAGCCCGATGTGGTTGCAGCGCCCGGACGGCTCCAGCTACGAGATCCATCACTACCTGCAGTGGGTCGACGGAGCAACGACCTACTTCTCCGGATTCGAGAACCGGCCCGACGGAACCCAGATTCCGTTGCACGGTTTGCAGGACGACCTGAAATACGACCCGGTCAACCGCCGGTTGCTCGGCGGGAAGCTGACTTTCGACGTCGGCTGGGGCGAGACCCGCACCATCGAGATCGAACCGGTCAGCGACACCGGCTTCCACCTCGGCACGGGCCTGTATTTCGGGTTCAAGGGCCACCGGCACGGTCAATGGCACGGTCCGTCGCATCTCGACGGCGAGCGCTACGCCGACGTCTCCGACGCCGAGACGGCGCGGGAGGTACATCAATTGCGGGACTGCGTGATCCGCTGCCGCGAAGGCGATGCCGTCGGGTACGGCATCTTCGAATCGATGGTGATCGGCGAACATCCCCGCTACGGGCTGACGAAGGAGTCCTCCTTCCTGTGACCGGAGCATGAGAAGGGGCCGCGGACGAATTGTCCGCGGCCCCTTCTGCCGTATCCGCCGATCCCGGCCTATGTTCGCTGGGCGCGGGCGAGCAGCGCGAGCTCCATCCGCGACTGACATCCGGTGGACGTGAGAATCCGGGTGACGTACTTCTTCACGCTGTCCTCGGCGAGGGACAGGATTTCCGCGATCTGCGCATTCGACAACCCGTCCGCGACGAGCTGAACGACCTGTCGCTGTCGCTCGGACAGCTTCGCCAGTGCGCCCTGCGGTCGCGACGCCGGCAGCCCGCGGGCCATCGCCGACATCTGCTTGCTGAGCAGTCGCAGCGTGGCCGCTTCCGAGGTGCCGATCTTGCCCGGCTCCGGGTCGAACATCCCCAGGAGCGCCGTATGCCCCGAGCTCAACTCCAGGCGCAGCGCGGCCGCGGTCTGCATCCGCCACGTGGACGACAGGAAGTATCGGACGTACGCGTCCGCCGCCGCCGGGAGCTGCCCCATCGATTGCAGCTCGTCCAGCGTGGACAGCCCGCTGTGGACGAGCTGACGCATCGCCACGGGGGTGCCGAAGATGTCGTAGCGGGCCCACCGGTCCTGGTATTCGGGCAGCATCTTGGCGGTCTTGCCCGCCGTCAGCGGTGCGGAGTCCTCGAACACGGTGTGGAAGGTCGGGCCGGCGAAGAAGGAGACGTGTCTGAGCGCGAAGTGCTCGCTGATCGCGTCGACGGCTCGCTCTTTGAAGTCGGGCAGGCAGGCTGCGTCGGCGCACTGTTCGAGGACGTCGAAGGCGCGTTCGTAGTCGGCCTTGTGCAGCTGGGCGCGGAGGGGGGAGTGGGTTCCGGACGTGGACCGTGTGGTTTTCGGAGATGTCTCGGAACTGTCCCCCAACGTGGACTGGGTCACACTGCCGATAGTAACTAGTTTTTCCTCACAAGGAAAAGATCCCGGAGAGAAAGGGCCAGGTAGAGGCCCCCTTTTCGGTCGGTGGCGCTATGGCTGCCGCTCAAACGAGTGAGGTGACATGTCCGACTCCGTGGTTACTGCCCCGAAATGGGGATCGACCGAAATGCTGCCGTTGCCCGGCCGCTTCAACACCGCAGTGCGGTCGTTGGTGGCGCAACGGCGGGCGGCCACCGATGGTCAGTGGAAGGACGTCGTATTCGAACGTCAATTCGATCTCTTCTCCGTGGACGATGCCCGGGCCGTCGAGCAGGAGGCCCTGGATTCCGGGTACCGGTTCGAGTACTCGGCGACGGTCTCGCTCGATTCCGAGCCGGACAAGTACAAGCGCGTCGACCGTGAGGCGCGGACGTTCGCGGAGGGGCTGGATTCGGACGGGCGCCGTCACGTGGGCGTCGGCGACAACGTCATCAAGAAGTCCCAGACGGTCACCGGACCGGTCGCCCTGGTCTCCACCATCGAGCAGGTCATGGAATTCCTCGCGGACGGCATTCCGCCGGGCACCATCGCCGTGATCGACGATTCGGGCGGCACGTTGACCGCGCCGATCATCGAGGGATTCGCCGGCGTCATCTGCCTCGGCGGCACCGTGCGCTCCCACCTGGGCATCCTCGCCCGGGAGTACGACGTCCCCACGCTGATGAACTGCAAGATCAACGACCTGAAGAACGGCGACGTGGTGGAACTCGAAGTGACCGCGGCACCTCCGGCGTCGGACGCATACGAGTTGGGTGACACCGGGCACGCCCGGATCTGGCTGATCGAGAACGAGGGCTGAGACCATGGCGAACCTGAACTACCGGACCCTGCTGGAAACCAACAACTACCTGCGGAGCCTGTCGGACACGACGTACTGGCTGTGCATCACGCGCACCGTGCAGGAGTCGAAGCTGTTCCCGATGAACCCGTACATGCTGGTGAGCTATCTCAACAGCTTCTACCGGTTGCCCACCCTGCTCCGCGAGATCGACGCGGCGACCCCGGCCGAGGAACTCGGCGACCGGGCCCGCGAGGTCAGCCTGAAGGTGGACACGGTCAACGCGGCGTGGGGTATGCCCGCGTTCTACCTCATCGGCCGCGAAATGCTGATGAACTGGGGCCTGATCCGGCCCACCGACGCCGTCGACGACGTCGTCGACGTGCTCGACTTCTCCCGGCGCTTCAATCTGGCGTACCACCGCAACGACGGGCACCTGACCAACAAGGAGTTCGGCGACCGCAGCCAGTTCCTGCCCGAACGCACCCTGCAGGTGTTCGAGTCGGACCTGCACGGTGTCGTCCCCGGCGACCGGCTGCACACCGCCGCCACGAAACTCGTTGCCCAGCTGTCCCAATACGCGTTCCTCGCGCACTGCGAGTGCCGCATCGGTCTGCACAACAGCGGCCCCTACAACTTCGGCGACAACCGGCAGATGATCATGCGGGACTTCTTCGACCTCACCGAGGGCGACTACCCGTGGCTCGACGGCATCGCCTCTCAGCTGCCGTTCAACAACCTCACCATCCCGATCGTGTTCAAGGGCACCAACTTCCATCTCATGGACGACTGGGCGTCGTTCGAGGCCGAGCCGGGATACAACGCCGCGAACATCGAAGCGGTCGGCATGTACACCTCGGACGCGCTGACCGACGGCTACATTCCCGTCGGCATGGACAACGCCGACACCCTGGCCGACACCATGGAGCAGTACCGCGACATCCTCAACGAGGCCACCACCGACCTGTGGAAGCGGATCGCCAACTGGTCGCGTGAGCAGATGATCGACGCCGGCGCGATGGTCTACTCCTCGGTCGGCAAGGACTTCGCGCATCTCGCCGGAACCTACCGGCAGGACGACTGGTTCCAGATCGACGAGCGAGTGCAGCGGTTCAAGCCGTTGCTCAACGACGAATACGGTCGCGACAACCTCGGGGAGATGGTCGGTCTGCTGGGGCTGCCCCACCAGACGGGCAACGAGTACACCATGGCCCGCTACTCCGATCTGAACCGCAACATGCTCACCGGCATCCCGTTCTCGGTCCTCACCGACGACGACTACGCACCGACCGCCGGCGATCAGTTCACCGGTTCGTCCAGCCTGCCCGAGAAGACCGGACTGTGGACCACCAGCGCCGGACGGATCGACATCGACGACTACAACACGCGCGCCAAGGGATTCACGCCCGCCGTACTCGACGGACGCAACCGTTACCTCGACGAGGAATGGGTGAAGTGGAACCACGGGACCCCGGCGGCGGACGAGCTGTACCGCCTCACCCAGCGGGGCTCCCGGAACCTCGAGGGCCGCGGATCCGGATTGCGTCGCGCCGACCTCCCCGCCGCGAGCGAGACGAAGGAATGACGATGCAGATCGGTGACCTGATCCGCCGCGCCGGGCGTCAGTTCGGTGCCGCCCCCGCGCTGATCGACGGCGACCGCGTGGTGAGCTTCGCCGAGTTCGACGCACTCACAGACCGGCTCGGCCACGCACTGCTCGCCCGCGGTCTCGAGTCCGGCGACCGCGTCGCGGTCCTGATGCCCAACGGCATCGACGGTGTCGTCGTCTACTACGCCCTTGCGAAGGCCGGCCTGGTCCGGGTACCGCTGAACGTCCGCGAGACCGCCCACGAGCACGCCTACAAGGTCGAGGACTCGCAGGCACGAGCGCTGGTCCACGCCGGGGAGCCGCCCGCACAGGTCGAGGTGATGATCACCGCGGACGAACTGCCCGGCCTCATCGCCGGCGCCGCCGAGGGCCCCTGCGACGTGCGGCGCGACCAGGACGAACCGCTGCGCCTGGCGTACACCGGCGGCACCACCGGCAAGCCCAAGGCGGTGGTGCTGACCACGCGCAGCGAACTCGCCGAGGTGGCCAACTTCCTGGTCGACCTGCTGCCCAACCTGCGGCCGGATTCGGTGATGCTGCACGCCGCACCGATCACCCACGGCAGCGGCGCGTTCTTCCTGCCGCACCTGGTCAAGGGTGCCCCGAACGTCATCGTGTCGAAGTTCTCGCCCGCCGCGTTCCTCGAGGCCGCGCAGAAGTACAGGGCCACTTCGACGTTCATGGTGCCGACGATGATCGCGATGCTGCTCGAGGATCCCGCCACGGCAACGGCGGACCTCGCTCTCGAGCGCCTGTGCTACGGCGGCGCCCCGATCGCGACCAGCGTGCTCCAACGCGGAATCGACATCCTCGGACCGGTATTCGCGCAACTCTACGGTCAGGCGGAGGCGCCGCTGGCGATCACCTGCCTGCAGCCCTGGGAGCACACCCCCGACCGGTTGACCTCCGCGGGCAAGCCCTACACCTTCGTCGAGGTGCAGGTCCGGGCGGCCGACGGCACCGTGCTCGGGCCCGGCGAGGTCGGGGAGGTACTGACCCGGGGACCGCACACGATGAGCCGGTACTGGCGGCGTCCCGACGCCACCGCCGAGACGATCGAACCGGACGGCTGGCTGCACACCGGCGACATCGGACGCTGGGACGACGACGGCTACCTGCACCTGCTCGACCGCAGGCACGACGTCATCATCTCGGGCGGTTTCAACGTCTACCCGCGTGAGGTCGAGGACGCCCTGCTGACGCACCCCGCGGTGGTCGAGGCCGCCGTCGTGGGCCTGCCCGACGACAAGTGGGGCGAACGCGTCGCCGCCGCGGTCGTCACCCGTTCCACCGCCGAACCCGACGAGATCCTCGAGTTCTGCTCCGATCGGCTGGCCGGTTTCAAACGCCCACGTTCCCTGGAGATCTGGCCGAACATCCCCACCAGCCCGGTCGGGAAGTCCCTGCGCCGCGAAGTCCGTGACCGCATGGTCGCCGCGCGGGCGTGACCCCGACACCGAAAGGACCCCTCATGCTCGACTTCTACGAACTCACCGTCCACACCCTCACGTTGCGTCAGCTCGGATCCGCCGAGCAGCTCGCCGAGATCAACACCCTCCCGGTCGCCGACGTCGAGTCGGCCCTGGAGAAGGCCGTCGCCGACGGCGCGGTGATGGCCGCCCGCGGCAACTACATGATCACCCCGGCCGGCCGCGAATTTCTCGACGGCGTGTACTCCCGCGCGTTCGCGGAGATCCGGTCCGACGACGCGGTGACAGCCGCGATGGACGCCTTCGAGACCGGCGTGAACAAGCAGGTCCTCGCCCTGACCACCGACTGGCAGACGGTCGAGGTCGACGGCGCGCGTGTGAGCAACGACCACGCCGACGCCGACTACGACGCCAAGATCATCGCGAAACTCGGCCGCGTGCAAGAGAAGACGCAGAAGGTCCTGGCCCCGCTGATCGAGGCGGATCCCCTGGTGGAGCGTTTCCTCGACCGGATCGCTGCGGCCCTGACCCGCGCCGAGGGCGGCGAGACCGACTACGTCAGCGGTGTCCGAGTCGACTCCGCGCACACCGTGTGGTTCCAGATGCACGAGCACATCCTCCGCCTGACCGGACGGGAGCGCCCCGAATGAGCACCGCAACGAGTTTCCGCTGGCTCGTCGTCCCCGACGAGACCGCCGCCGAGCCGAGCCGTGACCTGGTCGGTGGGAAGGCCTGGAGCCTGTGGCGCATGCAGTCCCTCGGACTGAAGGTGCCGCCGGCGTTCGTCGTCACCACCGACGCCTGCGCGGCCTACTTCGCCGACGGCGGCCTGCCCGACGGCCTCGCCGACGAACTGGTCACCGGAATCCGGTTGCTGGAGAGCCGACTCGGCCGCACCTTCGGCGGCACCGAACGCCCGCTGCTGGTGTCCGTGCGCTCGGGCGCCGCGATCAGCATGCCCGGCATGATGGACACCATTCTCGACCTCGGCTGCAACGACGAGGTCGAGGCCGCGCTGGCCGCCGAAAGCGGGGACCCCGACTTCGCGGCCGAGGTGCACCGACGCTTCACCGGTTTCTACGGCCGCCTCGTTCTGGGCAGCACCGAAGACCTCGAGGACCTGCCCGACACCGCGTCGGTGCGGGCCGCGATCTCCGCCGACGTCGACGACACCGTGCCTGCCGACCCGTGGGAACAACTACGCGCCGCCGTCGCCTCGGTCTTCCAGTCGAGCCGGTCCCGGCGTGCCCTCGCCTACCGCAAGCACTACGGGATCCCGGACGACCTCGGAACCGCCGTCACCGTGCAGGCGATGGTGTTCGGCAACCTCGACGACGACTCCGGCACCGGGGTGCTGTTCACCCGCAACCCGGTCGACGGCACCCGCGAACCCTACGGCGAATACCTGCAGCGGGGGCAGGGGGAGGACGTCGTGTCCGGCCGGGTCACCCCGAAACCCCTCACCGACCTGGAAGAACGCTGGCCGGACGTGCACGCCGAACTCCTCGAGGCCGCCGAGCGCCTCGACCGGGAGGGCCGCGACGCCCAGGACATCGAATTCACCGTTCAGAGCGGCGAGTTGTTCCTGCTGCAGTCCCGCCCGGCGAAGCGCACCGCCCGCGCCGCGGTCCGGATCGCCGTCGAACTCGTCGACGAGGGCGTCCTCGAACCCGCCGAGGCCCTGACCCGGGTCACCGCCGACCAGATCCGCACCCTCCTGCGGCCGGAGATCGCCGCCGGTGCCGCCGACGACGCGGAGGTGCTCGCGTCCGGTGTGGCCGCCAGCCCGGGCGTCGCCACCGGTGTGGTGGTGGATACTCCCGAAGCGGCACAGGCGAACCCGGGCTGCATCCTGGTCCGCAAGTCGACCAGCCCGGACGACGTGCACGGCATGATCGCGGCCGCCGCGGTCGTCACCGAGCAGGGCGGCGCCACCTCGCACGCGGCCGTCGTCAGCCGGGCCCTCGACACCCCCTGCGTCGTCGGCTGCGGCGTCGACACCGTCGAGAGTCTGGTCGGCCGCACCGTCACCGTCGACGCCACCACCGGCACGGTCTACGCCGGCGAACTGCCCACCTCGGCGGTCGACGAGAGCGAGGACGAGGACCTGCGCCGCCTCACCGAGTGGGCCGAGAGCGCCACGCCGCTGCAGGTGGGCACCGACGTCGCCGTCGAACCGGTCTTCGACGCCGATTCTCTCCCCGCCGAAGACCTCGGTGAGCAACTGCCGGCCATCCCGGCCGGGACCAAAACCGTACGCGGCGCGTTGTTCTGCGC
>JBCEBZ010000097.1:0-24467 GCA_039206675.1 Rhodococcus sp. (in: high G+C Gram-positive bacteria) | reverse complement strand
AGTCACTCCGCCAAAGACACTGCAGTGCAGTTAAATACAGTTGCCAGCCGCCTACATCTTCGTCCACCTCGGTGACCTCTTCGAGCTGCACGCTCGAAATCCCGACGCAATGCGCACTGCCCACGGCGCCGCCAGAAATCGTCGCTCATTCTGCGACGCGAAGGGGCGTTGGCAGACCGGATCGACATCGAGTGAGTCCGATGCCGACCTACTCACCCCCGGACACATCTCCGTAAAGCCGCTACCACACATGTGATTCGCCAAGCAGAAGGGCCGCAACCATGTCCATCCGAGAATCCATAGATCAAGCTCCCATGAGCAAATACCAGATCATGGTCGTGGGGATCTGCCTCCTGATCGTCTTGTCGGAAGGCTACGACCTGCTGTTGATGGCGTTCGCTGCCTCCGGTGTCGCACAGGAGTTCGCGCTCAACGGCTCCCAGACCGGACTACTGCTCAGCAGCGCCCTGGCCGGCATGGCGTTGGGTTCGGCGTTCATCGCTCCCCTGGCCGACCGCAGCGGGCGGCGACCACTGACCCTGGCATGTCTGCTCCTGGTGACCGTCACCATGGCGGCCGCGTCGATCACCACGAGCTTCGCACAGCTCGGAGTGTGCCGGTTGCTGACGGGGCTCGGCATCGGCGGCCTGGTGGCGAGCCTGCCGGTCCTGACCGCCGAATTCTCTCCCCGCCGCCGCCGGGGAACCATGATCGCCCTGTACACCACCGGGTTGCCGCTGGGTGGCGTGATCGGCGGCCTCGTTGCCGCGCTGCTCACCTCCACTTTCAGCTGGCGCGCCAGCTTCGTCGCCGGCGCGGTCCTGACCTTCCTGCTGCTCGTGCTCGTCTACGCCCGAATGCCCGAGTCGATCGACTACTTGCTGGTGCGCCGCCCCGAGGGCGCGCTGGAGGCGATCAACACCACGTTGCCGAAGATGGGACTGGCCCCGATCGAGGCACTGCCGGAGCCGGAACCGCAGGCCGAGCAGGGAATGAAGGCGGCGATCTTCAGCGGGCGCAATGGCATCCGGTCACTTCTCCTCGGGTCCGCCTTCTTCATCATGATGGCGGCGTTCTATTTTGCCGCGAGCTGGACTCCCAAGCTCCTGCAGCAGAGCGGACTGTCCGCCCAGCAGGGCATCAGCGGCGGCATGCTCCTCAATTTCGGCGGGGCTGCAGCCACGGTGACATTCGGCATACTTGCGATCGTGGTGACCAGCCGAACCCTGACCATCGCGGCGCTCGTCGGCGCGAGCGTCTCCTTCCTCGCGATGAGCACGGCGTTGGGTAGCTTGACCACCGCGCTCCTCGCGGCGGTCGCGGTGGGCGTCTTCGTCAATGCCAGCGCCACCGGCCTTTACGCGCTCGCCCCGGACTGCTACCCAACGTCCGTCCGCGCCACCGCGGTCGGCTGGGCGGCCGCAGTCGGCCGACTCGGGGCCATCGTCTCGCCGATCCTGGCCGGCGTACTGATCGATCGATCCTGGACACCGTCGTCACTGTTCATCCTCTTCGCCATCCCGCTCCTGATCGGCGCTGCCCTTGTCGCAGCGATCAAAATGCCTGCCACGCAACAAGTAACCATCATCAGGACGACCCCCGAAGGTGTCCAGGCCTGAACGGCGCTCGCCCGTCGCGGTAAATCCGCGGCGGGCGAGCCACACTCGGCCCTCACCGGAAGACTTCAGGCCGGTTCATTCCGGGTGAACCACGCCGAGTCGCTGGACGGCGCGATGGAGTCCATCAGCTTCAAGGTGGTGGCGAGGTTCATCTCCAGATGCTCGTGAAGCTGATCGCGGATCTGTTCGGGATCTCTGCTCCGCGCGGCGGCCAACAGCGTGTCGTGGATGCGTTCTCGTTCCTCCACTGTGACGTGGGCGGCCTCGAACGGCTCGAAAACGATCCGGATGTAGCGTTCGGCAGCGTCCCACAACGGCTCGAGTACTCGCAGGTCCCATTCGTTGGCTGCGGGACTGATCAACGCGGTGTGGAATCGCCGATGCAGCTCCCAGTGGGTGTCTTCCGACTTGGCCGAGAAGGTCTCCCGAACGAGCTCGCCGAGCTCATCGAGCTCTTTGTCGGACCGCAGCGTCGCGGAGTGCGCAGCGAGTTCCGGCTCGAGGCGCAATCGGATACGGAAGATGTTTCGAAGATCGTCCGGATCGAGCGGAGCCACGACCGCACTACGGGACGGGCTGAGGGTTACCAGACCCTGAGCTTCGAGCGTGCGCAGCGCCTCGCGCACCGGAACGTGGCTGACGCCGAGTCGCTCGGTCAGTGCCGGCACGGTGAATGGCTGCCCTGGCGAGAGCTCTCCGCTGAGAATGGCCCGCCGAATCTCCTGCAACACGAGATCGACGGCCGAGACCTTGCGGTTCACCACGGATCGCACGCTCGTCTTTGCGCTGGACATACGCCCTCCTTCCAGGAGGTTATATCTTAGCTCGACGCTGTCACCCAGCCGGCCTGCTTCATATCTTGACAACTTATAAGTTAGATCATAGCGTGAGTGGGGTCACACACGATTTCGAAAGTGACGTGTCACGCGACCCGCAGGCAGGTCGCCACGCCAGGCACCCATCGCGCCGAGGCCATCACCCGTCAGACGTGCCAATTCCTTCGTCAGTCAGTCGAGCCGCCGGCTGCGAATCATCCTGAAAGGACTTGTATGACCGAGTCAGCACCCGACGACTGCCGGGGCACCGACATAGATCCGTTTTCGGACGAGTTCCTCACGGATCCGTTTCCCTTTCTCGCGGAACTCCGCGGGCTCGGGGAAGTCTTCTATCTGCGCAAGTACCAGGTCTGGGGGGTCGCGCGGCACACCCAGGTGACAGCCGTGCTGCAAAACCCCGACGTCTTCTCGAACGCGGCGGGCGTCGGTTTCTCGAACTTGAAGAAGGAGGAGCCGTGGCGGGCTCCGAGCATCATCCTCGAAGTCGATCCGCCGGTTCACACCACAACGCGCGGAATCCTGACCCGGATCCTCTCCCCCCGCGCCCTCCGTGAACTTCGAGAACGCTTCGCCGCCGAGGCCGCACTTCTCGCCGACCGGCTGGTCGACGCCGAAACCTTCGACGCGGTCACCGATCTCGCCCAGGCGTACATCCTCAAGGTCTTCCCCGACTCCCTGGGATTGCCACCGAACAATCGCGAGAATCTGCTCACGTACGGCGGGATCACGTTCGACTCGCTCGGTCCGCGCAACCCTCGTTTCGAGGCGGCTATGAACCGTGCCGAACAGATCCGTGAGTGGGTGGGCGAGAACTGCGCACGACGAGCGCTGACGCCCGGGGGCTTCGGCGCCAAGATCTTCGACGCCGCGGACACAGGTGAGGTGAGTGAAGACGAGGCCGCACTGTTGGTCCGCTCCTTTCTGACCGCCGGTGTCGACACCACTGTCAGCGCACTCGGATTCGCGATCCGTCGATTCGCCGAGCACCCCGATCAGTGGGACAGGTTGCGGCAGGATCCTTCGCTCGCTCGGTCTGCCTTCGACGAGGTCGTCCGCATCGACTCACCGGTCACCGGCTTCTTCCGCACCACCACGAAGGAAACGATGCTGGGCACCAGCACGATTCCAGCAGATCAGAAGGTGATGGTGCTCTTCTCCGGCGCCAACCGCGACCCCGATCGGTGGGACGAACCGGACCGCTTCGACATCACCCGTCGAACCTCGGGTCACACCGGATTCGGCGCCGGAATCCACGGCTGTGCGGGGCAGATGGTCGCCCGTTTGGAAACAGAGGCGCTACTGACAGCTCTGGCGCAGCGTGTCTCGCACTGGGAACTGTCCGGGCCGCCCACCATCGCCCTCAACAACACCCTGCGGGCGCTCGCGAGTTTGCCCGTCCGGGCGCATCAGGATGCAGCGCACCGGGCAGCCCCGGCCACCGTCTGACATCTCGTTGCCATCGACCTCCAGAATCATCCATCCGAAGGTAGAACAGTCATGCCGAAAGTAACGTTCCTCCACGACGACGGCACCGGCGATGTCGTCGACGCCTCCCCCGGGACCACCCTGATGCAGACCGCCATGTTGGGTGATGTGGCCGGCATCGTCGCCGAATGCGGTGGGTCGATGATGTGCGCCACCTGCCACGTCTACGTCCACGAAGACTGGGTGGAAAGAGTCGGCGAGCGTGGCGAAATGGAGGAGGAGATGCTCGAATCCACCTCGGAGCCATCTCGGCCGACCAGTCGGCTGTCCTGTCAGATCACCGTGTCCGAAGACCTGGACGGCCTGATCGTCGAGACACCGCGGACCCAGCTGTGAACACACCGCGCATCGTCATCGCGGGCGCCGGCACGGCAGGACACCACGTCGCCGCCGCCCTCCGGGAGTCCGGATTCGACGGGGCCGTGTCCTTGATCGGTGACGAACCCCATCTGCCGTATCACCGCCCACCACTGTCCAAGGACTATCTCGCGGGCACAGCCCATCCGGACAGTCTGAGCCTGCGCGCGCCGGCGTTCTATACCGAGCACGAGGTGGCCACCCACCTCGGTGTCCCGGTCGGGGAGATCGATCGGACCACCCACCGAGTCGTCCTCGCCGACGACCGGGCCCTCGACTACGACCATCTCGTCCTGGCGCTGGGTGCATCCCCCCGGCCCATCGACATACCGGGGCGGGACCTCGGAGGGGTGGTGGAGTTGCGCACTCGCGCCGACGCCGAATCGCTCCGCGAACACCTACGCGAGGGCTGCCGGGTGGTAGTCGTCGGCGGTGGATTCATCGGACTCGAGGTCGCCGCCGCCGCCCGCAAACGCGGCGCCGAGGTCACGGTGCTCGAGGCGATGCCCACTCTGATGAGCCGGGCCCTCTCTGCCACCGCAGCCGCCCATCTCGCCGAATTGCATACCGCGCAGGGCGTTCGGGTGGTCTGCTCCACTGCGGTGTCCACACTGGAAGGCAACGCGGGGCGCGTTCACACCGTCACCACCTCGGACGGACAGCGCCTCGCCGCCGATGTCGTCGTCCTCGGTATCGGTGTCGTGCCGAACGTCGCGCCTGCGGCGGCGGCCGGCCTCGAGGTCGCCAACGGCATCGTCGTCGACGAATACCTGACCACCAGCGACCCGAGGATCTCCGCGGTCGGGGACTGTGCGAACTTCCCGGTGCCCGGCGGTGACCGAATCCGCCTCGAATCGATACAGAACGCGGTCGATCAGGCACGCTACGTGGCCCGACGGATCCACGGGCATACCGGGACATACAGCGCGGTGCCCTACTTCTGGAGCGATCAGTTCGGCATGAAACTGCAGATCGTGGGCCATGCTGCACGCTCTGATCACACCGTCATCCGGGGCACCGATACGAAGTTCTCCATCTTTCGCTTTCACGGCGACGAGCTTGCCGCCGTCGAATCGATCGATGACCCGATGACGCACCTGACCGTACGCAAGATTCTCGGCGCGGGCGGCACCCTCACACCCGACCAGGCAGAAGGCACTGTCGATCTGCGTGCACTGGCACGCAACCTCGCGGGCTGACCGTCTCGCGCCACCCCAACCGGGGCGCATCCCATTGCAACCAAGTCACTTTGCCGAAGGAGTCCAACCATGAACGACAACAGCGACGACGTCACACAGGTGACCCAGATCGTCCTCCGCGAACGGCAGGCGCGTGATCGCGGGTGGTGGGACCGAATGCGCGAGTGCATACACCCCGACGCGCACATCCGGCTCAGTTGGTTCCGGGGCACCGGCGCGCAATTCGTTGCCGAATCGCAGAAGATGAGCAGCCGAGGCCAGAAGGCAACGCACCGGCTGTCCCCGCCGGTCGTCACCGTGCACGGAGAGCGGGCAGTCGTCGAGATCTCGGCCGGAATCGAATTCCGGGACACGATCGGAGGAGTCGAGGCAGACCTCACCTCGTACACCCGACTGATCTACCGTCTCGAAAAGACGTCGGGGACCTGGCAGATCGTGTCCCTGGATCCGATCTACGAACGCGACTGCCTCGTTCCCACCGTGCCCGGAGAGATTCCACAGATCGACCGTGCCGCGCTCGCGGCCGTCCGCGCGCCCTATCGGTTCCTCGGCTACTACCTCGTCCAGAGTGGTTACGACATCACCGACGACCTGTACGGTGACGACCGGCCGGGCGAGGTCGAGGACCTCTACCGCTCCAGCTTCGCCTGGGTGGCAGAGACTCCGGCCATCATGACGTGACCAATCGGTTAGCCGCGACGATCGACCGGCCGCTCTTCGAAGATCTGCTCGGCAACGGCCGGTACCGGCGATCAGTCCACGTCCCTGTTCTGTTGATCACGACCGCCGAGCCACGCCAGCGCCGCCACCACCAATGCCTGGGTACCGGTGTCGCATGTGGGTTGAATCACGGGTGCGAAGTTGGGGGCATGCGGCGCCGGGATGTCTTGCGCGATTCGTCCGGCGTCAGCAGCTTTGCGGTAGATGTCCGGGTCGATGCAACCGATTCCCCAATATGTGTACGGAGTGCCGAATGCGTTGGGGATGTCGCTGAAGTCTTCGCTCGCAGGCACCTGATCGATCGATTTTGCCCTGTCACCGAAGAAGCTGGTGAAGGCGTCCGCTACCCGCGATGTGGTGGCCTCGTCATTGTCCGTCAGGGGGAACTGATCGAACAGGATGAACTCGGGGTCTCGCGGGCAGGCTGATGCTCGGCACTCCGCCGCGACGATCCGGTAGATGGCGTCCAGTAGTGTTTTTCGCGTGTGGTCGCTGTAGCTTCGAATGTTGAGTTCCAGGACGGCTCGATCGGGGACGACGTTGCTTTTGTTCCCGGCCCGGATGCTACCTACGGTCAGCACCGCCGTTTCCGAGGGTGGCACTTCGCGTGAAACCACAGTGTGGAGTCGCACGACGATCATCGCAGCAAGGGCCACCGGATCGATGGTGGTGTGGGGCATCGAACCCGGGCCGCCGCGCCCGTGCACGGTGATCCGCATATTGTCTGCCATCGCGAGAGCCGGCCCCGATCGCGTGCCTACCAGCCCGGCGGGTAACTGGTAGTTATGTTGCGCCAGAGCGACGTCTGGTCGAGGAATGATCGCGGCAAGGTTGTCGTCGATCATGCGGCGGGCACCGTCGCCAACCTCTTCCGCAGGCTGGAAGAGTGCCACCAGAGTGCCGTTCCAGTGCTCGCGGCCGTCCGCGAGCAACTGGGCGGCGCCGAGAAGGCAAGTGGTGTGCATGTCGTGCCCACAAACGTGTGCTACCGGAACTTCGTTTCCATAGGAGTCGGTGTCGGTGACGGTGCTCGAGTAGGGCAGTCCGGTGGCTTCGAGGACCGGCAGTGCATCCATTTCGGCACGGAGCAGTACAACGGGGCCCTCGCCGTTGCGGAGGATGCCGACTACTCCGGTGCCACCTATGCCTTCGTGGACGTGATAGCCGAAGCTGACCAGACGCCCAGCCACCTTCCTCGCGGTCTCGTACTCGCGGTGCGACAGCTCAGGGTGTGCGTGGACGTCGCGGTAGAAGTCTTCCTGCCATCCGCGGACGTCCGGCAAAGCTGCCAAGACAGCCTGCACAGTGTGTGCCGCTGCCGCACCGGGCACAGGCACGGTCGTTGTTGTCGAGGTGTCCATCGGTGTCACCGTCCTTTCTCTCGTCAGCCGAGAATCTGCTTGGTTTCCAGTGCCCGGCGAACGGTCAGGTACTCGTCGCGGGTGAGCTTGGGGCCACTTCGGTCGATGACCGAGGCAGCGCTTCCGGCTCCGTCGCACAGCAGGTCGATGACGCTGCACGCGAGCAATTTCGCATTGTTCACCGCCGTGAGAACGTGATCGTCGATCTGATAATCGTTCGAGTGGATCAGGCCCTCGCAACCGCTCCGCACGATGGGAAGAACCATCGGCATGAGCATCTGCAGATCACCGGAATCCGTGGACGCACCATGCGCACCGGCGTGACTGTCGATCTCGGTGTCACCGAAGAGGGCGCGGGCATTGGCGTCCACCACTTCTACCAGTGGCTTGTCCTGGGCGAAGGGAAAACAGCCCACCACCGTATCGATCTCGACGCTTGCACCGACGGCGATCGCGCCGGCGTGCATGCTGCGATCGATCTTCGCCGATGCGTCCTGCAGGGCCTCCACAGAATTTCCGCGGATCATGATTTCCAGATCGGTTGTTCCGGGCACCGTGCTCACCATGTCGCCGGAGTTGACGACGAGTTGGCTGACCCGAATCGCATCTTGGTCCCTGAAGGTTTCCCGCTGGCTGTCGATTGCTGTCATGGCGAGGGTGAGTGCCTTGAGCGCGTTGATTCCTTCGTGCGGGTTTTCACCGGCGTGTGCCGTGCGACCGTGAAACCGGACCTTCTTCAGGATCGCTCCGAGGAAGCTGTGGTCCAGCTCGAACAGTTTTTCCTGGCCGGTGGTGCCGGGATGGGTAATCATTCCCAGGTCGATGTCGTCGAACTCGCCGAGGCGAATCAGTTCGGGTTTTCCGCAGACGAACTCGATGTCTCCCGCCTCACGGAGCGACAGTCGCCAGTCCACCTCGATGAGCTCCTCGGCGGGCACGCCGAAGAGCACGACGTCGCCGTCCAAATGTTCCATGACCGCCTGAAGGCCGAGCGCGGCACCGATCATCGCGGCGATCTCGATGTGATGGCCGCACGCGTGTGCGGCACCGGTATCCGGGTCGGCAAGTGGGTGGTCGGGTGTGATGACGGAATCCAGCTCACCGAGGATTGCCACAGTGAACCGATCCGTTCGGCCACGCATGCGGGCCTTCACACCGGTGCGGGCCAGCCCCGCACGATAATCGAGCCCCATGCGCTCCAGCTGTTCGACGAGCCGCTGCGCCGTTCCGTGTTCACGGAACCCGGTCTCGGGGTTTCGCTGGATCTCACGGCTGAGCTCGACGATTCTGTCGGCCTGCTGTTCGATCGTGGCGATCGCCATTGCCTGGAGCTCTGCGTGGGTCGGTGTCGTAGTCAGTGTCTTCTGCATGATGTGTCCTAGTTGTCGTCGAGTGAGATTGCGCGGGTCTCGGGCATCAGCCACACCGCGACGGCCGAGACGGCCATCAGGCCCATCACGTACAGGTTGAAGGCTGCGGGCATGTGCAGTTGGTCGAACAGGGAAAGGAGGTACGGGGCGGTTCCTCCGAAGATCGCGGTGGCGATGGAGTACGGGACGCCGGTTCCTGCTGCGCGAATTCTCGTGGGAAACATCTCCGCGAGTACGGCCGGTGTGATCGAGGCCAAACCTGCGATGAAGATGAGCGCGACGGCCATCGCGAGAAGTAATTGCCAGGCACTTTCTCGGATCAACCAGTTCAGCGGAAACATCAGGGCGATGAGCGAGAGGAAGGATGTCAACAGGACTGGACGTCGGCCGATTCTGTCGGACAGAGCCCCCCAGAGTGGAAGCGCGACCATGAACAGCACCATGGCAATCGAGCCGGCCCAGAGTGCCGATGTCGGGTCGATTCCACGTTCCGCGATGGCGAACGCGGGTGTCGCCACGGCCCACACGTAGTAGATGACCGTTCCTCCGACGCAGAAGCAGACGACCCGTATCTGTAGCCTCGGATGTCGACGAATCTCTTTCCAGATCGAATAGCCGGCCTGGTGTGAGTCGTTCGCCTGGGTGTTCTCGAAGGCTTCCGTTTCGGGGAGGGCGGAACGAAGAATCACGATGACGAGTCCGAGCGCACCCCCGAGTAGGAACGGGATTCGCCAACCGAACGCGAACATCTGATCCTTCGTCAGCAGTTCGCTCAGTAGGGCCCCGAGAAGCGTGCCGAAGAGCACGGCAATCGAAATGGAGATGTACATCGCGCTCGACCACAGGCCCCGTGTTCGCGGCGGTGCGGCCTCGGCGAGATAGGTTTGCGCCGTGGGCACTTCGCCGCCGGTTCCCAGACCTTGGAGGAGCCGGGCGGAGACCAGGATGATCGGTGCCAGAACGCCGATCGACGACACGGTGGGAGTGAGACCGATGACCAGGCTGCCGCCCGCCGCGAGGCTGATCGACCACATCATCGCGAATTTTCTGCCCCGGCGATCCGCGAGCCAGCCCAGCACGAAACCGCCGATCGGTCGGGCGATGAAGCCCGCGGCGAACACTGCGAGCGTCTTCAGCAGTGCCGCGCTGCCGCTTCCGGCGAAGAACTGGGCGGCAAAGAACACCGAGAACGTGGCGTAAACACTCCAGTCGTACCATTCGATTGCGACGCCTGCTCCCAGGCTCACCAGCGTCCTGGCGGATCGAGGACGACGTGCCACTTCGGCGGGCACGGCATGATCGTTCGGTGAGCGGCCGGGTTTCAGGGTCACGGTCTCGTCATGTGGGTCCATGGGGACGCCTCCAAGGTTCGGAAGTTCGGAATCACGCAGTGGGGTTCGCGCCGGTGCGAGTTGCGATTGCGCCATTCTGTATCGCGTAGCCGCACCGAGCCCGAGATTCGATAGATATGCTCATTCGACAGCGAAAGGTTGGCGAGACCGTGCAAAGTGCCCTCTCGGAGGAGGACCTGGCGCTCATCCATGCCCTCCAGATTTGGCCCCGTGCGAGTTGGAGCGCACTCGCTCCGATCCTGGCCGCCTCGCCGATGACCCTGGCAAACCGCTGGAGCCGGCTCCGCGACGCCGGATTGGCGTGGGTCACCGCAGTCCCGGTGCGCGGCCTGTACAGTGGTTACACATCGGTGGCTCTCGTCGAAATGGACTGTGCAAGAGTTCTGTTCGACGACGTCGTTGCTCGCTTGGAGCGGATGGAACAGGTGGTGGCGATCGAGCATGCCGCGCGCGGCCGGGACCTGTTGTTGACCGTGAGCGCCACGTCGTTCGATACCCTCGCCGCGTTCCTCGTCGACGAGTTGAACCGAATTCCCGGTGTGACGTCCTTGCGCACACATCTCGCCGTCCGCGTGCACATGGAGGGAAGCCAGTGGCGCCTGGACGCGCTGGATCCCAGCCAATGCGACGCGGTGACGACCCTGTTGCGCGAATCGAAGGCGGTGGGGGAACCCACGAATGTTCGATCGGCGATCTCATCCCGGATCGCCATTCTGGAAGAGCACCTCGCCTACGATGGCCGTCTCACCGCTGCGGAATTGGCGGAACGGCTGAGCCGTCCGCCGTCGACAATTCGTCGCCAGCTCACCACGGTGCTGGCGTCACGACACCTCGCCATCCGCTGTGAAGTCGCGCAATTGCACACTCGGTGGCCGATCACGGTGACGTGGTGGTGCCGCCTTCCCGGTGTGCAACTGCAGGAGACGATCGCTCAGTTGCGCAACGACGGCAGCGTCCGGATGTGCATGTCACTCACCGGTCCGTCGAACTTCGCCGTCCAGGCGTGGGTCAGCGATATGGCTGATCTGATGGCCACTCAGGCGCGCCTGGAGCAGATACTCCACCCCGGCGAGATCGCCGACAGCTCGGTGACACTTCGCACTCGCAAGAGAAACGGATGGCTCCTGCATCCAGACGGCCGATCCCGTGGCGAGCACACGCGACTCACGTAGGTGCTCAGACGCCGTCTCGCCCTGGGCGAAATTCCCAGGGCGAAACTGCGTGTGTGGGTGTCAGTTACCGGGAGTCTGAGACGAACGTCTGGTGCAGCTCGCCGATGCCGTCGATCCAGCTGGTCAGCTGCTCACCCGGCTGCAGGAACCGCGGCGGCTTCTGCCCCACGCCCACCCCGGCGGGGGTGCCGGTGAAGATGACGTCTCCGGGGTAGAGGGTCACGGTGTCCGACAGGGCGGCGATCACCGACGGCACCGGGAAGATCAGATCGCTGGTGCGGCTCTTCTGGACCTCCGCGCCGCCTATGGCGCAGCCCAACTCCAGGTCGTCGGGATCGGCGAACTCGTCGGGGGTCACCAGCCACGGCCCCTGCGGGGAGAATCCGGCAAAGGATTTCCCGAGGCCGAATTGGGCTGCCGGGCCACGCAGCTGCGAGATGCGTTCGGAAATATCCTGCCCCACCGTCAGACCCGCCACGTGCGACCACGCGTCGGCGACGGCGACACGGCTCGCCTCGCGACCGATGACGACGACCAACTCCACCTCCCAGTCGACATTGCCACCGGCCGGGATGCTCACCTCGCTGTCGGGTCCGGAGAAGCTGGAGACGTACTTTGTGAACACCGGCGGCAGCGCCGTGGGTGAGTCGAATCCGGACTCGGCCGCATGATCGTGGTAGTTCAGTCCGATCGCGAACACCTGCCGTGGAGCGGGGGACGGCGCCCCGAGCCGGCTCCGGTCGATCGCGATCCCGTCCCGGGCGAGAGCGGACAAGTCCTCGTTCGCCGCCCACGCGACGACCTCGTCCCACACCGGGTAGACGTCGGCCAGGGCAGGACCGAATCGGCCACGCGACGCGGTGGCCAGATCCACCGCCCGCTCGGCTCCGACCTCGCCGGCCACCAGAGCGGCACGATCGTCGATATTGGCTAACCGCATGAAATCCTCGATTTCGTCGTGGTACTGCCCGAGGCGGATGACAATGCCTCGAACAGTGAGCTATAAAGTGTGACCCAGGTCATGGCCGTCTCGAACCTATGCGGAGACATATCCGTGGAGCTATCCGATACGCGCACCGGAACGTCCGGCTCGCGAAGTATCCCCACTGCAACGGTGGTCCCCAGCACAACCGGCCTCGTATCATGGGCCGAGAACAGCAGAAAGCAAGGATCAACCATGGTCGATGTGCCGGCGTCAGCCTTCACCGACGAGACCGCCCGGTCTCGTAGTGGGATCTTCTGCGCCACCGATGATTTCGACGTGTACCGAGCCAGCATCAATGATGCCTACTATCCGGCCCGGCTCGAGATCCTCGGTGGGACCCAGCAGTTGTCGGATGCGCGGATGCTGGCGGTACGCCTGACCCACATGACCGTCGGCATCGTCCGCTTCGGCGCCGATGTCCTGATCGATCCGGGCGATGTCTGTGGCTATCACATCGACCTTCCACTGTCGGGTTCCCTCGATACCAGCTGCGGTCCGCAGAAGGTGATCGCCACTCCGCAGCGAGCGGCGGTGTATACCCCCGGCGAGCACACCTTCCTGTCCCGCTGGGCTGCCGACAACACCCAGGTCAGCATCAAGATCGATCGGGCCGCGCTCGAACAGGAACTCGGCCGGATCCTCGGCCGGCCGGTGAACGGGCGGGTGCGCTTCGACATCGGTTTCGACCTGACCACCCCCGCCGGCCGGCGGTGGGCGTCGACGTTGCAGATCCTGCTCGACACGATCGCCGACCCCGGACCGGTGCCTGATCCTGCCCTGATCGCGCAGGTCGGCCACCTGGAACGTGCCCTGATCAGCGGGTTGCTGGCCAATCAGGGGCACTCGATGAGCGAAGCGATCCTCAGCAGCGGCGAGGACTCCGACAATCCGGCGGCCGTGCGCAAGGTCCTCGACCTTCTCCAGGCCGCACCGGGAGCCCAGCACACCGTCCCCGATCTCGCCGAGGCCGCCGGGGTCGGCGTGCGGCAACTGCAGAAGTTGTTCCTCGATCGGTTCGAGATGAGCCCGTCGGAGTATGTGCGCAATCTGCGGCTGGACGGGGTGCGGGCCGATCTGCTCGAACGCGACCCCGACTGCACGGTGAGTGAGGTCGCGTTCCGGTGGGGGTTCAACCACCTCGGCCGGTTCGCGCAGTACTACGAGCAGAAGTTCGGCGAATCTCCTTCGCGGACACTCGGCATCCGTCAGAGCTGACGACGGCGTCGTCGCCCCGTCAGCGACGCCCTCTGCACCGGTTCGCCTACTGGACGAACGGTCGCGCAAACCGGATATTCAGACCCCTGTGCCGGCTCTAACGTGAATTCCAACCGGAAGTGAGCCAGGTAACAGGTAGCGAAGACGCAGTCACGGGTCACCAATCGCCCCCGAAGGGTGCGGGCCCTGGGTGCACGCGCGAACTCGTTGCCGGACAAGCTCACCCGTTTCGCCAACGTAGTCAGCGGTGCTTTGCGCACCCCTCCACAGGAGAGTGAACCGTCATGTCGGCAACCCCGAAATTCGCGCACGTCGTATTCCAGACCGCCCAGCCCACCGAGATGCGGGACTTCTACTGCGCCGTCCTCGACGGCCACGTCGTCTACCAGGACAAGGCGTTGTGCTTCATCACCTACGACGAGGAACACCACCGCGTCGCCCTGCTGACCCCGCCCATGCCCCTCGAACGCAAGAGCCCGATCACCGCGGCCGCGCATCACGTCGCCTACACCTTCGACCACCTCGACGACCTCCTCGACCGCTACGAGCTGCTCCGCGACAAGGGCGTTCTGCCCGCCGTCTCCATCGCACACGGGGTGACCACCTCGCTGTACTACCAGGACCCGGACGACAACTTCGTCGAGATGCAGATCGACAACTTCGCCGAACCCGAGCAGGCCACCGAGTACATGCACGGTCCCGAATACGCCGGCGACTCCGTCGGGCCCGCGTTCGACCCCGAGGCGATGCTGGCTGCCCGCCGCAGCGGTGCCTCCGTCGACGAGGTCACCAACCGTGCCTGGGCGCTGAAGGCCGATCTGCCCGACCCGATGACCGTCCTCGTCGGCGCCCACTGACCCAACCCACCCACGACCCGGGGAGGCCCATCATGACCACCACGTCCGACATCGCGCCCACCACCGAGTCCGGCATCGATCCGAAGCGTTTCCGGGATCTGATGGCCCGGGTCTGCGCACCGGTGACGATCGTGACCACCACCGACGGCGACGGCCCGCACGGGGCGACGGCGAGCTCGTTCGCGGCGCTGTCCCAGGATCCGCCGCTGATCACGGTGGCCTTCGATCGCCGGTCGGCGCTGCTGGCCCGGATCGTGGCCGCGGGCCGGTTCGGGGTCAACCTGCTGCACCACGGGCAGGAGGACCTCGCGATGCGTTTCGCCAGTCGCGGAACCGGCGGCGAACGCTTCACCGGGACCGCCTGGCACACCGACACCGGGCTTCCCCGCCTCGACGAGGCCGCCGGCTGGGTGACGTGCGAGCTGTACGACACCGTCGAGGGTGGTGACCACCTGCTCCTGATCGGGCTGGTCACCAAGGCCTGCAACGTCGAACGGCCGCCACTGGTCTACGCCAATCGCACGTTCGGCACCCACTCCCGGTTCACCGAACGTCCCCGCCGACCGATCATCGACCACATCACCGCCTGCACCTCGGACTGACGACCCCGATCGATCCGACAAGGCCGCCCTCCCCCGTCCCTGAACTTCGAAGGAATTCCCGATGACCACCGTCACCGACGCCCCGCACACCACCGTCCCCAGTGCCGAAGAGATTCTCGGCCGCGTCCGCGATCTGCAGCCGATGCTGGCGAAGAACTCCGCTCGAGGAGAAGCGGACCGCCGCGTCGTCGAGGAGTCGATCACCGCCCTCACCGACGCCGGCGCCTTCAAGATCGCCCAGCCCCGCCGCTACGGCGGCTACGAGACCTCGATGCGCACCATGCTCGACGTCTCCGCCGCGGTCGGCGAGGCCGACGGCGGCACCGCCTGGGTGGTCACCCTCTGCAACGTCTGCGCCTGGCTCACCGGTCTGTTCCCCGAAGAGGCACAGGACGACGTCTGGGCCGACACGCCCGACGCGAAGGTGTCCGGAGTGCTCTCCCCCACCTCGGAGGCAGTCAAGGTCGACGGCGGCTTCAGGGTGACCGGCCGCTGGTACTACAACTCCGGATCCTGGCACGCGAGCTGGGCGGTCCTGGGCATCCCGATCACCAACGCGGACGGCGAGGTGATCGACCAGGGACTGGCCCTGATCCCCCGCGCGGACCTCGGCTTCGAGGAAACCTGGTTCGTCGCCGGCATGAAATCCTCCGGGTCGAACTGCCTGATCGCCGACGACGTATTCGTCCCCGAGCACCGCATCCTGCCCGTCCCCGCCGCGATCGGCGGCGATTACGCCACCGAGCACACCGACGAGATCCTCTACCGGTCGGCGTTCGTTCCGCTGCTCTCGCTCGTGCTCGCCGGCCCGCAGCTCGGCTTGGGACGCAAGGCGCTCGAACTGGTCACCGCCAAGGCCGACACGAAGGCCATTTCCTACACCTTCTACACCGCCCAGTCCGACTCGGTGGCCTTCCAGCTCCAGATCGCCGAGGCCGCGATGCTCATCGACACCGCCCACCTGCACGCCTACCGGGCCGCCGACGACATCGACACCGCCGCCGCACGCGGCGTCTACCCCGACGTGATCGCCCGTTCCCGTGTCCGCGCCGACACCGGCTGGGTCCTCGACCACATCACCAAGGCCATCAACATCCTCGTCTCCGCGCACGGCGCCGGCAGCTTCGGTGAGAACAACCCACTGCAACGCATCTGGCGTGACTCGAATGTCGCTGCGCGCCATGCGGTGACCTTGCCGGCAGTCAACTACGAGGTCTACGGCAAGGCCCTCCTCGGCCGCGACGACCAGATCACACCCCTCATCTGACCACCCGACCCGGGGCGAGGCTGCGCTCTCACACCCAGCCTCGCCCGAACGGAGACGACCTCATGCGCACACTCAGCACCGTGGTTGAAGGCCACCGCCTTACGGCGCACCTGTATCCCGCAGCGCACCGGAACCCGCAGGCGCCCTTGCTCGTTGCCCTGCACGGCGGTCTTTACACCGGTCGGTACTTCGACGTGCCGGGCTCGGCTGCCGGATCGTTCGCGGACATCGCCAACCGCAACGGATTCGACCTGATCACCATCGACCGCCCCGGATACGGCGACAGCGACCTGCTCGACGAGGCAGAGAACACCTTCGCCCGGCAGGCCGAACTCCTCGACGGCGCGATCGGACACCTTCTCGACTCGTACGAGGACGCTGCCGGTGTCGTACTCGTGGGACACTCCATCGGCGGGATGATCGGCCTCGAGGTCGCTGCCCGCCACCCCGACTGGAACCTCCTCGGAATCTCCACGACGGGGATGGGTGCCCGCATCCCCACCCGGGGCGCCGCCGAAGAACTCGGCACCCTACCGCTGCACGGGGTCGTGGACGTCCCGATACCCGAGCGGGAAAAGCTGTGGTACGGACCGGAGGGCAGCTATACCGCGGCGGCCGTCGAGGCAGCACGGCACTCCTACGCACCGGCGCCCATGGTGGAACTGGCCGCCGCACCGAGGTGGGCGGCCACCCGCCTCGCCGACGTCGCCGCGGCGGTCGACGTCCCGGTGCACCATGCCCTCGCCGAATTCGACGCACTGTGGGACTCCTCCCCCGACGCCCGCGACCTCTTCCTGTCGAAGTTCTCCGACAATCCCCGGGTCGAATCCGAAATCGTTCCGGGTGTGGGGCATTGCCTCGACCACCACCTCACCGGAGCTGCCCTGCATCTGCGGCAGCTTGCCTTCGCCCTCGACTGTGCGCTGGTGTCCCACGGCGCGCGCCCATGCCGCAACGTGTCTGCTCCTGCACTCTGACTCGCCGAATCGACAGAAAGAAGCCATGTCCGACAACACCACCCACACCGACTGCCTGATGTGCGTCCAGGAGGAGTCCGGCCGGGACGCGGCCGTCTTCCGGGACACCCTGTGGGCCGGGGAGATCGTCACCGGTATGGAGGTGCCCGGATGGTTCGTGCTCCGAGCCCGCCGGCACGCCGAACGCATCACCGGTCTCGACGACGCCGAACTGGACACCCTCGGCCGCCGGGCGCGGGATCTGACCGCGGCGGTCGCCGAGGTCACGGGCGCCCCCGCAACCTATCTGATGGTCTTCGGCGAAAACCACAAGCACTTCCACGCCCTGATCGCCGCCCGCGGGGACGACGTTCCCGCCGACCGGCGCAGCGGCAACATCCTCAGACTCGTCACCGAACGGGCGGACCCTGCTGCCGCTGCCGAACTGCTTCCCGCCGTGCGGGAGGCGTATGCCCGCCACGCATCGGCGAACCCGACCGCCGACGGTTCCACACCGCCGGCACTCGCCGAGGCATAACCACCCCCTGCCCCACACCAGAGGTGATCACTTTGGCAACGATATTGCCAGAACAGCATCCATGCCGGCCGAGCGGAGGGACACGCGAGATCATCGGATTCGCCTTGCGCTGGGCACCGTTCGACAGCGGTGACGAATACATCCTGCCCCAGTTCGGGATCACGCCTGCGACGTTCTACCGACGCCTGGCGGAGATCCTCCGCGACGGTCACACCCGTCTCGATCACGGCGTCCGCGAGACTCTCACCGGATTGTGCCGCAACCGACTTCCCGATGCCCCGTTCGGCGATCAGGTGTCGACCCAATGACCGGACACCCGACCGAATTCGGCGACACCGGCTACCGGACAGGGTTTCTCGAGGCCGAACGCGCCCGGCTCGTGGCGATGGCCGACGGTGACCTGGACACCCTGGATTCGCTGATCGCCGACGGCGCGCTCTACATTCACTCCTCGGGCGAGATCGACACCAAGCGCGCGTACCTGACGAAGCTGGCCACCGGTCAATTCCGGTATGCGGCGGTCACCGCGGAGGATCCTCACGTGACCGCTCTGGGATCGGCCATCGCGCTCACCTATGTCATGCACGCGGATCTGATCTTCCCCACCGGTCCGCGCCAGATCCATGCCCGCGCCACCGCGATCTGGCGCAGGCACGACGACAGCATCCGTCTCGAGCTGTTCCAATCCACCTCGATGCCGGCCGAGCCTTGATCGACTTGTCGTGCACCCCGCCCGCGCCATCGGCGGGGTGTGCCCGGCTATTCGATCGCCGAGCGTGCGATCGCCAGCAACGCTCGCGCCGCCCCGCTGGTCTCCTCACCCCGGCTCAGGACCAGCAACTCCGCGACGATGCCCGACTCTTCCAGGGGACGGAACGTCAGACCCGGGATCGCGATATGCGCGGTCTGCGCCGGAACCAGCGCCACACCGAGGCCGGCGGACGCCATCGCAAGCACGCTGAGGGTGCTCGGCAGGTGCCGGACACGGTCGGGAGGATGGCCACTGAGTTGCGCCCGCAGGTCGTCGACCGTCGAATCATTCTCTCCGCCCTCCGAATACACCAGCAGCGGCTCCGTCCCCAGCTCCCGAAGCGGCACAGTCTTCCGATCGGCGAGCCGGTGCCGATCCGACATCGCCACCACCAGCGGCGACGTCCCGATTCGGTCGGCGCGCAGGTCCGGATGCACCACCGCCCCGAATCCCGGGCTGTACCCGATGTCCAGCTCACCGGCCAGGATCGCCTCCCCCTGCGCCCGCGGCACCAGCTCCCGCACCTCGATCCGAGCCTGCGGATAGCGCTCGTGGAACACCTCCAGGTCCCGCCCGAGCTTGCCGATCAGTACCGCCACCCCCGCGAAACCGACACGCACGGAGCCGATCTCACCGCGCAGCGAGCGCTGCGCGGTCGTCTTCGCCCACTCCGCCTGGGCCAGCGCCCGCCGAGCCTCGACCAGGAATGCAGTGCCGGCCTCGGTCAACTCGACGCGGCGGCTCGTCCGCACGAACAACGGCCCACCCAGTTCCTTCTCGAGCGCCCGAACCTGCATGCTCAGCGTCGGCTGCACCACATGCAACCGCTCCGCGGCGCGGCCGAAATGCCGCTCCTCGGCGACCGCCACGAAGTACCGCAGATGACGCAATTCCACCGCTCACCACCATTCATCATTTCAATTGATCGATCAGTCAAATCTTTCTCATTGTAATGATGGCAGTTGGGAGGCACGCTGAAAGAGGACCGCCGAACTTCTGGCCTGACTCCCTACCGCACGAAAGCGAAGAGAAGAATGGATTCCTACCTCGCCGACCGACGAGCGATCGACGACCTCATGACCGGCTGGATGCGCCGCGACCTCGCCCAGTGGGATTCGATGCGGGAACTCTTCCACCCGGACGGAGTCATCGAAATCACCTGGTTCCGAGGACTGTTCACCGACTTCGTCGACGCCTCCGCCCGCATGGGTGTCTCCGACCTGAAGACCAAGCACGTGATCACCGCGCCCGTTGTGACGTTCGACGGGGACCGAGCGGTCGCCGAGACCAACGCGATCGTGGTCGCCGAGAACGGGAAGCTGAAATTGGGCTGCCAGAGCCACAACCGCTTCTACGACCGCATCGAAAAACGCGACGGCACCTGGAAGATCGTCGACCGGCGCAGCATCTACGACATGGGCTCGTTCACCTTCCCCTGCGGGATCGTCGATATCGACGCCGACACCGTCGCGAAGTACCCGCGAGAGTACGCCGCCCTGGCTTACCTGCTCGACAAGAGCGGATTCCCCGTCACCAGCGTATTCGCCACCAAGGGCGGCGATCTCGAAGCCGAGATCAAACAATCGGCACAGCTGTGGTTGGAGGACAAGCAATGACCACCCGTATCACCGACGTCCGTGTGTTCGACGGGGAACAGCTGCTCCCCGACCGCAAGGATGTCACCTTCGACACCACCGGCATTCTCGCCATCGACCCCGCAGGCACCAACCGTGAACGCGACACCGTCACCGACATCGACGGTGCCGGCGCCACACTACTGCCCGGACTGATCGACGCGCACATCCACCTCCACGGCCGCGAAACACTGCAGCAACTCGCGAACTTCGGCGTGACCACCGGCCTCGACATGGCCACCTGGCCCGCCGGGAAACTCGCCGCACTCCGCGACATCGCCGGACGCGACGGGCTCGCCGGCCTCCGCAGCCCCGGCCTGCCTGCGATCGGGCCTGCCGGCACCCATGCCCGATTCGTTCCCGAAGAAGCTGTGGTCACCGGCCCCGACCAGGCGGCGCGATTCGTCGACGCCCGCATCGCCGAGGGCGCCGACTACATCAAGATCGTGGCCGAGGCACCCGGTGACGGCGGACCCGATCAGCCCACCCTGGCCGCGCTCGTCGCCGCAGCGCACACACACGCGAAGAAGGTCATTGCACACGCCGCCACACCCGGTGCCTTCGTGATGGCACTCGACGCCGGGGCAGACATCCTCACCCACATTCCGCTGGGTCCGCCCCTGGACGCCGACACCGTCAAACGCATGGCCGACAACGACGCGGTCGCCGTCCCCACCTTGACCCTGATGGAGGGGATCGCTTCCGCACACGGGAACGCGCAGGCGTTCGCCGGATCGCTGCGCAGTGTGACCGCACTGCGGCACGCAGGCGTCACGGTGCTGGCGGGCACGGACGCCAACGCCGAACCCGGTGCCCCCACCCAGGTCGCACACGGGACGAGTCTGCACCACGAACTCGAACTGCTCGTCGACGCCGCTCTCACTCCGATCGAGGCGTTGCGCGCCGCGACAAGCCGGACCGCCGACGTATTCGACCTACCGGACCGCGGCCGCATCCGTCCCGGTCTCCGTCCGGACCTGTTGCTCGTCGACGGCGATCCCACCGTCTCGGTGACCGCCACCCGCAACATCCGCGCCGTCTTTATCGCCGGTATATCCGTTCAGCGATCCGCCACCGTATAGGAGAACCCATGAGGATCATCACCCTCGAAGAGCACTACCTCGACCCCGCGGTCGCCGCCGCCAGTGGTCCCCGTGCGCGGGAGCTGAGCCCGGATTTCGCCGCCGCCTACGATCCCGCCAGCGGGCTCAGCTACACCCCCACCGCGCAGGTGCTGCAGGACCTCGGCGAGGGCCGCATCGCCGACATGGACACCCACGGCATCAGCATGCAGGTTCTCTCGTGCCTGACCACCCAGCAGGTCCCGGCCGACGTGGCACCGGATCTGGTCCGCGCCGCCAACGACACCGCCGCCGCGGCCGTCCGCGCCCACCCGGACCGCTTCGCTGCCTTCGCCGCCCTGCCGACCACCGCCCCCGACGCCGCCGCCACCGAACTCGCCCGCTGCATCGACGACCTCGGATTCGTCGGCACCATGATCAACGGCCGCACCGACGGGCAGTTCCTCGACGCGCCCCGCTTCGACCCGATCCTGGCCACCGCCGCCGACCGCAACGTGCCGATCTACCTGCACCCGGCCGTCCCGCCCCGCGAAACCTCCGACTCCAACTACGCCGGCCTCGCCCCCTTGGTCACCGCCCGGCTGCAGACCAGCGCCTGGGGTTGGCACCAAGAAACCGCCGTCCACTTTCTGCACCTGGTGCTCTCCGGGGTTCTCGACCGCTACCCGAACCTGCAATTCATCCTCGGGCACTGGGGCGAGATGATTCCCTTCTACCTCGACCGGCTCGACGAGGCCCTGCCGCAGGCACTGACCCATCTCGACCGCACCATCTCCGACTACGTCCGTGAGAACGTCTACATCACCCCGTCCGGCATGTTCAACCAGGCTCAACTGCAGTACTGCGTCGAAACCCTCGGCGTCGACCGCATCCTCTACTCCGTCGACTACCCCTTCGTCGGCAACGACGGCGCCGTCGCCTTCCTCGAGGACGCGAACCTCCCCGACGAAGCGAAACACCAGATCGCGCACCAGAACACCGAAAAACTCCTCGGTCTCTGACCCGGCAGGGCCGCCTATCGGGCGGCTGTCATGCCGGCCACGATGAGGTCGATGCCCGCGAGGAACTGCTCGCGGTCGTCGTGCTCGGGCAGCTGTGTCGCCACCCGATGCACGAACGGGTACTTCGCGGGGTCCAGTTGCATCCACCGTTCGGCGATGGTCGCCAGGAACGCCGATCGATCCGTGTCCGGCGCGAGAAGTCGAGCGCCCGCGGCATACTGCGCTGCGAGACCGAGAATGTAGCTCACGAGCGCCGACGCGGAGTCGAACTGCGCTCGTTCGGGAACGCCCAACGCCTGGAGCTGCCCGCCGACGCCTTCGAAAATCTGCACTATCGCGGGTTGCCAAGGCTCACGGGAGAGTTGGGTGCCCACCCACGGGTGCGCGTCGATCGCATCGAACACCCCGGAAGAGATGACTCGGATCGCCGCCCGCGGCTCCGCACCACCAGCCACGCCGGTCATGACACGGGCGATGACGTCGTCGGCGGCCGCCGCGAGCAGCTCGCCTTTGTTGGCGACGTGCCAGTAGATCGCACCGGCCCCGGTGGCCAGGCGGGCCGCGAGCGCGCGGAAGGTGAGAGCGCTCTCGCCCTCTGCGTCGAGGATCTCGATCGCGGCCTCGACGATCCGCTCCTTCGAGAGTGCGTCCGTGCGCCGTTCGGTCCGCCGCGTGTGGGTTGCCATGAGCACCATCTTGACATGGTTGGAACAGCGTTCCATCATGGAGTCGATGGAACGCTGTTCCAGAACCTCCCGAAGGGAACACGAACACGATGACGACACCAGTCACGATCGTGGGCGCCGGCCTCGGCGGCCTCACCCTCGCCCGCGTCCTCCACGTCCACGGCATCCCCACGACGATCTACGAAGCCGACCCGTCGGCGCAGGCCCGCACGCAGGGCGGCCAGCTCGACATCCACGAGCACGACGGACAGCGCGCGCTCGAAGCGGCCGGCCTCACCGACGAGTTCCGCGCGATCATCCACGCGGGCGCCGACGCAGCGCGCCTGCTCGACGAGCACGGCACACTGCTCCTCGACATCCCCGGCAACGACTCGATGGCGCGCCCCGAGGTGCTTCGCGGAGACCTGCGCCGGATCTTGCTCGATTCCCTGCCCGACGGAACCGTCCAGTGGGGACACAAGGTCACCGGTGTCCGGTCCCTCGGCGACGGCCGCCACCAGCTGACCTTCGCCGACGGCGCAACCGTGACCACCGGGCTCCTCGTGGGCGCCGACGGCGCCTGGTCGAAGATCCGCCCGCTACTCTCCGACGCCACGCCCGCATACACCGGCACCACGTTCGTGGAGACCTACCTGCACGACGCCGACCAGAAGCATCCCGCAACGGCCGCGGCCGTCGGCAAGGGTGCCATGTACGCACTGACCCCGGGGAAGGGGATCGTCGCCCACCGCGAGGCGGGGGACTTCCTCCACACCTACGTCGAGCTGAACCGCTCCGCCGAGTGGATCGCCGGCATCGACTTCACCGACGACGCCGCCGCGCGCGCCCGGATCGCGGCCGAGTTCGACGGTTGGGCACCGGAACTCACCGCGCTGATCACCGACGGCGAGACCTCTCCGGTCGCGCGCATGATCCACACACTCCCGGACGGACACCGATGGGACCGCGTGCCGGGGGTGACGCTCCTCGGCGATGCCGCGCACCTGATGCCGCCGTCCGGCGACGGCGCGAACCTGGCGATGTTCGACGGCGCCGAACTCGGCAGGGCGATCGCCGCGCACCCCGACGACTCCGAGGCGGCACTCACCGCGTACGAAGAGGCGCTGTTCCCGCGCAGCGACGCCTTCTACGCGGACGCGCACGAAATCCTGGACCTCTGCCTCGGCGACCACGCACCCTTCGGATTCATCGACTTCTTCATCGGCGATCCCCAGGGAAATCCCTGAACCACACCGCCGGCGCACCCGGCACGATCACCGCACACAGTTGTCCACCACAACCCGATCTCCCAGTCAGGCGGAAGCCTTCCGGGGATCGCTGCGGTCGATGTCGCGTTTGAGGATCTTGCCGGTCGCCCCCTTCGGGAGTTGGTCGACGAACCGGACGAGGCGTGGAATCTTGTACGCGGAGAGCTTCTCCCGG
>JBCEBZ010000096.1:0-6379 GCA_039206675.1 Rhodococcus sp. (in: high G+C Gram-positive bacteria) | reverse complement strand
ACCGTCGTCGTGGGCGCCGACTCCGTCACCCTCCGCTGCGATGCCGAAGAGCTCACCACCGGCCTCGTCGACGGCGCCTTCCCCGACCACCGCGCCCTGTCGCCCCGCGACCCGGGAATCGAACACACCTTCTCCGCGGCGGCCTTGCGTGCACTCCTCGCCGACGCCGGCGACCGGGTGGATCTGGGGGTTCTGGAGTCGGGCGAGATCGTCGTCGGCCATCCGGGCACCGGACAGCCCGTCCGCTTCCACGTGCAGGTGAACGCCGGTTTTCTCCTCGAAGCCGTCGACGCGCTGCCGGGCGAGCAGTTGACGTTCCGGGTCGGTGGACCCATCACGCCCCTCGCCATCCGGCCACCATCCGTTCACACATCCGACCCCGCGAGTGCGTACTCTCTCCTGATGCCGTTGCAGCCGGAAGCGCTCACGTAATCTGTGGGTGCGGCGCGATGGCGCGCAGGCAGCACGTCCGTCCGAACACAGTTAGAGGAGCCCGTGGCACGCAAGCCCACACCCCCCGGAACCCCGCAAGCCACGAGCGTCGGTCACATCGTCGACCTCGTCCGCGGAGCAGTTCCGCCCCTGCATCCGGCCGGGCTGCCCTTCGTCCTCGCACCACTCGGCGTGGCGGTCCTCGGCCGCAACCGCAAGTGGGTCCGTCGCGGGGCACTGACCTCCGCCGCCGCCTGCGCCGCCTTCTTCCGGCATCCGCACCGCGTTCCGCCGAACCGTGTCGGCGTCGCAGTCGCCCCCGCCGACGGTGAGGTCGCGCTCGTCGACTCCGCGGTCCCGCCGTCCGAACTCGACATGGGAACCGAACCGCTCCCCCGGGTCAGCATCTTCCTGTCCGTGCTGGACGTGCACGTCCAGCGCAGCCCCGTCGGCGGTGAGGTGACGAAGGTCGTCCACCAGCCCGGCCAATTCCTGTCCGCCGACCTCGCCGACGCCAGCGAGGTCAACGAACGCAACAGCATGCTGCTGCACACCGCGGAGGGCCACGACGTCGCCGTCGTCCAGATCGCCGGACTGCTCGCCCGCCGGATCGTCTGCGACGCCAAGGTCGGCGACACGCTCCCGATCGGCGACACGTACGGCCTGATCCGGTTCGGCTCCCGCGTCGACACGTACTTCCCGGCCGGCACCACGCTCCTCGCCGAGCGGGGACAGCGGACGATCGGCGCCGAGACCGTCATCGCTCAACTGCCGTGATCGCCAACGCGAAGCAACAGCGGAGGGGACGACCCCAGCAGGCGGTGCGGATCCTGCCGAGTGTCGTCACGATCCTCGCGCTGTGCGCGGGACTGTCCGCCGTCAAGTTCGCGCTGGACGGCGATCTGGGGACGGCGCTGGCCATGATCGGCGCCGCCGCGGTCCTCGACTCGCTCGACGGGCGGATCGCGCGACTGCTCGACGCGACCAGCAAGATGGGCGCCGAACTGGATTCGCTCGCCGATTCCATCTCGTTCGGCGTAGCCCCGGCGCTCGTCCTCTACGTCACGCTGCTGGACGGCCAGAGTTTCGGCTGGATCATCGCCCTGATCTACGCGGTGAGCATCGTGCTGCGGCTGGCCCGGTTCAACACGCTCCTCGACGAGGACGACGCGCCGGGCTACACCAACGAGTACTTCACCGGGGTGCCCGCGCCGGCCGGCGCGCTGGTCGCGCTGGCCCCGCTGGCCGCGGCCGCGCAGTGGGGCGACGGGTGGTGGTCGTCGTATCCCGTCGTCGTGGCATGGACCGTGATCTCCGCGGCGCTGATCGTCAGCCGGATCCCCACCCTCGCGCTGAAGACGGTGTCCGTGCCCCCGCACATGGCGGCCGGTCTGCTCGTCCTCGTGGCGCTCGCGGCGGCGGCCCTCGTCACCTACCCGTACATCCTGCTGATCGCCCTCGTCGCGGTGTACCTCGGGCACATTCCGTTCGCTGTCCACTCGAAGCGGTGGGTGGCCGCGCGGCCCGAGACCTGGGACATCAAACCGTCCGAGCGGCGGGCCATCCGGCGTCAGCCCGACGCCCGCGGCAAGCGGTCCGCGGCACGGCTCGGACTGCGGCGTCCCCGGGCCCGGTAGTTCGCTCCCGCACGTAGGCTCGACGGCGTGACCTCACCGGAACTCGCGCTCACAGTCCGACTGAACACCTCGGCCGCGGACACCCGGCGCGGCGTGGTCCGGCTGCATCCGGAAGCCCTGGCCGCGCTCGGCCTCCGCGAGTGGGACGCGATCGCCCTGATCGGTGCGCGCCGCACCGCCGCCGTCGCCGGTCGCGCGCCGGCCGGGACCCCCACCGGGACCGCGCTCCTCGACGACGTGACGCTGTCCAACGCCGGGCTGTCCGAGAACAGCACGGTCGTCGTGACACCGGTGACGGTGTACGGCGGGAAGACGGTGACGGTCAGCGGCTCCAACCTGGCCGTCAACTCCGTCTCCGACGTCACCCTGCGTCACGCCCTGCTCGGCAAGGTCCTCACGGTCGGCGACACGGTGTCGCTGCTGCCCCGCGATCTGGGCCCCGGGACCAGCACCGCCCCCGCGACACAGGCTTTGTCCCGGACGTTCGGAGTCGCCTGGACGTCCGAACTGCTCACCGTGACCGGGGTCGACCCGGCCGGTGGTCCGGTGAGTGTGCAGCCCAACACCGCGGTCGGGTGGGGGGAGGGTGTGCGCGCGACGGTGACCGCGTCCCCGTCGCGGCTGCCCGCGCCGCCCGTCCGGCCCGCCGAGGAGGTGCCCCCGGTGCCGGTCGAGGACCTGGCCGGCGCCCACACCCAGGCGGCCAAACTCACCGAGTGGCTCGGGCTGGCACTCGACGAACCCGAACTGCTCCGCACGCTCGGGGCCTCCCCCCACCTGGGGGTCCTCGTGACCGGTCCCGCCGGCGTCGGGAAGGCGACGCTCGCCCGTTCGGTTCTCGCATCCCGGCGGGTGGTCGAACTCGACGGGCCGACTGCCGGGGCGCTCGAAGCGGGCTCACGGCTGCAACGGGTCACCGCGGCGGTCGAATCGATCCGCACCGGCGGGGTCCTGTTGATCACGGACATCGACGCCCTGCTGCCGTCCACCCCGGAACCGGTGTCGGCGCTGATCATCGAACAGCTCCGCGGCGCGGTCGACACCGTCGGGGTCGCGTTCGTCGCGACGTCGGCGCACCCGGAGTCGGTCGACACCCGGTTGCGCGGGCAGGACCTGTGCGACCGCGAACTCGCCCTCACCCTGCCCGACGGTTCCACCCGCCGGGCCCTCCTGGAACTGCTGCTGCGGAAGGTCCCGAGCGACGGCATCGCCCTCGACGCGATCGCGGCGCGCACACCGGGGTTCGTCGTCGCCGACCTCGCCGCGCTGTGCCGGGAAGCCGCCCTGCGCGCGGCGTCCCGCGCGGCCAGGAAACCCGTCGAGCCGGCGCTGACGCAGGACGACCTGCTCGGCGCCCTCGACGTCATCCGCCCACTGTCGCGGTCGGGCAGCGAGGAACTCGCGATCGGCAGCGTCACCCTGGACGACGTCGGGGACATGGTCGAGACCAAGCAGGCGCTGACGGAGGCCGTGCTGTGGCCGTTGCAGCACCCGGATTCGTTCGCCCGGCTGGGTGTCGATCCCCCGCGCGGAGTCCTGCTCTACGGACCGCCCGGCTGCGGCAAGACGTATCTCGTTCGGGCGCTGGCCAGTTCGGGACATCTGAGTGTGCACGCCGTCAAGGGCGCCGAGCTGATGGACAAGTGGGTGGGCGCATCGGAGAAGGCCGTCCGCGAACTGTTCCAGCGGGCACGGGATTCGGCGCCGTCGCTGATCTTCCTCGACGAGGTCGACGCCCTCGCCCCGCGGCGCGGCCAGAGTTCCGACTCCGGGGTGGCCGATCGGGTGGTGGCCGCGCTCCTCACCGAACTCGACGGCGTCGAACCGCTGCGCGACGTGGTGGTCGTCGGCGCCACCAACCGGCCCGACCTCATCGACCCGGCGTTGCTGCGCCCGGGCCGCCTGGAGCGGCTGGTGTTCGTGCCGCCGCCGGACGGCGACGCCCGCCGCGCGATCCTCCGGACGTCCGGGAAGGCGGTCCCCCTCGCCGACGACGTCGACCTGAACGCCCTGGCGGACGATCTCGACGGCTACTCGGCCGCCGACTGCTCGGCGTTGCTGAGGGAGGCGGCGCTGGCCGCGATGCGCCGGAACATCGACGCCGCCGACGTCACCGCGGCCGACGTCGCCGAGGCACGCGAAAAGGTGCGCCCCTCACTCGATCCCGAGCAAGTGGCGCACCTGAAGGCGTATGCGCTGTCGCGCCCGTGAGTACTTGTCAACCGCCGGCGGTTGACAAGTACTCACGGGTCAGGACCAGCGGCCGAGCAGGGTGGCCGCGTGTGCGGCGAGGGCGGCCTGGAAGAACGGGCCGAAACTCACCCGCGCGACGCCGAGCGGTCCGAAGCTCGCCGGATCGTCCTGATCGGGCAGCCCGATCGCGTTGACGGGCAGCGGGAGCTCCGACGTGAGCCGCTTCTGGGTGGCGTCGTCGTGACGGCCGACGGGGTACAGCACGTCGGCTCCGGCCTCGGCGGCGAGCTTCAGTCGCGCGATGGCGCGGTCGACACGATCGGACTCGTCGCCCACCTGCTTCACGAACAGGTCGGTCCGTGCGTTGACCACCACGTGGACCCCGGCGGCGTCGGCGGCCTGCCGCAACCCTCCGACGAAGTCGGCGTGCTCCTGCGGCTCGCGGAGGCGTCCGCCCTCGCTGTGGACCGTGTCCTCGATGTTCAGACCGACCGCGCCCGCACCGATCAGACCCTCGATCAGCCGGGCGGGCTCGAGCCCGTAGCCGGATTCGATGTCGACCGACAGCGGCAGCTCCACCGCGGCGGTGATCTGCGAGATGCGGTGCAGCAGCTCGTCGAACGTGATCCCCTCGTTGTCGGGCTTGCCGATCGAATCGGACACCGGGTGGCTTCCGACCGTCAGCGCCTGAAACCCGGCGGACACAGCCAGATTCGCGGACCACGCATCCCACACGGTGGGCAGGATGACGGGGTTGCCGGGCCGGTGCAGCTCCAGCAGGGTGGTGGCCTTCTCGTTGATCGACGTCATAGGGGGCTCCTCGCCTCGGGGTCTTCGATCGGAGTCGTTCTCGGGCACGCCTTCGGTGCCAACGCCCGGTTCGCCGTTTCCATTCCTGCCCGCTCGAGTACCGTGAGCAAATGGACTTCCGGGAACCCCTGTCGGCCGCGGCTGCCCTCGCGTCCGGCGCTCTGGCCGGGTTCGTCCTCACCAATCCCCGCAACCGGGCCTGGACGATCAACGCCTCCGATCGCGAGATCGACCGGTGGATCAGCAGCCAGCCGACCGGTGTGGTGGTGGCCCTGGTTCTCGCCGTCATCGCGGTGGGCGGTCTGCAACGGTCGGGCTCCCGCCGGGTGTCGTGGCTCCTCGCCGCGGTGTGTGCGCTCGTCCTGATCGGCGCGCGCTGGGCGGTGCCCGGCGCCGGCGGCGTCGACACGTTGATCGCCCTGCACTTCGCCAAGACCGCGACGGCCGGGTTCCTGCTGGGCGCGGCCGTGGCCGCGGTGTGGGGTCGCTGGGCTTCGCAACTGACCCTGACGCTGGGGGTCGCGGGCGCGTTCCTCCTCGCGAGCGTGCAGAAACTGCCGCGCAGCGACACCGCGTATGTCGAGCCCGCGAGCATGAGCACCTCGGCGATCGGCGAACCCCCGCAGTGGCTGCTGATCGGTGTTCTCGTGCTCGCGCTCGCGTCGGCGGTGGTGGCGCGGTCACAGTTCCGGGTGCAGCGCCCCGAACGAAAGACCCTGCTGATCGCGCTGATCGGGGCCCTGGGACTCGCCCTGCTCAACCGGATGCTCGGGGCGTGGATCGACGATCAGGAATTCGGCGAACCCCTGACGGTCTGGCTGATCGTGGCGTTCTCGCTCGCCGTGATCCTGGGGGTCACCGTGCAGATCGGGCGACGGTTCCCCGGGATCGACGGACACTTCCTCGTCGCAGCGACCGGGGTCACCGCGGCGGCCGTGCTCGTCCTCGACGACCTCCGGACCCCGCGGGTGACGACGCCCGCGCCCGCGTTGCTGGCAGTCGGCGTCGTGACCCTGGCGGCGGGAATGGCGGTGGCGGTCCGGGTTCCACCGAAGCGGCGACGGCCCGGGTGGGGTCTGTGCCTCGCCGCCGTCGTTCCGCTGGCCGCCACCATCTCGCCCGACTTCGGCAACGACGGTGTCGCGCTCCTGCTCCGGCTGGCGGTCCTGGGCGGCGGGACGGGTTTCGCGCTCGCCTCCGCGCTGCCGGGTTCGGCGCCTGTCGCGGTGCTCGGTCTGGCGCTGCCGTTCGCGTCGCTGGTGTTCGTCGCGGCGACCACGGTCCCCCGCAGCCGGGTGGTGTACTCG
>JBCEBZ010000095.1:0-6381 GCA_039206675.1 Rhodococcus sp. (in: high G+C Gram-positive bacteria) | reverse complement strand
GTCCGAGATAGCCGCGGGCCAGGCTCGGTCCCCCGACGTACAGTTCGCCCGGCACCCCCACCGGCACCGGCCGCAGCCGCCCGTCGAGCACGAGCGCCCGCACCCCGCGACTCGGGCCGCCGATGGTGACCGGTTCGCCGGCGCGGAGCGGTTCGGTGATGGACGACATGATCGTCGCCTCGCTGGGTCCGTACGCGTTGACCATGCGGCGCCCGGGCGCCCAGCGGGCGACCAGTTCCGGCGGGCACACGTCACCGGCGACGACCACCACGGCGAGTTCGTCGAGCCCGTGGTGGTCCACCGATGCCAGCGCCGCGGGGGTGGAGAACGCATGGGTGATGCGTTCCGCCGCGAGCAGTTCCGCGAGTTCCGATCCGCCGTAGATCGTGGGCGGCGCGATCACCATGGTGGCTCCCGCGCCGAGTGCCATCAGCATCTCGAACACGGAGGCGTCGAAGCTCGGAGACGCGAAATGCAGTGTCCGCGAACGGGACGTGACACCGAGCAGCTCACGTTCGTCGGTCACCAGGTTCATCAGACCGCGGTGCGTCACCGCGACACCCTTGGGCCTGCCGGTCGATCCCGACGTGTAGATGACGTATGCCACCTGGTCGGACAGGATCGGCCGCATGCGGTCGCGGTTGGTGAGCGGCAACCGGGACTCGTGGGTGCAGCGCACCTCCAGTGCCGGGTCGTCGAGGAGCATCCACCGGATCGAGTCGGGGAGCAGTGCCCGCTTCCCGGACACCGTGATCCCGACCATCGCCCCGGAGTCCTGCACCATGTGCACGATGCGGTCCGCGGGATAGCCGGGGTCGACGGGTACGAAGGCGGCACCGGTCTTGGCCACCGCCCAGACGGCCACCACGGATTCGAAGGACCGCGGCAGCGCCAGCGCGACCCTGGTTTCGGGTCCCACTCCCCTGTCCACGAGCAACCGGGCCAGCTGGTTCGACCGTTCGTCGAGGTCCCGGTACGTCAGACCGGCACCGTCGAAGACGACGGCGAGGCCGTCGGGTGCCGCGGCGACGGCGTCGGCGAGGATCTCGGGCAGCATCTGCACCGGTCGCGGGTCGGCGCCGCGGACGGGGGTGAGCGCCGCGTGTTCGTCTTCGCCGAGAACGGGGATGTCACCGATCGGCCGCTCTGGGTCGGCGACCACCGCCTCGAAGATCCGGCGCAGCCGGGTCGCATATCCGGCGGCGGTGCTCTCGTCGAAAATGTCGGTCGCGTAGATGAGTTCGGCGTCGATGCCCGCGGGTTCGGCGGTGTCGTCGAGCCGCTCGGTGAGCGTGAAGTGCAGGTCGAACTTGGCGATGCTCGCGTCGAGGGTGAGCGGTTCGACCGACAGCCCGTCCAGCACCAGTCCGTCGGCGGACATGGCCTGCACACCGAGCGCCACCTGGAACAGCGGGTGGTGCGAGGTGGAGCGGACCGGGCTCAGAACCTCCACCAGCCGCTCGAACGGCAGGTCGGCGTGGGCGAACGCCTCGAGGTCGACGTCCCGCGCCTGCTCGAGCAGCGACACGAACGACGCTCCCGGATCCAGCGTCGTCCGCAGGACGAGGGTGTTGACGAACATGCCGATGATGTCGTCGAGTTCGACCCGGCCGCGGCCGGCGACGGCGGTGCCGACCGCGATGTCGGCGGTGGTGCTGAGGCGTCCCAGGAGGACGCTGAGCGCGGCGTGGGCGACCATGAACAGGCTGGCGCCGTGCGCCCGTGCCAGCTCCGCGAGGGCCCGGTGTGTGCCGGAGTCCAGGGTGAAACGGGTCGCCGCGCCGCGGTGCGTCGGCACCGCAGGCCTGCCCCGGTCGCCGGGCAGGTACAGCTGGTCCGGGACACCGGCGAGGGTGCGGGTCCAGTAGTCGAGTTGGGCGGCGGCGAGGCTGCCCGGCTCGGACTCGGCGCCGAGCACCGTCCGCTGCCACAGCGCGTAATCGGCGTACTGCACCGGCAGCGGAGCCCAGGTGGGCGGGTGGCCCGCGGCACGGCTCGCGTAGGCGATCATCACGTCGCGGATCAGGGGTTCCATGGACGCGCCGTCGGCGGAGATGTGGTGGACGACGAGGGCGAGCACGTGCTCGGCGGGGCCGAGCGAGTACACCTTCACCCGCAGCGGCACGGCCTCGGACACGTCGAAACCGGCCAGGAGGAACTCCTGGAGATCCGCGCGCAACCCGGTCTCGCTCACGTGGACCGGTACGACGTCGGGGGTGAAGTCTTCGGGTTCGAGAATCACCTGGTGCGGCCCACCCCGCGAATCGGGGAAGACCGTCCGCAGCGATTCGTGCCGGGCGATCAGGTCACCGATCGCCGCGGCCAGCGCCGCCGTGTCCAGCGGGCCGGTCAGTCGCACCGCGGCGGGCAGGTTGTAGGCGGGCGAGGACGTTTCGAACTGGTTGAGGAACCACATCCGCTGCTGCGCGAGCGACAGCGGTATCCGGTCGGGACGGACCGCCGCCGTCAGTGGTGCGATCGCGGTGGACGGACCGTGCTGGTCGAGTCGCCGGGCCAGGGCCGCGACGGTGGGGGCGTCGAACACGTCGCGGACGGCGATCCGCGTCTCCGTCGCCACACCGATGCGGGTACTGAGTTTGGTAGCCGACAGCGAGTTGCCGCCGAGTTCGAAGAAGTTGTCGTCGACACCGACGCGGGGAACGCCGAGGAGTTCGGCGAAGGCGGCCGCCACGACGCGTTCCGACTCGGTGCGCGGCGCCGTGTACTCCGCCTTCCCCGCGAATACCGGTGCGGGCAGGGCGTTCTGGTCCACCTTGCCGTTCGGCGTCAGCGGCAGTTCGGTCAACGGGATCAGCAGCGACGGAACCATGTAGGAGGGCAGGCTGCCCGCCGCGTCGGCCAGGACGGCGCCGCTGTCCAGTGTGACGGCGCCGCGCGGCACGACGTACCCGACCAGGTGCTCACCGGTGTGCGGATCCGAGTGCGGGACGACGACCGCCTGGTCCACGTCCTCGTGCCGGAGCAGCGCGGAGACGATTTCGCCGAGTTCGATGCGGAATCCACGGACCTTCACCTGGAAGTCGGTGCGACCGAGGTACTCGAGCCGGCCCGCCGAGCTCCAGCGGACGAGGTCGCCCGTGCGGTACAGCCGCGCACCCGACGTCGAGAAGGGGTCGGCGACGAAGCGTTCGGCGGTGAGGTCGGGGCGGCCCAGGTATCCGCGGGCGAGCTGGACCCCGCCGAGGTACAGCTCTCCCGCCACCCCGGCCGGCACCGGGCGGAGGCGGTCGTCGAGGACGAGAGTGCTGGTGTTCCAGACGGGCAGGCCGATCGGGACGGTGTCGGAATTGTCGGACCGTGCCGCGAAGAAGGTGGTGGTCACCGCCGCCTCGGTGGGTCCGTACGTGTTGTCGATCTCGGCGGGATGGGACGCCCGGAAGTCGTCGATCGTCTCCGGGGACACCGCCTCGCCACCGACCAGCACGTGCCGCAGCGCCGGCAGATTCGTCAGTCCGGGACCGGACGTGAGTGCCGCCAGCATCGCGGGCACGAAGTGCACGACGGTGACGCCGTGCGTGCGGAAGACATCCGCGAGGTACTGGGGGTCGCGGTGCCCGTCGGGCTCGGCGATGACGAGGCGGGCGCCGGCGGCGAGCGGCGCGAAGCACTCCCACACCGACACGTCGAACGTCACCGGGGTCTTGAGCAGCATCGTGTCGTCGGTGCCGAGCGCGTACTGCTCACGCAGCCACTCGAGTTGCGCCGTGATCGCCGCGTGCGAGACGGCCACGCCCTTGGGCCGTCCCGTCGATCCGGACGTGAAGAGGACGTACGCCGTGTTGTCCGGGCGCAGTGGGGCGATCCGCTCGTCGGTGCGGATCGGCTCCCCGCCGAACTCGGCCGGGTCGAGGTCGCCCGGCGCGATTGCCCGCACTCCGTGCCGGGTCGTTCCGGTCTGCGCGAGCAGGTCGCTGCCGGTGAGTACCAGGGACGCGCCGGACTGTTCGACGATGTCGCGGTTGCGCTGCTCCGGTTGGCCGGGGTCGAGTGGGGTGTAAGCGCCGCCGGCCTTCACCACGGCGTGGACGGCGACGAGCAGGTCGAGAGACCGCGGGATCTCCACCGCCACGACGACGTCGGGGCCCACCCCGTCGGCCAGGAGCCTGCGTGCGAGGCGGTTCGCCCGGGCGTCGAATTCGGCGTAGGTCAGAGCCGTGTCGCGCCAGAGCACCGCGGGCGCACTCGGAGTGGCCCGTACCTGTTCGTCGAGCAGACCGGTGAGGGTGGAGTGCACCGTCTCCCGCGTCACGCCGTGGGACTGAGCGAGGAGACGCAGCCGGGCGTCGTCGCCGAGCAGGTCGAGGTCGCCGACCGGGGTGCGCGGATCGGCGGCCAGTCCGGACAGCACCCGGAGGAAGGACTCGCCGATTCTCAGCGCGGTGTCCGCGTCGAAAAGGTCCTTGGCGTAACCGAGTTCGAGATCGAGGCCCGCCGGATTCCCGTCCTCGTCGTGGCGTTCACCGAGCACGAAGTTCAGGTCGAACTTGGCGACCGGCGACTCGATGTCGAGTGCGGAAACCTCCAGTCCCGGCAGTTCGAGCGTCGGGGTCTGCAGGTTCTGCAGCGCGAGCGCCACCTGGAACAGCGGGTGGAACGCGGTGGATCGGGTCGGGTTGATCGCGTCGACGAGGTGCTCGAACGGCACGTCCACGTGAGAGAACGCCTCGAGGTCAACGCGCCTGACCTGGTCGAGCAGTGCGGCGCCCGTCGAGTTCGGGTGCACGTCGGTACGCAGCACCAGGGTGTTGACGAACATGCCGACGAGTCCGTCGAGGGACTGCTCGCCGCGGCCCGCGACGGACGTTCCGATGGCGACATCCGGGCCGGCCCCCATCCGGGACAGCAGTGCGGCCAGTGCGGTGTGGACGACCATGAACAGGCTGGCGTGGTGTGCGCGCGCCAGTTCGTGCAGTCGCCGGTGGATGTCGCCGTCCAGGCTCAGTCGCGCCGTGCCGCCGCGGTTCGACGGGGCCGGCGGACGGGGGCGGTCGGCGGGCAGTGCGACCTGATCCGGCAGTCCCGCGAGTGTCCGCTTCCAGTACGCGATCTGACCGGCGGCGAGCGACTGCGGGTCGTCGGAGTCACCGAGCAGGTCCCGCTGCCACAACGCGTAATCCGCGTACTGCACCGGCAACGCGTGCCACGCCGGGGCGTCGCCGGCGGTCCGGGCGGCGTAGGACGTCATCACGTCGGACGCGAGGGGGATGAACGACCAGCCGTCCGCAGAGATGTGGTGGACGACGAACAACAGGACGTGCTCCGACCGGCTCTCGCGGAACAGGTGGACCCGCAGTGGCAGGTCGGTGGTGACGTCGAACCCGGCGGAGGCGTGGCGCAGGATCGCGCCGGAGAGGTCTTCGCCGGACAGGCGGGTGGGTGTGAGATCGAGGGGGACCGACTCCACCGGAACGATCACCTGATGCGCCCCGTTCTCGGTCGCCGGGTAGACGGTGCGCAGTGCCTCGTGCCGGGCCAGGACGTCGCCGAGTGCGGTGCGCAGGGTCGCGACGTCGATCCGGCCGGACATCCGCAGCGCGAGCGGGATGGTGTAGGCGGCCGAGGTGGTGTCGAACTGGTTGAGGAACCACATGCGTTGCTGGGCCGGCGACAGCGGGATCGTGGCGGGTCGCTCACCGGCGACGAGGGCCGGCCGCTCTGCCGTCGCGTCGGACGCTGCGGCGGTCGCGAGTGCGCGCACGGTGGGGTTGTCGAACAGCGTGCGGACGGAAAGGCGTGTTCCCAGTGCCGAACCGACGCGGGAGACGACCTGGGTGGCGGACAGCGAGTTGCCGCCGAGGTCGAAGAAGTTGTCGTCGAGACCGATCGACGGCTCCCCCACGACATCGGCGAAGACGGCGGCGACCACCTGCTCGGCCGAGGTCTGCGGTGCTGTGAACTCGCTCCGCTGAGCGAAGACGGGTGTGGGCAGGGAGTTGCGGTCCACCTTGCCCGCCGGAGTCAACGGGATCTCATCGAGGACCATGATCGACGACGGCACCATGTACCCCGGAAGACGCTCCCCGACGAACTCCGACAACACCCGGGTGTCAACGTCCGTTGCCGGCGCCGGCAGCACGTACGAGACCAGGCGACTGCTCCCGCTCCCGTCGTCATAGCCGACCGTGTGCGCGAACTCCACCACCGGATGCGCAGCCAACGCCGCGTCGATCTCACCCAACTCGATCCGGAACCCGCGAATCTTGACCTGAAAATCGCTGCGGCCCAAAAACTCCAGAACCCGACGCCCGTCCGGGGCAGTCACCCAGCGGACCACATCCCCCGTGCGATACATCCGCCCACCGGTGCCGAACGGCGACGCCACGAAACGTCCCGCCGTCAACCCCGCCCGACGCACATACC
>JBCEBZ010000094.1:0-6387 GCA_039206675.1 Rhodococcus sp. (in: high G+C Gram-positive bacteria) | reverse complement strand
TCCAGGGACTCGTCAACCACGCACGGGGCTGTAGGCCCCGAGGATCTGCGCCTCGGCGTCTTCGAGGTAGGTCTTGAGTAGCTGACCTGCGGCTTCGGTGTTGCCGGCGGCGAGGGCGTCGTAGATCTCGTGGTTGCGGGTGAGGTACGGACCGTGGAAGCGGTGGGCGTCGTCCATGACGTGGAAGACGAGCCGCGCCTCGTTCCACACGCTGCGCATGAGTTCGTCGATGCGGTTGCTGTTGTTGAGGCTCGCGAGGGCGATGTGGAAGTAGATGTCGGCGGTGCCGACGCCGGTCCAGTCCTCGACGGCGTGCCGCTCGTCGGCCAGGGCGAGGGCCTCGGCGACTCCGGACAGGTCGCCGGTCTCGGGGTCGAATCCGTTGACGCCGGCGCATTCGACGACGCGTCGGCAGATGTAGAGCTCGGTGATGTCCTCGGCGGTGGGCACGCGGACGAAGACGCCGCGGTTGAGTTCGTGGGCGACGAGGCGGTCCTCGATCAGGATCTGGAAGGCCTCGCGGACGGTGTTGCGGGAGACGTCGAGGGCGGCGCAGATGTCGGGCTCGGACAGTCGCGCCCCTGGTTGGAACGTTCCGTCGATGATGGCGTCCCGCAGGATGCCCGCCACTCGGGTGGTCCTGCTGGTGCGTTCGAGCAGGCCGCGATGAGCGGCCAGGCGGGAATGCGCATCGCCGCGAAGGGCATTCGAGCTGGTCAAGTCCACTCCTCAGGTTTCGATCTCGACCGCAATCATAGTTGTGAGCTCGGTTCCGCGATGCCTTCCATGTTAAACGATCCTCTCAGGGTATTGCAGGATCGTTGAACGATTTGTACCGTGATGGGAGTTACATCGCATTCTTCGAGCAGTTCCATCCCTTCTTCAGGCGAGGTGCCATGACCACAGATACGCAGACCGAGGTCGCGCAGGCGCGCCCCTTCGACTGGTTCCGCACCCTCGGGCCGAAGGGAAAAAGAGCCTTCATCGGGGCATTCGGCGGATACGGGCTCGACTCCTACGACTTCCAGGTCCTCCCGCTCGGCCTCGCGGCCATCGCCGCCTACTTCAGCCTCACCACCGGTCAGGCAGGCCTGCTGACCACGGTGACGCTGGTGGTGTCCGCGCTCGGCGGTGCCCTCGCCGGCATCCTCGTCGACAAGATCGGCCGGGTCCGCACCCTGCAGGTCACCGTCGCGACGTACACGATCTTCACGGTGCTGTGCGGTTTCGCGCAGAACTTCGAGACGCTGCTGATCTTCCGCGCCTTCCAGGGCCTCGGCTTCGGCGGTGAGTGGGCGGCAGGCGCGATCCTCGTCGCCGAGTACGCCCGCGCCGAGTACCGCGGCCGGGCGGTCGCGTTCGTGCAGAGCGCGTGGGCCGTCGGCTGGGCGCTGGCCGTGATCGTCTACACCATCGTCTTCCAGCTGTTCGACCCCGACGTCGCGTGGCGCGTGCTGTTCTTCACCGGTGTGCTGCCCGCCTTCCTCATCATCTGGGTTCGCCGGAATCTGAAGGACCCCGAGGTCGTCACGGAGCGCCGCGAGTCGGCGGGCAAGCAGACGGGCTCGTTCGCCGCCATCTTCCGCGGCGGACTACTCCGCACCACCGTGCTCGCATCGCTGCTCGCCACCGGTGTGCAGGGCGGCTACTACACGCTGGCGTCCTGGCTGCCGACGTTCCTCAAGACCTCGCGCGGACTCGACGTCGTCGGCACCGGCGGCTACCTGGCGATCCTCATCTCGGGCGCGTTCCTCGGCTACGTCAGCGGCGGCATCCTCACCGACAAGCTGGGCCGCAAGCGGACCATGCAGTTGTTCGCGTTCCTGTCGGCGATCTTCATGGTCGGCTACACCCAGGTGCCCGAGGGCGCGAACACGCTGATCCTGATCCTGGGCTTCCCGCTCGGCTTCTGCACGTCCGCGATCTTCAGCGGATTCGGATCGTTCCTGTCCGAGCTGTACCCGACGCAGTCCCGCGGCACCGGCCAGGGCTTCACGTACAACTTCGGCCGCGCGGTCGGCGCCGTGTTCCCCGCCGTCGTCGGTTTCCTGGCCGCCACCCAGCTGGGTATCGGCGGCGCGATGATCTTCGGCGCGCTCGGATACGCCATCGCCGTGTTCGCCCTGTTCTTCCTCCCCGAGACCCGCGGGAGCGAACTTGCCTGACTCGCCGACCGACCTCCGCTCCGCGTTCCGCTCGGGACGCATCACCCCGACCGCCGGTTTGGCGCCCGGATTCGCGCAGACGAATCTCATCGCCGTCCCGCAGGACTGGGCGTACGACGTGCTGCTGTTCACCCAGCGCAACCCGAAGCCGTGCCCCGTCCTCGACGTCGGCGACGCCGGCTCCCGGACGACGATGCTCGCCCCCGGCGCCGACATCACCACCGACCTGCCGCTGTACCGCGTGTGGAAGGACGGCGAACTCGCGGATGAGACCGCGGACGTGTCCACGCTGTGGCGCGACGACCTCGTCGCGTTCCACATCGGGTGCAGTTTCACGTTCGAGCATCCGGTTGCCGCTGCCGGGGTGCCGCTCCGGCACGTCGAGCAGGGCAGCAACGTCCCGATGTACGTGACCGACCGCGAGTGCAGGCCCGCGGGCCGGGTGAGCGGACCGATGGTCGTGTCGATGCGGCCCGTCCCCGAACACCAGGTGTCGCTCGCGGCGGCGATCTCGGCGCGGATGCCCGCCGTCCACGGTGGGCCCGTGCACATCGGTGATCCCGCGGACCTCGGCATCGCCGACCTCGGGGCCCCCGACTTCGGCGATCCGGTGAACCTCCAGCCCGGCGACGTCCCGATGTTCTGGGCCTGTGGGGTCACCCCGCAGGCGGCGGTGATGGCGTCGCGGCTGCCGTTCGCGATCACCCACGCGCCCGGATACATGCTGATCACCGACACCCCGGACAGCGAGTACATCCTGGAGGTCCCCGATGCGCGTTGATCTCAACTGCGACCTCGGCGAGGGCTTCGGGCAGTGGACGCTGGCCGACGACGAGGCCCTCCTCGACGTCGTCACCAGCGCGAACATCGCGTGCGGGTTTCACGCGGGCGATCCGATGATCATCCGCAGGGCCTGCGAGAGCGCGGCCGCACGCGGAGTCGCGATCGGCGCGCACGTCGGGTTCCGGGATCTGGCCGGATTCGGCCGGCGGGAACTCGCCGTGGCGCCCGCGGATCTGCGGGACGAGACGCTGTATCAGATCGGTGCGCTCGCCGGGTTCGCCCGCGCCGCCGGATCGTCGGTGACGTACGTCAAACCGCATGGTGCGCTCTACAATTCCGCGGCACTCGACTTCGAGCGGGCCGATGCGGTCGCGTCGGCGATCGACGAGTTCACCGAACCGCTCGCGCTCATGGGCCCGCCCGGATCGCAGTTGCAGCGGGCGGCGGAGGCCCGTGGCATCGAGTTCGTCGCCGAAGGGTTCGCCGACCGCCGCTACACCGCCGCGGGCACGCTGACCCCGCGCTCGGTGGCCGGCGCCGTCATCGACGATCCCGACGTCGCGGCCGCCCAGGCCGTGCGGATGGTGTCGACCGGAACGGTGGAGTCGATCGACGGGGACGACGTCGCGGTGTCGGTGCGCAGCATCTGCGTCCACGGCGACTCGCCCGGCTCCGTGCACACCGCGCGCCGGGTCCGCCACGCCCTGCAGAGTGCCGACGTCACGCTCGGACCCTTCACATGACCACCCCCATCCGGATTCTCCCCGCGGGCGATCGGGCCCTGCTCGTCGAACTCGACTCGGAACCCCTGGTCGTGTCGCTGACCGAACGCCTGCGCCGGACCCCGGTTCCCGGCATGGAGGACGTGCTGCCCGCGGCGCGCACCGTGCTCGTCACCACCACGCCGCGGACCGACCTCGACGAGGTGCGCCGCGCGCTGCGCACGTTGACCCTCGACCTCGAGGCGCACGACCGGACCGGCGTCCCCGAGTCCGAACCGGTCACCATTCCGGTCCGCTACGACGGCGCCGATCTCGCCGACGTCGCCGACCTTCTGCGGATGAGCTGTGAGGACGTGATCGCCGCCCACACCGCGGCCACCTGGCGCTGTGTCTTCATCGGATTCGCACCGGGTTTCGGCTACCTGAGTTGCGGCGACGACCGGCTCACCGTGCCCCGGCGCGCGCAGTCCCGCACCGTCGTGCCCGCCGGGTCCGTGGCCCTCGCCGGCGGCTACGGCGCGGTGTATCCGCGGTCGTCGCCCGGCGGATGGCAGATCATCGGAACCACGGACTCCCCGATGTGGAACCTCGACGCGCAGCCCCCGGCGCTGCTGCAACCGGGACGTCGCGTCCGATTCGTCGACGAGGACACACTGTGAGCGAACTCGAAGTACTCGAAACGGGTCCGCTGAGCCTGATCCAGGACCTCGGCCGCCCCGGCTACCTCAGTTCGGGTGTCGGCGTGTCCGGCGCCGCCGACCGCGGGTCCGCGAAGCTGGCGAACCGGCTGGTCGGCAACGACGAGAACGGCGCGTGCATCGAGGTGCTGATGGGCGGGCTCGCCCTGCGTGCGCGGGCGGTGACGACCGTCGCCGTCACCGGTGCGCCCGCCACGGCGCTGCTCGACGGCATCCCGATGGGCCACGCGAGCGTCATCGTGATGGAGCCGGGGCAGACGCTGCGGTTGCAGTACGCGCAGGTCGGGCTGCGCAGCTACGTCGCAGTCCGCGGTGGCGTCGCGGTGCCGGACGTGCTCGGCTCCCGCAGCACCGACACGCTCTCCGGCATCGGCCCGGAAGCGTTGAAGCCCAACGACATCCTGCCCGTCGGCACGTGGACGAGGAACTTCCCGAACATCGACGTCGCGCCCCTGCCCGCGATGGACCCGGGAGCGCTGTCGGTGCGCGTCATCGGCGGCCCCCGCGACGACTGGTTCACCAACCCGGACGCGCTGACCACGGGTGCGTGGGCGGTCTCCCCGGACACCGACCGCATCGGCGCCCGCCTGAACCGGCACGCCGGAGCGCCCGCCCTGCAGCGGACGTCCGAGGCCGAACTCCCCACCGAGGGTGTGGCGCTCGGGTCCATCCAGGTACCGCCGAGCGGGCAGCCCGTCGTGTTCCTCGCGGACCATCCCATCTCCGGCGGGTACCCCGTCATCGGCGTCGTCGCGGACGAGGACATCGACCGGATCGCCCAGGCCCGCCCCGGCCAACTGATTCGCTTCATCACTGCGTGATCGGCTTCGTCCCGATCCCACCACAGGAGATCACCCCATCGTCATGAACAGCCTCGGCACCGAACTCGACACCCCCTGGTCCCACGAGTCGTGGCGCACCACGCTGCTCGCGGAACCGCACCGTCAGGACGCCGCGGTCGCGCGCCACTACGCGTCCGCGCTGCCGATCAGCTACGCCACCGAAACCGATCCGGCCCAAGCGATCCGCGACGTCGCCGAGGTGGAACGACTCGACGTCGACAGTGTCGCGCTGACGTTCACCACCACCGACGCGTCCGCACCGTACGAGAACCTCAAGATCTACGCCGTCGGGAAACCCGCACCGCTCAACGAGGTTCTGCCGATCCTGTCCAGCCTGGGCGTCAACGCCCTCGACGAACGGCCGGCCGCGCTGACCCGGCCGGACGGCCGTCGCGCCTGGATCTACGACCTCACCGTCGACCTGGCCGCCGTGACGGACGGCCACGGGGCCACCCGGGACAGCCGGATCGCGGACGCGTTCCGGGCGGCGTGGACGGGCGAGACCGAGGTCGACGGGTTCAACGCCCTCGTCCTGCACGCCGGGCTCGGCTGGCGTCAGGTGACGGTCCTGCGGGCGTACGCCGCGTACCTGCGCCAGGCCGGGCTGCCGTACAGCCGCAGCAACGTCGAACGAGTCCTGCTGGGCGACACCGCGATCACCCAGCTGCTCGTCGAGTTGCACGCGCTCCGCCTCGACCCGGGAATCGGGCGCGACGCCGCCGCGGAGGAGGCCCTCGAAGGCCGCATCGGGGACGCGATCGACGCGGTCGCCGGAATCGACGCCGACCGGATTCTGCGGGCCCTGCTGTCCCTGATCCGCGCCACCACCCGCACCACGTACTACGCCGGTGACCGTCGGCCCGGGCGCGCCCTCGCGTTCAAGTTCGATTCCTCGTCGATCGACGAATTGCCGCTGCCCCGGCCGAAATACGAGGCGTACGTGTACTCGCCGCGGATGGAGGGTGTGCACCTGCGGTTCGACGACGTGGCCCGCGGCGGCCTCCGGTGGTCCGACCGGCGCGACGACTTCCGCACCGAGGTGCTCGGACTGGTGAAGGCGCAGGCGGTCAAGAACGCCGTCATCGTCCCGACGGGAGCCAAGGGGGGGTTCTTCGCGCGGCGAGCAACTGCTGCGCCCGATCGCGACGCCTGGCTCGCGGAGGGCAGAGCCGCCTAC
>JBCEBZ010000093.1:0-6401 GCA_039206675.1 Rhodococcus sp. (in: high G+C Gram-positive bacteria) | reverse complement strand
CCGATCCGCGCGTCGTAGCCGAGGGCGTCGGCGAGTTGGGTGACGTCGGCGCCGGTGGCCTCGCACACCTCGGAGATGGCGTTGATGAAGGAGATCTTGGTGGCGAGGAACGCGTTGGCCGAGACTTTGACCAGTTCCGCGGTGGCGAGGTCGGTGACCAGGAACGGAATGTCCTCGCCGAGCAGGCGGGCATACAGCTCACGCAACTCGGTTTCCGCCCGTCCCGGTCTCGCGCGGTCCACGCCGAGCACCATCCGGTCGGGGTGCAGGGTGTCCTCGACGGCGAAGCCCTCCCGCAGGAACTCCGGGTTCCACGCCACCTCGACGGCGTCACCCGCCGGCGCGAGCGCGCGGGCCCGCGCACCCAGATCGGCCGCCGTCCCGACGGGAACGGTCGACTTGCCGACGATGACGGCGGGACGGTCGAGCAGCGGCGCGAGGGTGTCGATCACCGAGTGCACGTGCCGCAGGTCGGCGGCGTACTCCCCCTTCTTCTGCGGGGTGCCGACACCGAGGAAGTGGAGGTCCGCGAACGCCGCGGCCTCGGCGTACGACGTGGTGAACTGCAGTCGGCCCGCGTCGATGTTCCGGCGCAGCACGTCCGCCAGTCCGGGCTCGTAGAACGGGACCTCACCGGAAGTGAGCTTCGCCACTTTTCCGGGATCGATGTCGACGCCGAGAACGTCGTGACCCAGCTCCGCCATACAGGCGGCGTGGGTGGCTCCCAAATATCCGGTTCCAAACACGGTGCAGCGCATGCACCCTTGATAACCAGTGCAGGTGAGCGCGATATTTCCCCGGCTCATGTTCGAAGCCAACAGTGCGTGTACGGACGGTGCGGGCCGAGACCCTATGCTTCGCCCATGCATGTTCTCTTCGTCTGCACCGGAAACGTCTGCCGCTCCCCAACGGCCGAGCGCCTCGCAGTGGCATACGCCGAGGAGCTCGGGATCACCGATCTGACCGCCGAAAGTGCAGGTACACGCGCCGCCGTCGGACGCCCGATGGAACCGACGGCCGCGCAAGTCCTCGAAGGGCTCGGCGGGAATCCGGCCGAGTTCACCGCGCGGATGCTCACCGCGGATCTCGCGGTCGACGCCGACCTGGTGCTGACGATGACCGAACGTCAGCGTGAGAAGGTGCTGGCGCTGGCTCCCGAGCAGTTGAAGAAGACGTTCACACTCCGCGAGGCCGCCCGCCTCGCCGAGGCAGCGGACGCGAAGTCGGTGGCCGATCTGGCGGCGGCGCGTCCTCAGCACAAGTCGGACGGGACGCCAGAGGATATCCCCGATCCGATCGGCAAGGACGAGGAGACCTTCCTCAATGTCGGATCCGAGATCGCCGAGCTCCTGGGCGTGGTTGCCCGGAGTGTCCGGATCTGACCCGGGGTCTGTTGCGCAACCTGCGTCACGCCGATCCCGTCGACATCTTCGACGGGATCGGCATGTTCGCTGGTTGCCTCTGCTACACCGTCGCCTGGATCAGCCCGGCACCGACATCGAGCGACGGCAGCGGCAGCCGACGAGAATGCTGGGTGAGCAGGGACCACAGTTCGCGTCCCGTCCGTCCGGTTCTTTCGCACCACAGAGCCGCGATCCCTGCCACGTGGGGCGTGGCCATACTCGTTCCGTTCTTCGACCCATACCTCACGGGCATCGGGACCGTGGAGAACACCCCGATGCCCGGTCCAGCCAGATCGATCTGACCACCGACGACCGGGTTGCTGGCCGCCGAAAAATTGGCCAGCCCCAAATCCGGGCCGATTGCGGCGACAGCCATGATCGACGGACTGTTGGCGGGTGCTCCGACCAGTCCCGGGCGTCCGGCTGCTCTGTTCGCGTTGTTCCCCGCTGCCGCGACGATCAGCACTCCGGCCGCCAGCGCACGCTGTCCAACGGTCTCGTACGCGACTGAGACCGACGAGACGTCGGCACCGAGCGACATCGAGATGATCTGACAACGGTTTGCGATGGCCCACTCGATTCCTGCGAGGATGCCACCGTCCACGCCCCGCCCCTGGTCCGACAGAACCTTCCCGACGAAGATGTCGGCCCGGTGAGCGACGCCGTACCGGCGGGTGCCCTCGGCCGCCGCGGGACCGCAGGCCGTTCCGACGCAATGCGTGCCGTGGCCGTGCCCATCCTGGGGCGCTGCGCCCGAAACGAACGACTGGGCCGTGATGGCACGCCCGAGGAAATCCGGGTGGGTGAGGTCGAATCCGGTATCGAGGACGGCGACCTTGACCCCGAGGCCGCTGCACATCGAGGTCGTGAGGCGTGTTGCCTGCAGCCCCCAGGTGAACTCCTGCGTGTCCCGGAAATGCTCGACATCCACCGTCGTGGAGACCTCGTTCGCAGGCAATGCAATTCGCCCCCGAACGTCCGTGTCTTCGGTGTCCAACGCATGGTGCACCAACTCGGGTTCGACCGAGAGGACCGCGACGTCCGGCGAGGCGGCTGCGTCACGAAGCGCAGCCAGCTGGTCTGGATCCGCGGTTACCACGGCGACTCCCAGCTCATCGAAGAGAAGTGCGTCCGACGCCTCGGCTTGCTCTAAATCCATTGCCGAAGAATCGAAATCACCGCTGCGCGCCGTGCGCGATACACCGGCGAGGGATCGCAGAAGTCCTGCCGGATCCGTTCGCCCGCCGTCCTGCGTGAACACCACTACCTGACGACCCGTCGTTTCGGCCCGCGAATCGGCAACTGGACCTCCGCCGTCCCCGCCTCGGTCGGATTCGTGTCGAGATGTCACTGTTTCATTCCTTCCTGAAACCGCGGGGCACTCGTCGACGCGGTAATGTGATTGCTTGCCTTCAGTTTTCGTTCGATGAGCTCGATACTCGACGTACCGAGCGCTTCCTCGACGGTCCAGCACGCGATCCGAATATTCGCGAGTGGCGTACTACCCGAGTTTTCGGGCGGACCGGCGTGCGGGCAGGGTAGTTCGGTTCACGCGACTGCAGGGGTCACATGGCACCAGTCGACGACGACGGACTTCACTCCGACCGAGGCGATCATCGACCAGACGGGACTTTCGAGACACAACGGACTGTCGATGTGCCGCTCACTGGAGCAACCGCGGAAGGTCGGTGCGGACCGCAATCCGATCAGGATCTCCGGCGAACATTCGGATCGGGCGCCCTCGATGAGGAGGGCTTCCTCGTCGACGCCGCGGACTGCGATGTCGTGTCTGCCGGCGACGTCACCGACGATGAGCGCGAGGTAGTCGACATCTGCGTCCTCGTCGCGGGTGGCGATCAGTCGCGCCGTGGCCCCTCCCAGCGGCACGCATTCGTCCAGCACCAGGTCGGCGAACTCGGATTCACGGACTCCCGCGAGGTCGATCCGCTTGGCCGTCCAACTGAAGAATGGCTTCGGCAGCGTGGTCATGACCTTCTCCTGTACCTCGACGCTGTACCTGTGGGATATGAACCCAGCCTGACGAAGATGACGGCCATTCTCGCGAGTAGACGGGTACTCGATCGTTCGACGCCAACAACCGGCCGCACGAAAACCGAACCCGTGACCGTCTTTCGAGACGCAAGCAGTCCACACCATCGGGTACGGTGCCCTAAAGCGACCTCGAGCACGGATTACCCTGTTCAGCGCCGCAACTCGGGCTCGATCCTCGTCTCGGTGCTGTTTCCGGGGGCGCGAGAATCTAGAATCAGACCTATGGGTCCGGTGTGGCCTCTCGTCCAGCGGCAAGTCGAGTTCGACGCGATCACCGCGTCGCTCTCGACTCGGTCCGGGGGATGCGGTGTCGTTCTCTCGGGCGATCCCGGCGTCGGCAAAACCACACTTGCACGGTTCGCGACAGAGTCACTGCCCCATGAAGTGAAATGGGTAGCGGGCACCGAATCGGCGCGGAGTATTCCGCTAGGCGTGTTCGCCCATTTGGTCGGCGCGTCCACTTCGCGGGATCCAGTCGCCTTTCTGTCCGCGGCGCGGCAGGCCCTCCTCGACGACGGCGGTCGCGATGTCGTTATCGGCGTCGATGACGCGCACCTCCTCGACCAGCTGTCGGCGACGTTCCTGCATCAACTCGCCCTCGACCGGGCGGTGCACATCGTCGCCACCGTCCGCAACGGTGAGACCGTGCCCGACGCGATCACGTCGCTGTGGAAGGACGGTCACCTCCAGCGGCTCGAACTGGCGCCGTTCAGCCGGGACCAGAGCATCCAGTTGATCGAGTCCGTGCTGGACGGCCCCCTCGAGGGGCTGAGCGCGGACATGATCTGGGAGGCGTCGGGCGGGAACGCGTTATTCGTCCGGCATCTGGTGGAGGGCGCCCTCGAAGCGGGGACGCTGCGCCGGGCCGGTGGGGTGTGGCAGTTGCGGGGCCGGGCCGCCATCTCGTCCGAACTGGCCTCACTGCTGGAACACCGGATCGATCAGATTCCCCACGACGTGCTGCAGGCGTTGCAGCTTCTCACGTTCTGCGAGCCGCTCGATCTGGACATCCTCGGCCGGCTGGCGGGCGAGGACGCCGTCGAGGAGGCGGAGCGACGCGGACTCGTCAGGATCGTCGAGGACGGGCATCGGCTCGACGTCCGCTACACGCATCCTCTGTTCGGTGAGGTGATCCGGCGTCGGGTGGGACGCGCGGCGGGCCGGCGGCTTCGGGGTCAGCTCGTGGAGGCCCTGAGCGGCCGGGCCGTCGTCGGAGCTTCCAATCGGATTCGCCTGGCCGAGTTGGCCCTCGACAGCGACCGGACCGTCGACACCGAACTGCTGGTGACCGCGGCGGAGGATGCGATCGGGTTGGCGAACGTGCCCCTGGGCGAACGGCTCGCACGCGCTGCACTCGACGAGACCGGCACGTTCGAGGCAGCCGACCTCCTCGCCCGCGCACTACTGTGGCAGGGGCACGCCACCGAGGCGGAAACGCTGTTGCTCTCCTTCTCGCCCGACGGCCTCGACCAGGTGCAGTTGGTGCGCTGGGGCACGTCGCGGATCGCGAACCTGTTCTGGGCGAGCGGAGAGTCGGAGAAGGCCGACGATGTCCTCGCGGTTCTGCACGAGAGAGTCACTCACCCCAGCCTCGTGCCGATCATCGAGGGAATCGGATCGGTGTGCGCGGTGTTCGAGAATCGTCCCGAGGAGGCGGCAGCGGCGGCAATGTCGATTTTGGCTGCCGACCGGGTACTGCCGTGGGCGGTCGAGTGGGCGTTCTTCGGCGGCGGGCTGTCCCTGGCGCTGATGGGACGCGGGGGCAGCGTGCCGGAACTGGCGGCGCGCAGCGCCGCGGTGGCCGATCAGATCGATGGGCTGCTGCGCTTCCCGGCGGGCCACGGTGAGATCCTCGCGTTGACCCTGACCGGACATTTCGATGCGGCGCAGCGGCGGGCCGACGAGTATCTGTCGCTGGCATCGAGCGGCCGCTACGTTGCGTGGGGACTTGCAAACATCCTGGTGGGAACCGTCGAGCTCGCCCGCGGGCGCTTCAACGACGCCACACAGCGCCTCGAACAGGCGATCGCCGCCCTCAACGTCGGCGACACGGCCGATGCCATCTCGTGGAGCTTTCCCGCGTACATCGCTCTCGGCCAGGCGTATGCGGCGCTCGGACGCATTCACGAGGCGGAGGACATCACGGCGCAGGCGCGAGCACGGACCGGCCGGCACGTTGCGGTGTTCGGCCCCCAGCTCACGATGTCAGAGGCGTGGGTCGCCGCTGAGCGAGGCGAAATATCAGTGGCCATCGAGCTTTCTCATCGTGCGGCTGATTCCGCCTGCACAGCCGGTCAATTCGCTGTCGAGGCGGTCGCGCTGCACCTTGCCACCCGGCTCGGCGATACGACTACCGCGACGCGGCTCGCCGAGTTGGCCGTGACCTGCGATGGCGACCTCGTCACGATCGCGTCCACGCATGCGGCGGCAGTCGGAGCCGGCGACGGGTGCGGTGTTGCGTCGGCCGCAGCCGAGTTCGAGAGGGTCGGTGCCCTGCCGGATGCGGCCGACGCCTATGCCCGCGCGGCGATCGCCTATTCACAAGCTGGTGACAAGCGGCGTTCGATCGAGTGCGCTGCCGCCGCGGAAGCATTGTCCGCACGGTGCGACCACATGTCATCGCCTGCTTTGGTGGAGGCGGCCCATCCACTCCCCTTGACGAGCCGTGAGCGGGAGGTGGGATCGATGGTTGCAGCCGGCTTGTCGAACCGGCAGATCGCCGATCGGTTGTTCGTGTCGGTCCGGACAGTGGAGGGTCATATCTACCGTGCGTGCATGAAATTGGACGTCGCCGACCGCAATGGGCTCGCGGAGTCCATGGGGACGACGGTTCGATGACCCCGTGTCCGGACTCCGGGGCACGACGGGGTGCCGGCGGCGGCAGGAACCGTCCTGTCGCCGAGTCGGCATGGTGTGGTGCGTCCTGCAGTCAGGACGCCTGGGGCC
>JBCEBZ010000092.1:0-6422 GCA_039206675.1 Rhodococcus sp. (in: high G+C Gram-positive bacteria) | reverse complement strand
GGCCGCAGTTGTACATCGACAGGTAGAGCTCGGTGAGGTCCCCGCGGATCTGTCCGGCGGCGAGCATCTCGGCGGCGATCCCGGCGAGTTCGCAGTCGTAGGCGGCCTGGGTCATCACCGCATCGGGGATGCTGCGGGTGTCCTTGCGGCCGTCCCCGTCCCCGTCGACCGCTTTCGCCGCCCACGTGCCGGGGATGAACTGGGTGGGCCCGTCCGCGCCGGAGCCGGCGTTGTGCGCGCCCACGTCGAACCGGGATTCGTTCTCGATCTGCGCGGCGATGATCGGGGCCGGGACCTGCGGGCAGGTCGCGGCGGCCTTGACGATCCACGGCTCGAACGCCGGGGGAACCGAACCCGGACGCAGCATCCCGCCACCGGATCCGAGTGCGGGAGCACCGGCGCACGGACCCGTGGTCGGGGCAGGTGCGGCCGGACCGCCGGGCACGGCGCCGTAGAGCTGGCCAGGGGCGGGGAAACCGTGCCCTTCGAGGGTGACGTGGACGTGGTCGAAATGGTTCTGCGTCGGGGATCCCCGGTCCTCCATGAGGTTTCCCTCACCGGCGGCGGGCCGGTACTGCTGACGCCAGATGATGTACTGGACGTGGAAGAGGCCCTTGTTCGCCATCACGTAGTCGGCGACCGCATCACCCAACGCTTTCCCCTCGGGGGTGTCCCAGTTCGGGATCATGATGTCGGCGGCCCGCCCGGAGGGATGGTCGGGAAAGGCGTCCGCAGGGCGCCATCCGCCGATGGTGTCGACCTGCGGGAAGGTCGCGGCCACCGCCCGCGCCACCCGGACGGTGTCGACCTGCCAATGCGCTTCCGAACCCTTGGCCGCGGGCAGCGCGGCGATCTCCGCGCCGCTGGCCGCGGCCAACCGCACCTGCGCCGCCGGTGGCGCAGGTGCCGCCGGGGTGGGCGCGGCCGAGGCGCCGTGCGAGGCCAGCCACGGCATCGGGTCGATGGCGGTGCCCCCGGACAGGCGCCCGCCGGGCCAGACCTCGAAATGCAGGTGAGAGCCGGTCGATTCCCCATTGCTGCCCATCGCGGCGATGTGCTGGCCCGCGGTGACCTTCTCGCCGGTCTTGACCAGCACCCCGTCGTCGTACATGTGGCCGTAGACGGTCGAGACCTTGCCGCCGTCGATCTCGCTGTCGACGACGATCCAGTTGCCGAACCCGGTCGCCGGTCCGGCCGCCGTGACCACCCCGTCGGCGGCGGCGTAGATCGGTGACCCGGTCGGCCCGGCGAAGTCCACCCCCTGATGGAAGGTGCCCCACCGCGGACCGAACGGTGAGGACAACTCGTACTGGCCCTCGGCGGCGGGCATCCGAACCGACCCGGTCGGGCCGGGGTTCGCCGACCGGGTCGGAACACAGTCGGAGGGCGTGGGTGGATTGTCGCTGCCCATCACCAAGAACCCGACCATCACCACCACGGCCGCGAGAACCGCGGCCGTAACTTTGGTGCCGGTGTTCGAGGAGCTGGGTGCATCACCCATCGTCTGGTCCTTTGCGTGTGTCGTTTCCTGGCCCGCCCAGCCGCGAAGGTCAGCAGCGCTGCGCTACCGCGAAGTTGGATCTCCGTCCGTGGGAACATCTCTCGCCCAAGAGGCGGATGTGAGGTGTCGGTTACCCTCCGATCGCCTTGGTCGCGATGTCCACCACGACCTGCAGAGCGGTGCGTTTCCCGTCGATCAGCCAGGTGTTGTAGGCCTCGTGGACCTTCGATCCCAGAAAGCTCGCCGCGGTGAATCCTTCGTCGAGGAGCGCGGTGAGATTCATGGCATTGGGTGAGGTCGCTGCGCTGAGCGCGGAGTTACCCAGTCCCACGAAATCGCTGTTCGCGGCCTGAGCGCCCATCAGCGTGGTCAGTGCATCGGCGGGGGCGTGCAGCTGTTCCGGAGACATCTTCTGGCCTGGAACGACGACTCCGAGTGCGACGTTCGCCAGGTCCAAGGTCAGTGGCAGCAGCTGTCCGAGCGCGAGGAGATTGCCGGTCTCGGCGACCTGCCAGGCCACTTCCTGGATCTGCCCGACATCCCGGGCCAGCCGGATGACGTCGACGTTCCCGAGCAGATCGAGCACCATCGACGCGATCGCTGCCGTTCCGGACGGGTCCGGGATCAGCCGGATCAGCTGGGAAATCGACTTCAGATCGACGCCGGCGGACATCTTCACCAGCGGCGAGAGTTGGTTGTTCAGCTCGCCCGCCACCTGGTGTGCGGCCTTGACGTTCCCGGCCAGCAGATGTCCGACCAGGGCTTGCAGATTCGTCACCACACCCGGGTAGTCCACCGACGTCACACCGGCCACCACGTTCAGGATCTGGTTGATGATGGTCACCGGCTTGATCGCCGAGAGCACCGATGTCGCGGTCTGGAGTTGATCGATCGGGGTGCTCGCGACCGGCGCAAGTCCCGTGGACAACTGCTGCGCCGGTGCATTCAGGTCCGCATACGAGGCAGGGGTTGCCGCCGCCGTGGTCGGTTCGCCGCTACCCGAAGTGGACGAGAGGATGGTGTTCGCCATCTGCACAACCGAATCGGCGGCATTCAGCACCTTCGGAATGTCGACCTGGTCCAACGTATCGACCACCGAGTTCGTCACCGCCTCCGGCGAATCCGCCGGAGCCTCCCGCAGACCTGCGCGGGCCGCCGGATTCGCGGCCAGCCACGCGCCCGTCTCGGCGATCGGGGCGAGCGTGCCCTGCACGAGCTGGGCCTGCTGACGCACCGCTGCGACATCAACGGACTGCGACATCGAATTCGGAGCCGAGGCGGACTGGAGTCGGTCGACGGCCGAGACCAACGACTGCGCCGCACCCGGTGCGGACGCCAGATCGGCGATCCCGTAATCGGAGCTCACTCCGGTGATGAACTGGCTGGCGTCGCCGCCGGACGGTGTGGCATTCGTAGTCGTGGCGGTTTCCGAGATCGGGGCGGTCGCGGTGGTGGCGGCCGCTGAGTCTGCGGTCGGAGCCACCGCACCGGGCGGATTGGCCAGTACCCGTCCCAACGAGGCGAGGAACGTGTCCTGACCGGCATTGGTGTTGCAGTATTTGTCGCCCGGGTTGCAGATATCGAACACCCGGCCCGCCAGCGCACCGAACCCCTCGGCCGCGGGGCCGGCGATGCCCTGGCCGTCGAGCTTGGGCCCGACCAGCTGTGAGCCCTTCGTGCCGTTCTTCGGGTTCGCCACCAACACCACCGAACGGATGGCCGAGGCGGGAACCGGGCCTCGACCGGCGCCGATGTTCACCGCGACGTCGTTGGCGACATCGGCGCCCTGTGAGTAACCGGCAAGGACGAAACTCGACGCGGGACACCGTGCCATCACGTTCGACACCGACTGCACTCCACCGGTCTTCGACGTCGCATACGACATGCCGGTTTGCACGAAGGCCTGCGCCGCGTAGTTCGGGTACACCGTTTCGATCGAGGCGCCGTAGCGCTTCTCGAGTTCTTCTCCGACCGAACCCAACAGCCCCGCCGGTCGCGCCGGATCCGCGGCCGCCGTCGTTTCGGTCGTTCCCGGGACCAGCACCGCGATGAACCGGGCACAGTCGTTGCCCACGGCCGCGGCCGCCGGTACCGGTGACATCACGGCGGCCGCGGCCGCACCAGCAATCATTACTGCGGTAGAAACCCTTTTCCGCATCATCAGCTACTTCCCCACGGATTCGACGGACGCGATGAACACCCGGCCATCGACCACAGCGGTCGTGACCTTCTGCAGGTACTGCTTCTCTTCGCCACCCGGCGCGTACTCGGTCAACCCGATCGAGTACGTGTCCGGGGCAACACCGGTGACCGTGAGGCAGTACGTCGTCCCTGCTGGGACCGAATCGATACCGCGCTGAACGGCTTCGGCCGAATTGAACGGGACACCCGGTGCGACCAGGGCCCGCACCGCCGCACCGGATCGCTGCACGTAGTAGGCGTGCTCAAATGCAGCGATCACGCCCTCTGCACTGGCCTGATCGCCCTGCGCGGCCGGACACCCAGGCTCGGGAGCCGTCGACGTTGATGACGGCGGAGCTGTTGTGGGGGCAACGCTGTCCAGCGAGACCGGGTCACTCGGAGACAGGCGGCTCAGGAACGAGACCACCACGATCACCAGCGCCGCAAGCACCGCCACGACCAGCGCCGTCAGTGCCAGGAACCCGATCCGGCGACTCCGCGGACCGGTACCACCGGCCTGTGCGTTGCCGCCGGTTGCCGACAACACGCGCGAGCTGCGCGCCGCCGACGCAGTCTTCTTCCAGGGCACGACGCTCACCCGCCCTACACGCCAGCCGGAACGAGTCCCGCGCCGACCGCACCGCTGATCAGTTGCGAGGCCAAACCGGGCGTCGATTCCCCGAAGAATGCATCTACGACACCGTCGACCTGCTCGAGCACCTGCTCACCACCCGGCGCAGACGCGGTGAAGTCGCGGACCTGCGTATCAAGCTCCGGTGCCGCCTCGACCGTGTCCTGCACCGCCGACACGACCTGGGAGCCGACAGGATTCGAATCCCACTGCTCGACGACCTGCTCGGTCTGCTCAGTGACCGCGGACTGGTCGATGTCCGGGACCTCGACCACCTTCGGTTCGCCCTTGTCGCCGGCCGCGAGCGGCGTCACCGCTGCAACAGCGAGACCGCCGCCCACCAGTGCCCCACCCGCAGCGGCGGGAGCACCCGCCACTGCCGCGCCGATCCCCGCACCCGCGGCGGTGCCTACGATGCCCACCGGCACCCACCCGAGGCCGGGGAGGAACACGTTGCCCGCGGTCATCCCGGCGAGACCGCCGATGGTGCCGCCGACCAAGGCACCGGCAGTGGCCGCCGTGGCACCCGCGGTGACAGCGCCGACGGTCGCTCCTGCCGCACCGGCGGCGACTTGTGCCGCCGCGATCCGGTCGGCCCGTTCCGTTTCCACGCCGATGGACCGCCACCCTGTCGACACTCCGGACTCGACCAGTGCGAGGGTGTTGTTGGTCCGGTCCTTGTCCCCGTTGGTGACCCAATTCGGCTGCTTGACGTGCAGCTCCCCGATGCGCAGGGTGTCGCGCGGCGCGATGAACGGCTTTGTCGGTTCGACCGGCGTCGGCACATGCAGTTCCTCGAACTGCACCGGCGCGAGGTAGTAGTCATCGGGTGCCACGTACGCATTGGAGTCGTAGTCGTAGTTCGGAATCGCCTGATACTCGATCTCCTGGGCGGGCGCCGGACCCCAGTACACCGGCTCGGGTTGGTCCGGTTCGGAAAACTCCGCTGGTGCCAGCTCGATGGGTGTCGACGGTGTCGAAGTGATGCCTGCCTGCACTGCCGGAGCTTCTGGTGTCGTGATCCCGGGCTGGTCAGGTGCGGCGCTGGCCAGCCCGTTCGTGGTCAATCCGATCACCACTGTCACCGCGCCGAGGAGGGCAACCCTCTGCGTTTTGAGGTAGTGTCGCCCGCCGGATTCGTTGTGGCTCATACGTTTCCCTTCGTTGTGTCGCGTGTAATCCGCTACCGCGTGAGTACTTCAGGCTTCGGGGAGGACGGTGGAGGAAGATTGCGAAAGTCCATACGTGAACGCCCTCACGAGAGGAGTGAGGGATCGGGATGGCGGCGGGGTGAGCGTCGCCAATGAGACAAGTCAGAAGCGGGGATCAGCGAGTGCCCGACCGGGCACGTCGGATGGCCAGGCAAGTGCAGCTGGTGACAACTGTGGTCGGGTGCCCGACCTGGGCAATACCCGATATGGGTATAACCGAATGCCCGAGGTCATCGGGTCCGAGGTCTTGCGGCATGGATGCGCATGCTGAAGTCGGTTGGCCACCTCCAGACTCCTCCCCTGAGCGTCTCTGTACCTCGCTTAAACACCGCCGTCCGTGCGCTTACGTAACGTACATACATTGGCGATACGAATGTACCTAATTGTTCGATGTTTACGCAACGCTTATATAAGGTCGGGATATGACGTGCTGCGCGGGAGTACTGGAGTCAAAGACGCTTCTCTTCTTTAAGTACGCTGCTTCCATGCCCGACATGCAGCAGTTCGCCGATGTGGTCAATCTGCGTCGACGTCAGTTGGGGCTGAGTCTTGCCGCGGTAGCCACCCAGGGCGGGCCCTCTGAGCCGACGATGGTGCGGATTGAAAGTGGGGAGTCACCGCCATTGCGTGTCGCGACGTTCAAGAAGCTCGACCACGTGCTGCGGTGGGCCGAGGGAAGTGCTGCGACCGCGTACGAGGGTGGCGAGCCAACACCCTTGGGCTCCGAGGGGGTCAGTGCGCCAGCTGGTGAGGTATCGATTACTTACTCAGCATTGGGCGAACTTGTTGAGGTGAGCGCCGAGCTTCGCCGACTTGCCAACGATATAGAAGAGCCCGAGCTGTCTGCCGCTGTCGACCGCTTACGCGATCTTCTTCGTCGCGCCGCTGCTGGTCACGA
>JBCEBZ010000091.1:0-24755 GCA_039206675.1 Rhodococcus sp. (in: high G+C Gram-positive bacteria) | reverse complement strand
GTCGGCGACATGCCGACCACCCCGATCACGAAGTGGCTGCTCGAACGGGGCGGCGAATTCAACCGGATGTCGCAGTCCGCGCTGCTGACCGCGCCGCCGAACCTCCGGGAACTCGAACCGCTGATCAGCACGTTCCAGGCCGTCCTCGACCGGCACGACATGCTGCGCGCGCAGCTGATGGTCTCCGCCGACGAATCGCATCTCGCCGTCCGCCCGATCGGTGCGGTGGACGTGGAGGACCTGATCCGCCGGGTCGCGGTGTCCGCGGCCCCGGGAACACCGGCGTTCGCGGCCACCGTGATCGCGGAACTCGACGCCGCGCTGGACCGGCTCGATCCCGCCGCCGGGGTGATGATGCAGGTGGTGTGGTTCGACGCCGGAGAGTCCGGCGGCCGCCTGCTCGTGGTCGCGCACCACCTCGTCGTCGACGGTGTGTCGTGGCGCATCCTCGTCCCCGACCTCGCGACCGCGTGGGCGCAGATCTCGGCAGGCCAGGAACCGGCCCTCGAACAGGTCGGCACGTCCATGCGCCGGTGGGCGCACGGCCTGGTCGACGAGGCCGAGAACCGGGCGGGCGAACTGGATCTGTGGCAGCGCATCCTCGACTGCGAGGACCCGCTCGTCGGCAGCCGTCCGCTCGACCCCGACGTCGACGTCAACGCGACCGTCGGCCGGGTGACGGTGCAGTTGCCTGCCGAGGTCAGCGAGGCCGTCCTCACGGCCCTTCCGGAGGCGATCCACGGCAGCGTCAACGACGGCCTGCTCACCGCGCTGGCGATGGCGGTCACCCAGTGGCGGCGCACCCGCGGCCACACCCTGCACGGACGGTCCGTCGACGGCACCCTGGTGAGCCTCGAGGGCCACGGCCGCGAGGACCAGGTCGTCCCCGGTGCCGATCTGGGCCGCACCGTCGGCTGGTTCACGGCGATGTTCCCGGTGCGCCTGGATCTGTCGGGCATCGACCTCGACGACGCGTTCGCCGGTGGCCGGGCCGCCGGGTCGGCGATCAAGGCGATCAAGGAACAGCTGCTGGCCATCCCGGACCACGGCATGGGGTACGGCATGCTGCGGTACCTCAACGCCGACACCGCCCCGCAGCTCGCGGCCCGTTCGCTGCCGCAGATCAGCTTCAACTACCTGGGACGCTTCGCCGCCGACCTGTCCGAGGCGGCCACCCGCGCCGGCTGGACGCCGACCGGCGAAGTCGACATGGACCGGGCACAGGACCTCGACACCCCGGTCACCTCGGCCATCGACGTCAACGCCGTCACCACCGAGGTGGACGACCGGCCGCAGCTGCGCGCCACCTGGGCGTACGCGGCCGGCGTCCTCACCGTCGCCGAGGTGCGGGAACTCGCCGAACTGTGGGTCCGGGCACTGACCGCGCTCACGACGTACGCGGCCCGTCCCGACGCCGGCGGCGTGACCCCGTCCGACCTCGAACTGGTCAGCCTCGACCAGGACGCCATCGACCGGATCGAGTCGCGCTTCCCGGCACTGTCCGACATCTGGTCGCTGTCGCCGCTGCAGTCCGGGCTGCTGTTCCACGCGTTGCTGGCCGACGAGTCGATCGACTCGTACACCGTGCAGGTGACGCTCGAACTGCGCGGCGCCGTCTCGTCCCGCCTGCGGGTGGCCGGGCAGGCCCTGCTCGACCGGCACGCGAACCTGCGGGCGTCGTTCGTGTATGACGAGGGCGGCACCCCCGTCCAGGCGGTCCACGGTTTCGCGGAACTGCCGTGGACGGAGATCGACCTGTCCGCACTCGACGAGAACAGCCGCGCAGCCGAGATCACGGAACTCCTCGACACCGACCGTCGCCGCGGGTTCGACATGGCCACCCCGCCGCTGCTGCGGTTCATGCTGATCCAGGTCGGTGCGGACGAGCAGCGCCTGATCATCACCAACCACCACATCCTGCTCGACGGCTGGTCGATGCCGCTGCTGATCCGCGACCTCCTGACCCTGTACGCCACGGAGGGTGACGCCACCGCGCTGCCACGGGTGCACCCGTACCGCGACTACCTCGCGTGGATGTCGCACCGCAGCACCGAGGACTCCCTCGGGGTGTGGCAGCGCGCCCTCGCCGGGGTGGAGGAGCCGACGCTGCTCGCGCCGGCCGACGCCTCGGCCCAGAGCGAGACGCAGTCGAGTGAACTGCTCGTCGAACTCGACGTCGACCGCACCGATCAGCTCAGTGTGCTCGCGCGCGAACACGGCCTGACCCTCAGCACACTGATCCGCACCGCGTGGGGCATCGTGCTGGGCGGCCTGGTCGGCCGCTCCGACGTCGTCTTCGGCGGGACGGTGTCGGGTCGGCCCCCGCAGATCGCGGGCATCGAGTCGATGGTCGGCCTGTTCATCAACACCCTCCCGGTGCGGGTCACCCTCGACCCGCGGGAAACGCTGGGGGAGTTGCTCGAACGCATCCAGGGCGAGCAGGCCGCACTGCTCGACCACCACTACGTCGGATTGACCGACATCCAGTCGGTGGCCGGTCCGGGCGCCGGCTTCGACACGCTGACCGTGTTCGAGTCCTACCCCGTCGACCGGGAGGGGCTGACCGAGCAGACCGACATCGCCGGCATGCACGTCGTCGACGTGCACGACAGCGCGAACGCCGCGCACTACCCGCTCGCCCTGATCGCCTCGGCGCACGAGAACCTGCAACTGAAGCTCGAATACGTCGAGGATCTGTTCGACCGGGCCGCGGTCGCGCGGATCGGCGACCGGATCGTCCGCGCGCTGATCGCGCTCGCCGAGCACCCCGGGATGAAGCTGGCGCAGCTGCGCCTGCTCACCGACGTCGAGGAGGCGGAACTGGTTCCGGCCCGCGGCAGGCCCGGCCGGTCCGTGCGCACACTGCCGCAGATGTTCGCCGAGACGGCCGCCGCGTCGGGCGACGCGACCGCGCTCGTGTTCGGGGACCGCCGGATGTCCTACCGGGAACTCGACGAACGGTCCAACCAGCTCGCGCGCCTGCTCATCGGCCGCGGCGTCGGCCCGGAAGACATCGTGGCCCTGGGCATTTCACGGTCCATCGAATCGGTGCTCGCGGTGTGGTCGATCACCAAGACCGGTGCCGCGTTCGTTCCTGTCGACCCGACCTACCCGCGGGAGCGGGTCGAGCACATGGTCACCGACTCCGGGTGCACGTTCGGCGTGCGGGTGAACGCAGACCGCGACCGGCTGCCCGCCGCGGTCACCTGGCTGACCCTCGACGATGCCGAGACCGACGCCGCCGTCCGGGCGATGTCCACCGACACCGTGACCGACGACGAACGCGTCGTGCCGCTGCGCTTCGCGCACCCGGCGTACGTCATCTACACGTCCGGGTCCACCGGCAAGCCGAAGGGTGTGGTGGTCAGCCACCGCGGTCTCGACAACTTCGCCGAGGAGCAGCGCACCCGCTACGCGACGGATTCGGCGTCGCGGGCCCTGCACTTCTCGTCGCCGAGCTTCGACGCCTCGGTCCTCGAGTACCTGCTGTCGTTCGCCGTCGGCGCGACGATGGTGATCGTGCCGCCGTCCGTCTACGGCGGTGAGGAACTCGCGGAGCTGATCCGGGCGGAGGGCGTCACCCACGGGTTCGTCACCCCCGCGGCGCTGGCCTCCGTGGATCCCGAGGGTCTCGACGTGTTCCAGAACGTCGTCGCCGGCGGCGAGGCCGTCCCACCGGAACTGGTGACCCGCTGGGCGCCGGGCCGCACCCTGTACAACGGTTACGGTCCCACCGAGACCACCATCATGAGCAACCTCAGCGACCACCTGCAGGTGGGGGAGACGGTCACCATCGGCGCCCCGGTCCGCGGCGTGTCCGAGGTGATCCTCGACTCGCGGCTGCAACCGGTCCCCGTCGGCGTGGCCGGCGAACTCTACATCTCCGGTGAGGGCCTGGCCCGCGGCTACCATGCCCGCGCCGGGCTGACCAGCGAGCGGTTCGTCGCCAACCCGTACGGCGATGCGGGCGACCGGATGTACCGCACCGGTGACCTCGCGCGGTGGCGGCCCGATCACACGGTCGAGTACCTGGGCCGCACCGACTTCCAGGTGAAGATCCGCGGCTTCCGCATCGAACTCGGCGACATCGACAGCGCACTCGCCGGGCACCCGTCCGTCGCGTTCGCGGTCACCCTCGGCCGCCCCGGTCCCGCAGGCGACACCGTGCTCGTGTCCTATGTGCTGCCCGAGGCCGAGTCGGTGCTCGAACCGCCGGAGCTGAAGGAGTGGACGGCGAACCTGCTGCCCGCGCACATGGTCCCGTCGAGCATCATGATCCTCGACGAGATCCCGCTCACCCCGGTCGGCAAGCTCGACCGGGCGGGGCTGCCCGAACCGCAGTTCCTGCCCACCTCCGACGCGTTCCGGCCGCCGTCGACGGTCCTCGAACACACGATCGCCGACGTCGTCACCACCGTCCTGGGCCTCGAACGGGTCGGCATCGACGACAACTTCTTCGACATCGGCGGCAATTCGCTGATCGCGACCCGGGTCGCCGCACGCCTGACCGCGGAACTCGACACCGACATCGGGGTCCGCACCCTGTTCGAGGCGCCGACGATCCATCAGCTGGCCCGCCTGATCGAGTCGACGGCATTCGCCCCCGCCGGTGACGGCGACCACGTGCGGCTCCCGCTCGGCCCGATGCCGCAGCCCGCGCACGTGCCGGTGTCGCTGGCGCAGAAGCGGATGTGGTTCCTCAACCAGTTCGACACGTCCTCGGCGGCCTACAACATCCCCCTCGCCGTGCGGCTGACCGGTCACCTGGACGTCGAGTCGCTGCGCGCGGCGGTGACGGACGTGTTCGTCCGGCACGAGTCGTTGCGGACCGTCTTCCCGTCCCACGACGGTGAACCGACCCAGGTGGTGCTCTCGCCCGGTCAGTGGACGCCGAACCTCGAGATCACCGAGGTGTCCGAGGCTGAACTGCGTGAGCACATCGCCGGTCTCGCGACCGCCGGCTTCGACGTGACGGCCGACGTGCCGATGCGGTCGGCGCTGTTCGCGCTCGCCCCCGACGATCACGTCCTCGTCATCGTGGTGCACCACATCTGCGCCGACGGGTTCTCGCTCACCCCGCTCGCCCGGGACGTCATGACCGCGTACGCCGCCCGCATCGCGGGAAGCGCACCGCAGTGGAACCCGCTGTCGGTGCAGTACGCCGACTACACGCTGTGGCAGCTGCAACTGCTGGGCGACGAGAGCGACTCCGGGTCACTGATCTCCCAGCAGCTCCGGTACTGGACGGATCAGCTGGCCGACCTGCCCGAACTCCTGCAGCTGCCGACCGACCGGGCGCGCCCGGTCCAGCAGTCGTTCCGGGGTGCGCAGGTCGACTTCACGATTCCGGCGGACGTGCACCGGGCGCTGTCCGCGCTGGCGCGCAAACACAACTCCACCATGTTCATGGCCGTGCACGCGGCCCTGTCGGTGCTGCTGTCCGCGTTGTCGTCCACCGAGGACATCGCGGTCGGCACACCTATCGCGGGTCGCGGTGACGCCGCGCTCGACGACATGGTCGGCATGTTCGTCAACACCCTGGTGCTGCGGAGCGCCGTCGACCCGGCCGCGGGTTTCGGCGCCCTGATCGATCAGGTGCGGGCCACCGACCTCGCCGCGTTCCACCACTCGGACCTGCCGTTCGAGCGGCTCGTCGACGTCCTCGCGCCGGAGCGGTCCACCGCGCACTCGCCGCTGTTCCAGGCGCTGCTCGAGTTCCGGAACAACGAGACACCGCGCCTCGAGCTGCCCGAACTCACCGCGGCCGCCGTCGACTTCGATCTCGAGGTCGCCAAGTTCGATCTGCAGCTCAGCGTCGAGGAAGGGTTCGACGCGGACGGGGTGGCGTCGGGGATCACCGCGGCGTTCATCTACGCCACCGACCTGTTCGACGCCGGGACCGTCCGCACGTTCGCCGACCGGTTCCTGCGAATCCTCACCGCCGTCACCGCCGACCCGCAGGCCCCGGTCGGTGACATCGTGATCACCGACGCCGCCGAGCGGTCGGCGATGGCGACCGTGTGGAACACCGCCGGAGTCGAGGCGGGCACCGACACCCTCGCGGACCGGTTCGCGCAGAGTGTGGCCCGGTTCCCCGGCGCCACGGCCGTGACGTCGGAGGACGTGGCGCTGACGTACGCGGAACTCGACGCCCGCTCGAACCGGCTGGCCCGGCTGCTCATCGCCAACGGGGTGGGTCCGGAAACGCTGGTGGCGGTGGCGCTGCCACGCACCTGCGATCTGATCATCGCCCTGCTGGCCGTGATCAAGTCGGGCGGCGGCTACCTGCCCGTCGACATCACCTACCCGGCGGACCGGCTGGCGTTCGTGTTCGAGGACGCCGCACCGAACTGCGTGATCACCACCACCGGCGACGTCTCCGCGCTGCCGGACTCGGAGACCCCGGCGATCCTGCTCGACGATCCGGAGACCACGGCCGACCTCGCGCAGCAGTCGCCTGCGACGATCACCGACGCCGACCGGGTGACCCCGCTCGACGCCGCGTCCGTGGCGTACGTCATCTACACGTCCGGGTCCACGGGCCGCCCCAAGGGCGTCGTCGTCTCGCACCGCAACGTGCTGACCCTGTTCGCGAACACCCAGCCGCTGTACGGGTTCGACGAGAACGACGTGTGGACGATGTTCCACTCGTACGCATTCGACTTCTCGGTGTGGGAGCTGTGGGGACCGCTGCTGTACGGCGGCCGGCTCGTCGTCGTCGACTACTACACGGCCCGGTCGCCGGAGATGTTCCACGAACTCCTGCGCAACGAACAGGTCACCGTCCTCAACCAGACTCCGACCGCGTTCTATCAGCTCGCCGAGACCGACCGCATCGTCTCGGAGATCGACGTGAACGCGGCGGCACTGGCGCTGCGGTACGTGATCTTCGGCGGTGAGGCTCTCGACCTCGGTCAGCTCGGCCGCTGGTACTCGCGGCACGACGATTCCGCCCCGACCCTGGTGAACATGTACGGCATCACCGAGACGACGGTCCACGTCAGCTACCTCGCGCTGGACCGTGCGTTCGCGGAGTCGGCGTCGGCCAGTGTGATCGGCCGCGGCATCGCCGGGCTGCACGTGCACGTCCTGGACCGGCGCCTGCACCCGGTGCCCCCGGGCACCATCGGCGAGATGTACGTCTCGGGTGACCAGGTCACCCGCGGCTACCTGGGCCGGGCCGGGCTCGGTTCCACCCGGTTCGTGGCCGATCCGCTCCGCCCCGGGGCACGGATGTACCGCACCGGCGACCTGGCGCGCTGGAACACCGACGGCCAGCTGGAGTACCTGGGCCGCAGCGACTTCCAGGTGAAGATCCGCGGATTCCGCATCGAACTCGGCGAGATCGAATCCGCGCTGCTCCGGTACCGGGGCATCGCGCAGGCCGTCGTCCTCACCCGCGACGACGGGCACGGCGGCCACCGGCTGATCGGCTACGTGGTTCCGGAATCCGGCGCCACCGTCGAGGTGTCCTCGGCCCTCGAGTTCGTCGGCACCCAGCTCCCCTCGTACATGGTGCCCGCGACCCTCGTCGTGCTCGATGCGCTGCCGTTGACGAGCAACGGCAAACTCGACCGCCGCGCGCTGCCGGAACCCGATTTCGGGGCCCGGGTGTCGGCGGGCCGCGCCCCGGCGACGGAGATGGAAACCGTCCTGGCCGGGCTGTTCGCCGAGGTGCTCGGTCTGGAATCGGTGGGGGTGGACGACTCGTTCTTCGCCCTCGGCGGCGACAGCATCATGTCGATCCAGCTGGTGGCCCGCGCGAAGGCCGCCGGTGTGGTCCTCACCCCGCGGGACGTGTTCGAGGCCAAGACCGTCGCCGCCCTCGCCGAGGCCGCGTCCTGGGCGGGCGCCGCCGACGTGGTGGTCCTCGACGAGCTGCCCGGCGGTGGTATCGGCGAGATGCCGGTCACCCCGATCACGGCGTGGCTGCTCGAACGCGGCGGCGACTTCCGCCGCTACACCCAGACCGCGCTGCTCTCGCTGCCCGCCGCGGCCGACGAGACGCTGCTGAAGCGGACGATCGCGGCCGTCGTCGATCACCACGACATGCTCCGGGCCCGTCTGGTCGGCGCCGCACCGCAGTGGCGGATCGAGGTGCAGGCCACCGGCGCCGTCGACGTGGACGACGTGCTGCACCGGGTCGAGGTTCCGTCGGTGGTCGGGTCCGTGTTCGCGGAGATCGCCACCCGCGAACTCGACTCCGCCGCAGGACGACTGGACCCCGAGGCCGGGATCATGCTGCAGATGGTGTGGTTCGACGCCGGCACCGAGGGCGGGCGGCTGCTGGTCGTGGCCCACCATCTGGTGGTCGACGGCGTGTCGTGGCGGATCCTGGTCCCCGACCTGGCGACGGCATGGGCGCAGGTCTCCGCGGGTCAGGAACCGGCACTCGAGCCGGTCGGCACGTCGATGCGGCGCTGGTCGCACGGACTCGTCGACGCGACCCGCGAACGCGGCACCGAGATCGAACTGTGGCGCCGGGTGCTCGAGGCCGACGACCCGCTGATCGGATCGCGTCCGCTCGACCCCGCGATCGACGTGGCCGGGACCGTCGAGAAGATCACCGTGGAGGTGCCCGCCGACGTCACGGACGCGCTGCTGACCCGGGTCCCGGAGGCGTTCCGCGGCGGCGTCAACGACGGCCTGCTCACCGCGCTGGCGCTGGCGCTGGCGCAGTGGCGGCGCGGGCGCGGCGACTACACGCGCGAATCGCTGGTGAGCCTCGAGGGTCACGGCCGCGAGGACCAGGTGCTGCCGGGTGCCGATCTGGGCCGCACCGTCGGCTGGTTCACGGCGATGTTCCCGGTGCGCCTGGATCTGTCGGGCATCGACCTCGACGACGCGTTCGCCGGTGGCCGGGCCGCCGGGTCGGCGATCAAGGCGATCAAGGAACAGCTGCTGGCCATCCCGGACCACGGCATCGGGTACGGCATGCTCCGCTACCTCGACCGGGACAGCGCCGACCAGCTGCGGGCGCTCGCGAAGCCGCAGGTCACGTTCAACTACCTGGGCCGGTTGGGCGGCGCGACGTCCACCGACATCCACGGGCACGCCTGGGTCCCGGTGACGGACACCAAACTCGACGACATTCCCGCCTCCGACATCCCGGTGGCGTCGGCGCTCGACGTCAACGCCGTCACCGGCACCGGTGTCGACGGCAACCGCCTGCGGGCCACGTGGGCGTTCCCGACCGGGGTCCTCACCCCGTCCGAGGTCCGCGCGCTCGCCGACCTGTGGGTGCAGGCGCTGACCGCGCTGACCGAGCACGTCGCGCGGCCCGACGCCGGCGGTGTGACACCGTCCGATCTGGACCTGGTGACGCTCGACCAGGACGCCATCGACCGGCTCGAGTCCCGGTTCCCGGCGCTGACGGACATCTGGTCGCTGTCCCCGCTGCAGTCGGGGCTGCTGTTCCACGCCCAGTTCTCGGACGCCTCGGTCGACCCGTACCTCGTGCAGTTGGCGCTGAAGCTGCGCGGCGACGTGAACGCGGACCGGTTCCGCCGGGCCGGGCAGGCCCTGCTGGACCGGCATCCCAACCTGCGGGCCGCGTTCGTCCACGACAGTGCCGGCGCCTCCGCGCAGATCATCCAGCAGCACGTGGAACTGCCGTGGTCGGAGTTCGACCTCTCGGCGCTCGGCCCCGAGGAGACCACCCGCGAATACGAGCGGATCGTGGCCCGGGACCGGTCGGTGAAGTTCGACATGGCGGATGCGCCGTTGCTGCGCCTCGCCCTGGTCCGGCTCACCGAGGACGAGTACCGGCTGATCCTGACCAACCACCACATCCTGCTCGACGGCTGGTCGACGCCGCTGGTCATCCGGGACCTGCTGACGCTGTACGCCCTGGACGCCGACGGCAGCCTGCTGCCCCGGGTCCACTCCTACCGCGACTACCTGACGTGGATGAAACGCCACGACACCACGGATTCCCTCGACGCCTGGCGCACCGCGCTCGACGGTGTCGAGGAGCCGACGCTGCTGGCGCCGCTGGAGCGGGGCGAGGCGCACTCCGCCGTCGCGGAGGAAACCGCGTTCACGCTGTCCGAGGAGCACACCACCCGGTTGCGGGACCTGAGCCGTGAACGTGGGCTCACCCTCAACACCGTCGTCCAGACGGCGTGGGGGATCGTGCTGGGCGGGCTGGTCGGCCGCTCCGACGTGGTGTTCGGCGGGACGGTGTCGGGCCGGCCGCCGCAGATCGCGGGCATCGAGTCGATGGTGGGGCTGTTCATCAACACCCTGCCGGTGCGGGTCACCCTCGACCCGTGGGAGTCGCTGGGCGAGTTGCTCGAACGCGTGCAGCGCGAACAGGCCACGCTGCTCGACCACCACTACGTGGGGCTGACCGACATCCAGTCGGCGGTCGGCGGCGGCGGCGCGTTCGACACGCTGACCGTGTTCGAGTCGTACCCGGTGGACGAGGCGGGACTGACGGAACAGACCGACATCGCCGGGATGTTCGTCCTCGGCATCGACGGCAAGGACTCCGCGCACTACCCGCTCGCCGTCGTCGCCTCCGGTGACGCGCGGTTGAACTTCAAGTTCGAGTACCTCCCCGAGGTCCTCGAGGAGAGTGCGGTCGACGAGATCGCGGACCGGCTGCGGCGGGTGCTCGACGCCCTCGCCGACCGGCCCGAGATCCCGCTGGCCCACATGCAACTGCTCACCGAGGCCGAACTCGCCGAGTTCGCGCCGGTGCGCGGTCGCCCCGGGTTCTCCGTCCGGACGCTGCCGCAGATCTTCGAGGACGCGGCGGCGCTGGATCCGAATCGCACGGCCCTGACGTTCGAGGGCCGCAACGTCTCCTACCGCGAACTCAACGAGCGCTCCAACCAGCTCGCCCGGGTCCTCATCTCCCGCGGCGCGGGCCCGGAGACGTTCGTGGCGCTCGGCATTCCCCGGTCGATCGAGTCGGTGCTCGCCGTGTGGGCGGTGGCCAAGACCGGTGCCGCGTTCGTCCCGGTCGACCCGAACTACCCGATGGACCGCATCGAGCACATGCTCACCGATTCGGGTGCCACCATCGGGCTGACCATGGCCGCGTACGAGAAGTCGCTGCCCGACTCGGTGCCGTGGCTGCAGCTCGACTCACCCAAGTTCGAGAAGGCGTGCCAGGCGAAACCGGCTCTGCCGGTGGCTGATTCGGACCGGCGTTCGCCGATAAGCCTCGACAATGCGGCGTACATCGTCTACACCTCCGGTTCGACGGGCAAGCCGAAGGGCGTCGTCGTCACCCACGAGGGCCTCGACAACTTCGCCGAGGACCAGCGGCAGCGCTTCGCGGCCGCGCAGACGTCCCGCACACTGCACTTCTCGACACCGAGCTTCGACGGGTCGGTGTTCGAGTACCTGCAGGCGTTCGGTGTCGGCGCCACCATGGTCATCGCGCCGCCGACGGTGTACGGCGGAGCGGAACTGGCCGAACTGATCCGGTCGGAACACGTCACCCACGCCTTCGTCACCACCGCGGCGCTGTCCACGGTGGACCCGGAGGGGCTCGACGAGTTCCAGCACGTGGTGTTCGGCGGCGAGGCGTGCCCGCCCGAACTGGTGACCCGCTGGGCGCCGGGCAGGCAGTTGTCCAACGCGTACGGGCCCACCGAGACCACGGTGATGGCCAACATCAGCGACCCGATGACGGTCGGCGACCCGATCACCCTCGGCGGCCCGATCCGCGGAGTCGGCGAACTCGTGCTCGATTCCCGGCTCCAGCCGGTGCCCGTCGGCGTTCCCGGCGAGCTGTACATCACCGGTGCGGGCCTCGCCCGCGGCTACCACCGCCGCCCGGAACTGAGCAGCCAGCGGTTCGTCGCCAACCCGTTCGGGGAGGCGGGGGAGCGGATGTACCGCACCGGCGACATCGTCCGGTGGCGCGCCGATCACACCGTCGAGTACGTGGGCCGCAGCGACTTCCAGGTGAAGATCCGCGGGTTCCGCATCGAGCTCGGTGAGATCGACAACGAGATCGCCACGTTCCCCGGGGTCAGCTTCGCCGCGACGCTCGGTGCCCCCGGCCCGTCCGGTGACACGGTGCTGGTGACCTACCTGCTGCCCGTCACCGAAGGGGGCGTCGACCCCGGCGAGCTGACCGCGCACCTGTCGACTCGGCTGCCCGCGCACATGGTGCCGACGAGCATCATGTTCCTCGACGAGATCCCGCTGACCCCGGTGGGCAAACTGGACCGGTCGGCGCTGCCCGCGCCGGAGTTCCACGTCACCACCACGGAGTTCCAGCCGCCGACCAACGACCTCGAACGCAAGATCGTGGACATCTTCACCGACGTCCTCGGTCTCGAACGGATCGGCATCGACGACAACTTCTTCGATCTCGGCGGCAACTCGCTGGTCGCGACGCGCGTCACCGCGCGGCTGCGGGACGCCCTGGACACCGACATCGGTGTGCGTGCGCTGTTCGAGGCCCCCGACGCCCGGTCGCTGGCCGAACGCGTCGCCGACAGCGTGAGCGGCGGCGCCCGCCCCGCGCTCGCCCCCGTCGAACGACCCGACCGGATTCCGCTGTCGCTGGCGCAGAAGCGGATGTGGTTCCTCAACCAGTTCGACACGTCCTCACCCGCCTACAACATTCCGCTGGCGGTGCGGCTCACCGGGACTCTGGACGAGGACGCCCTGCGCCTGGCGATGGCCGACGTCCTCGACCGGCACGAGACGCTGCGCACCGTCTTCCCGACGGTCGACAACGAACCGACCCAGCGGATCCTGGCCGCCGCCGACGCCCAACCGGACGTCGACACGGTCCCGGTGGACGCGGCGGACCTGCCGCGGCACATCATGGACCTGGTCTCCCGCGGGTTCGACGTCAGCACCGACGTCCCGGTGCGGGCGGCCCTGTTCCGCACGGCGCCCGACCATCACGTGCTGACGATCGTGGTGCACCACATCTGCGCGGACGGATTCTCCCTGGCGCCGCTCGCCCGCGACGTCATGGTGGCGTACACGGCGCGGCTCGAGGGCGCGGGCCCGCAGTGGGCTCCGCTGCACGTGCAGTACGCCGACTACACCCTGTGGCAGCATGCCGGCCTCGGCTCGGAGAACGATCCCGAGTCGATGATCAACCGGCAGTTGCGGTTCTGGTCGGAGACCCTCGCCGGGTTGCCGGACGTCATCCAGTTGCCGACCGACCGGCCGCGGCCGATCCAGCAGACGTTCGAGGGTGATCGGGTCGAGTTCGCGATCGACGCCGATCTTCATCAGCGGCTGACGGCACTGGCCCGGGCGAACAACGCCACCATGTTCATGGCCGTCCACGCGGCCCTGGCCGTGCTGCTGTCGCGGCTGGGCAGCACGGACGACGTGGTCATCGGCACCCCGGTCGCCGGGCGTGGCGAGGAGGCGCTCGACGAGATGGTCGGCATGTTCGTCAACACGCTGGTCCTGCGGAACCGGATCGATCCGTCCGCGACGTTCACCGAACTGATGCAGCAGATCCGGGAATCCGACCTGGCCGCGTTCCAGCATGCCGATCTGCCGTTCGAGCGGCTCGTCGAGGAACTCAACCCGACCCGGTCCACGTCGTACTCACCGTTGTTCCAGGTGGCCCTCGAGTTCCAGAACAACGAGAATGCGACGCTGGAACTGCCGGACCTGCGGGTCGAGAACGTGGACCTCGAGACCCGGGTGGTGAAGGAAGACCTCGAGGTGATCCTGGCCGAGCGGTTCGATCAGGACGGGGCGCCCGCAGGTGTCGCCGGCGGCCTCGACTTCGCCGTCTCCCTGTTCGACCCCGACACGGCACGCTCGATCGCGGACCGGTTCGTGCGGATCCTCGCGGCCGTCGTCGCCGACCCGAACCGGCCGATCGGCACCGTCCCGCTGCTCGACGACGCGGAGATCGACGAGATGGTCCCGGCCCGCGGCAAGCCCGACGTGCGCCCCGAGGTGTGGCCGGATCTGCTGACGGCCGCCGCGGCCCTCGACCCCGACTCGGTGGCGCTGTCGTTCGAGGACCGGCAGGTCACGTACCGCGAACTCGACGAATGGTCCAACCGGCTGGCGCGGGTGCTGTGCGCCCAGGGCGTCGGGCCGGAGACGTTCGTGGCGATCGGGATGCCGCGGTCCATCGAGGAAGTGGTGTCGATCTGGTCGGTGGCCAAGTCGGGTGCCGCGTTCGTGCCCGTCGATCCCACCTACCCGCGGGACCGCATCGACTACATGCTCACCGACTGCCGGGCATCGGTCGGCCTGACCGTCGCCGGCAGGCGCGACAACCTGCCGGACACGGTGCCGTGGCTGGTCCTCGACGATCCCGCGTTCGCTGAGCAGGTCGCGGGCGTGTCCTCGGCGCCGGTCACCGACGCCGACCGGACGATTCCGCTCCATCTGGCGCACCCGGCGTACCTCATCTACACGTCGGGATCGACCGGGAAGCCGAAGGGCGTCATCGTCACTCACCGCGGCATGGCCAACCTCACCGCGGAGGAGCACGAACGGTTCCAGGTCACGCACGATTCCCGGGTCTCGCATCTGGCGTCCCCGAGCTTCGACGCGTCGATCTTCGAGCTGATGATGGCGTTCGGGGCCTCGGCCCGGGTCGTGATCGTGCCGCCCACCGTCTTCGGCGGCGCCGAGTTGGCGGACCTGTTCCGGCGCAACGAGGTCACGCACGCGTTCATCACGCCCACCGCGCTGTCGTCCATCGAGGACGTGGGGCTCGAGTCGCTGCGGGTTCTCGCGGTGGCCGGTGAGGCATGCCCGCCGGAGCTGGTCGAGATCTGGGGCAAGCACCGCAACATGCACAACGGGTACGGGCCCACCGAGACGACGATCCAGGCGAGCGTCAGCGCCCCGATGCGGCCGGGCGGGGTCGTGAACATCGGCGCCCCCGCGCTGGGCTTCGGTTCGCTGGTCCTCGACGAACGCCTGCAGCCCGTCCCGGCAGGCGTGCCCGGCGAGCTGTACATCACCGGCCCCGGACTGGCACGCGGGTACCACAACCGGTCGGCGCTCACCTCCGAACGGTTCGTCGCCTGCCCGTACGGGGAGCCCGGCCGCCGGATGTATCGCACCGGCGACGTCGTGCGCTGGCGCGGCGACCACACCATCGAGTACATCGGCCGCACCGACTTCCAGGTGAAGGTCCGCGGCTTCCGCATCGAACTCGGTGAGATCGACGCCGTCCTCGCCCGCCACCCCGCGGTCGCGTTCGCGGCCACCATCGGTCACACCGGTCCGTCCGGGGACACGCTCCTCGCGTCGTACGTGCGGGCCGCCGAGGGCCACGACCTCGAGCCGGCGGAACTGCGCACCCACGCGTCCGACCGCCTGCCCGCGCACATGGTCCCCTCGGCCGTGGTGGTGCTGGACCAGATCCCGATGACCCCGGTCGGCAAGCTCGACCGCAAGGCGCTGCCCGCGCCCGAGTTCGGCACCACCGGCGCGGCCTTCCGGGCCCCGACGACGGCGACCGAGCGGATCATCGTCGAGGCCTTCGCCGAGGTGCTGGGCGTGGACCGGGTCGGCACCGCGGACAGCTTCTTCGACCTCGGTGGCAACTCCCTCGTCGCCACCCGGGTGATCACGGTGCTGCAGGACCGCCTCGGACGGCAGATCCCGTTGCAGTCCATGTTCCTGGACCCCACGCCCGCGGGGCTGGCGCTCCGGGTCGACACCGAGAACGCCGCCGGGTCGCCGGTGGACGAGGCGCTCGGCGTCGTCATCCCGCTGCGGCCGACGGGCGAGAAGTCGCCGCTGTTCTGCATCCATCCCGGGATCGGACTGTCCTGGGGGTACGCGGGACTGCTGCAGCATCTCTCGCAGGACCGTCCGGCGTTCGGTCTGCAGTTGCCGATCATCAGCGGCGGCCCGGCCGTCGACTCGATCGAGCAGCTGGCGCACCGGTACGTGCTGGAGATGCGCAAGGTCCAGGCGCACGGGCCGTACCACCTGCTGGGCTGGTCGCTCGGCGGCGTCATCGCACATGCCATGGCCGTCGAACTGCGGCGGGAGGGGGAGGCCGTCGACACCCTCGCCCTCATGGACAGCTACGTGGCGAACGGGACCGATCAGGGCCCGCAGAGCCTCACCGTGCCCGAGTTGCTGCACGGTCTCGGGCTGGACCTCGAGTCCGTTTCGGGGGAGGAACTCACGTACGAGCGGGCCGTCGAGTTGCTGGACGACGCGTTCGGGCAGAAGACCGGACTGACCCCTCGGCACCTCGAGCGGATCAGTGCCGGGTTCACGAACTCCTCGCGGATCATGAACAACTTCCGGCCCCAGGTGTTCGACGGGGACCTGCTGTTCTTCACCGCCGCCGGGTCGGCGTCGACGGGCGAGCATTCACCGGAGGAATGGCGCGATTCGGTCACCGGCGGCATCCGGGAAGTCAAGATCGAGTGCGAGCACAACCAGATGATCGAACCCGAGGTCCTGGCCGTGGTGGGGCCGGTCCTCGAGGACTATCTGGGCACTCGCTGACCCGTTTTCCGGGCGCACGGGCCCGCCCTCGATTGCAGTGCAGTAACGGGCGGGCCCGAATCTCGATATCTCCTGCGAACTCGGTAACAATCGATCTCTACCCACAACAGGAGGCGACATGAAGCGCTCACGTATCACGAGCCTCACCGCGAGCGCTCTGTGTGCCGCTTTCGTCGCCTGCAGCGCCGTCGCGAACGCCGGAGTCGCCGCCGCTCTGCCCATCTATCCCGCCTCCGACCCCGATCCCTTCTACGGGCAGCCGCAGGGTCTGGCGGAGGCCGCGGTCGGCGAGCCGCTCGCGGTCCGTCCGATGCCGCCGCTGCTGGCCTTCCCCGACACCGACGTCTGGCAGGTGAAGTACCGCACCACCAACTCGGAGGATCATCCGATCTCGTCGGTGACCACTGTGCTGGTACCCCGCGATCGGCCGGTGAACGGGCCGTTGTTGTCCTATCAGCACATCATCAACGCACTCGGGCCGCGGTGCGCGCCGTCGCGGACGCTGTACACGAACGACCCGGACCTCCAGATCAAGGAGGCACCGGCACTGAACCTGGCGCTGCAACGCGGCTGGACCGTCGCGCTGCCGGACCACCTCGGCCCGAACAGCGCCTACGGTGCCGCCCGGCTCGGCGGAACCATCACCCTCGACGGCATCCGAGCGGTCCAGCGGGTGCCGGAACTGGCGGTGGCGGAGAGCCCGGTCGCGCTGGCCGGGTACTCGGGCGGCGGCATGGCCTCGGCGTGGGCCGCGGCACTCGCACCGACCTACGCTCCGGAACTGAACATCGTCGGCGTCGCCGAGGGCGGTGTGCCCATGAACATCGGCAAGATGGCCAACGGTCTCGGCATGCAACCGCATCCGGCGTTCGGTCTCGCGATGGCGGCGGCGCTCGGACTCGAGCGGGAGTATCCGGACAAGCTTCCGATCAGCGAGCAGCTCAACGACCGCGGACTGGCGATGCGCGACGAGATGGTCAACGCGTGCACCAACGGCATTCTCGCGGCCGGCGCCGGCCGCAGCGCGACGGAGGTCGCCAAGACCACGGACCTGATGAGCAGTCCGCAGGCCTGGGAGGTGCTGAACGAGAACAGCGTCGAGTTGTACCCCGGCGTTCCGACCGCACCGATCTTCGAATGGCACAGCCCCACCGATGTGCTCATCCCGGTCGATTCGATCGAGGCCACTATCGCCCGCTACTGCGCCGCGGGCGCCAAGGTGCAGTCGGACCTCTTCCCGAGTCCCGACCACCTGACCACGGCCGTTCTGGGTCTGCCGACCGCCCTGGACTACCTGGACGCCCGCTTCCGCGGCGACCCGGCACCGTCCAACTGCTGACCCGGCAGGAGCCGATCCGCGGCGGGCCACCCCAGGCTCGTCGCCGGATTGTGTTCTGCCCGTGCGCAGTCCGAAAAATGTTGAGCGTTTGAGCAGATCTACCGGGGGGTATCCCGAAGTCATGCACCCCAGCACACGCACCGCAGTCGTGACGGGATCTGATTCGCCGATGGGCCGAGCCGTCGCCCTGGCGCTCGCGGACGACGGTTTCGACGTGGGTCTCGCCTATGCCGCGGACCGGGACAGCGCCGAGGCCACGGCCGCCGACGTCGAATCCAGATCGGTCCGCGCGGCCGTGCAGCACATGGACCTGGCCGACCTGCCCGGCTCCGCCGACGCCGTCGACGAGTTCGCCCGGGACCTGGGTGGAATCGGCATTCTCGTCAGCTGCCCCGGCAGCACCGCCGTCGAGTGCATCCAGCGCGCCGTGCGGTACATGATCGCCGGCGGCGGGGGCGGACGGGTCGTCAACGTCACCACCTCCGCGTCCGGTCTCGGCGGGCTGACCGGGCTGCTCGCCGCCGAGTTGGCGCGATATTCGATCACCGTCAATTCGGTGGTGGTGCCCGCGGTCGAACCGGACTTCGCGGTGCCCGGCCCCGGCGACCGGGAAGTCGCCTCGGTGGCGTCGTATCTGTGTGCGCCGGCCGGGATGTTCGTCACCGGCGCCGCGTACGTGGTCGATGGCACGCGGATCGCGATGATCCCGCACAGCCTGACCGAGGCCGGTGCGCTGCGTCCGCCCCGTAGGGCAGGCCGCATCCGGTCCTACACCGGTCGCTGGGCGCCCACCCGCTGGACGCGGTGATCGCCCCGCGGGTCCCGCGAAACCCGCGGACGCGCAGCCGAAAACAGGACGCGCAGCCGAAAGCGTCGTTGCCCCCGCGCACCGGGAGTACCGTGTGCGCAGGGGGCTGCGAGTCGAGAGTGACGGTGTGATGCCGGCGGCAGTGAAGGGCACAGTGGGAAATCTGCCCCACGAACTGACGAGTTTCGTCGGCCGTCGCCGTGAGGTGACCGAGGCGCGACGCCTGCTGTCCGTGTCCCGTCTGGTGACTCTCGCCGGGATCGGGGGTGTCGGAAAGACCCGGCTGGCGTTGCGGGTGGCCGCCGATGCGAGTCGCGCCTTCGAGGACGGTGTGTGGCTGGTCGAGTTGGGGGAATTGGACGACGACACCACGCTCGTCGACGCCGTGTCTTCGGCGCTGCGGCTGCGGGAGCAGCGCACCGGGAACCCGGAAGTGCTGCTGACCGAGTACCTCGCCGACCGGCAACTGCTGCTGGTGCTCGACAACTGCGAGCACGTGGTCGCCGCGGCCGCCGCTCTGTCGGAGACATTGCTGCGGAGTTGCCCGGAGTTGCGGATCCTCGCGACGACCCGCGAACCCCTGGCGATCGGCGGGGAGGCGGTGCTCCGGGTGCCACCGCTGACGGTGCCGGAACCCGAACGAACCTCCCTGCAGGGCCTGCCTCAGTACGAGGCGGTGACGTTGTTCGTCGAACGGGCGGCCACCGCGGTGCCGGAGTTCGAACTCACCGAGGAGAACCATGTGGCGGTGGCCCGCATCTGCCGCCAGCTGGACGGATTACCGCTGGCCATCGAGCTGGCGGCAGTGCGGCTGCGGGTGATGTCGGCGGAGCAGATCCTGCAACGACTGACCGACCGCTACCGGTTGCTGACGGTCGGGTCGCGGGGCGCACCGAGCCGCCAGCAGACCCTGCGCCTGTGCGTCGACTGGAGTCACGAACTGTGCACCGACGAGGAACGCGAACTGTGGGCGCGACTGTCGGTGTTCGCGGGCGGATTCGAACTGGACGCGGTGGAGGGCATCTGCGCCGGCGACCTGCCCGTCGAGAACGTCCTCGACGTGGTGGCGTCGTTGATCGACAAGTCGATCCTGATCCGGGAAGAGGTCGGGCAGGCGGTGCGGTATCACCTGCTCGAGACGGTGCGCGACTACGGCCGGGAGAAACTGCAGGAGACCGGCGAGCTGGTGGCGCTGCGCCGGCGGCACCGCGACTGGTACGAGCAGTTGGTGGTGCGGTGCGAGGCCGAGTGGATCGGACCACGGCAGGTGATGTGGATCGGACGGCTCGACGCGGAGAAGCTGAACGTGCGGGCCGCTCTGCATTTCTGTCTGACCGAGCCGGGGGAGGCCGAACCGGGACTGCGGACCGCCGCCGCACTGTATCCGTACTGGCGTGCCCGGGGTCTGCTCCGCGAGGGGCGCCGCTGGCTCGGTCAGCTGCTGGGGCGGCACCCGGGCGGCGCGAGCCGGGAAAGGATCGAGGCGCTGTACGTCGACAGTGTGCTCGCGGGCATGCACGGCGACCGGGAGGCCGCGAAGGCACTGGTCGACGAGGGGGCCGTCCTCGCCGAGCGGAACGGTGACACGCTGCTCGGCGCGCTGGTGGTCCATGCCGCCGGGTGCTGCGCGATGTTCGCGGGCGACCTGCCGCGTGCGCGGGCGTGCTTCGAGGAGGCCCTGCCCGTGTTCCGCGACCGGGGCAGCCTGCTCCAACTGACGTGGGGGCTGCTCGGAGTCGCACTGGTCAGCGGCATGCAGGGCGACGGGGCCGTGGCGAAGATGTGCGGATCCGAGATCTTCGCGCTCACCGAGGCCCACGGCGAATCCGTGTATCGCGGCTGGTCGCTGTGGGCGGCCGGAATGGCGGCCTGGCAGCGCGGGCACCTCGCCCTCGCCGACGACTACGTCAAGCAGGGACTGCGGCTGTCGCACCTGGTGGACGACCGGATCAGCGCGTGCGGGGCGCTCGAGGTGCTCGCGTGGGTGGCCGTCGGCTCCGGCCGGGCCCGGAACGCCGCCGAGCTGATGGGTGCCGCGGAGGCCGTCGCGCAGGCCGTCGGCAACCCGAGCACCGTCTACCCCAACCTGCTCGTCCATCACGCGGAATGCGAACAGCAGGCACGCGCCGTGATCGGGGACCGTGCGTTCGACGCGGCGTTCGACCACGGCATGCACACGTCCTTCGACGACGCGGTCGCGCTGGCGCTGGACGAGCGGCGACCCGACGCCGCGGCGTCGTCGAACGGGACGACGCACCTGACCCGCCGCGAATCGCAGGTGGCCGAACTGGTCGCCGACGGTCTGACCAACAAGGCGATCGCGGCACGGCTGGTGATCTCGCAGCGCACGGCGCAGGGGCACGTCGAGCACATTCTCGCGAAACTGGGTTTCACCTCGCGCACCCAGATTGCCGCATGGATCGTCGAACACGCACAGGACCCGCACCCCTGACCGGGCACCCGCGCGGGGCGAAATAGGTATGTCTCCGGGTCGTTCAGCCGCTGTACTTCCGCGCTGCGGACGGGATGCTCGTACACGTCCCCCACTCCGGCTCCAGACCGAGGCCCCCGATGTCCACTGATCCCCGAATGCACCGAAAGCCCGACCCCCAACTTCCACTGCCCCCGCTTCTCCGTCGGGTGCACACCGTCGACCGGTGTCGGGCGTGGACCGGGGGACAGCCAGTGGCACACGACGCGGTGGGGCAGGATCTCGCGGGGGTGGCGGCGTGACCACGGACGGAATGACCCGCTGGCAGGGAATCGCCCAGAAGTGCGAACTGATGATCCAGCGCTGCCTCAACTGCACGACCCTGCTCGCGCCGTTGATGGCCACCTGCTCCGCCTGTCAGGGTTCGAACCTCGAGCGGGTCCCGTCCTGCGGGGTCGGGTCGATCGTGTCCTCGAAGGTGGTCGATCGCGGGCTGAGCGGCCTCGACCGTGGCCGCGTCCCCTGCACGATCGCGATCGTCGAACTCGACGAGGGTCCGTGGGTGTACACCTGGATCGACGGCGACGTCCCGGCACCGTCCGACTGCCCGGTTCGGGTCGAATTCCGTCCCGCGTCGACGGCGGAGCAGCTGCCGGTGTTCGCCGTCCGCTCCGGGGCTGAGCGATGACCGCCGTGGTGACCGAGACCGAGGGCGAACCGGAAGAAGCGTTCGGCACCGAATGGCTGCGCCTGGCGCTGCGCCGGTGCGAGTTGCTCGCGCAGATGCACTCGGTGAGCTCGGATGCGCGCTGGATGATCAGTTTCGCGATCCAGTGGGCGCCGTTCGGTGGTGCGAGCGCAGCGGAACTGCTGGAGCGATTCGGCGTCAACCGCCGACGCTTCATGGAACTGGTGCTCGACGGACTCGCGCCGAAGGCCACCGACATCCAGAAGATCCGTGCGATGAAAGGCCAGCTGCGGACCTCCCTCGTGCAGGCGTGGGGGGTGCAGCAGTAGCCCCGGCCGTCAGCCCGGCAGCAGATCGTCCAGGTGGATCGGCACCTTCCGCACCCGGACCCCGGTGGCGTGATGCACCGCGTTCGCCACCGCGGCCGCCGCGCCGACGATGCCGATCTCGCCGGCGCCCTTCGCCCCCAGTGGGCCGGCGTGCTCGTCGACGTCGTCGAGGCACACCGCGTCCAGATACCTGATGTCGGCGTGCGTGCTGACGTGATACGAGGCCAGGTCCTGGGTCACGACGTGGCCGAACCGGGGGTCGTTCACGCTGCTCTCGTGCAACGCCATCGACACCCCCATCGTCATGCCGCCGATGAGCTGCGACCGCACCGTCCGGGCGTTGACCACCCGGCCGATCGCGAACACGCCGAGCATGCGTTCGACCCGGACCTCGCAGGAGTCGCGGTGAACGTGCGCCTCCACGAAGTGGGCGCCGAACGAATGGAGCGCGAAATCGTCGGCGTCGGGATTGTCGAGGGTCCCCGCAGCGGCCTCCGCCCCCGGGGCCGGGTTCGTGCCGTGCTCGGCACGGAACGCCCGGGCGGCCGCGACGACCGCGCTGCCCCAAGACGTGGTCCCCGTGGAGCCCCCGGCGACCGTCGCCGGCGGAAGGTTCGTGTCGCCGATCTGGAGGGCGATCGAGTCCAGCGGGCATTCCAGCGCGTCGGCGGCGATCTGGGTGAGCGCCGTCCACGCGCCGGTACCGATGTCGACCGAGCCGATCTGCACGGTGTACGTGCCGTCGGACTGGTACACGATCCGGGCGACCGATCCCGGCATGGTGTTCGCCGGGTACGTCGCGGAGGCGACGCCCAATCCCACCTGCCACTCCGAGTCCGACCGCGACCGCGCCGTCGCGTCGCGGTCGGCCCACCCGAAACGCCGGGCGCCCTCCCGCAGGCAGTCGGTGAGGCGCCGCCCCGACCACGGGTGGCCCGTACTCGGGTCGACGTCAGGTTCGTTACGAATCCTCAGCTCGATCGGGTCGAGCCGGCAGGCCGCGGCCAGCTCGTCCAACGCCACCTCCGCCGCGAACATCCCCGGCGTCTCGCCGGGCGCACGCATCCACGACGGGGCGGGCACGTCGAGCGCCGCCAGACGGTGGGTGGTGTGCCGGGTGGGTGTGGAGTACATCATCCGCGACGGGACCGCCGCCTGTTCGGCGAATTCCTTGATCTTCGCGGACTGGGTGATCACCCCGTGGGAGAGCGCGGTCAGCCGTCCGTCGGCGTCCGCGCCGAGGCGGACGCGCTGCACGGTCGGCGCCCGGTAGGCGGACAGCGCGAACATCTGCTGCCGGGTCAGCGCGAACTTCACCGGCCGTCCGGCCGTCCGCTGCGCCGCCAGCACCACGAGCACGTTGTGCGCGTGCGGCAGTCCCTTGGAACCGAAGCCGCCGCCGACGTACGGGGCGATCACCCGCACCTGCTCCACCTCGAGTCCGAACAGCGGTGCCAGGGTCTTCCGCACGGAGTGGACGCCCTGCGTCGAATCGTGCAGCGTCAGAACCGGTCCGCTGCCGCCCGGCGTCCACCGGGCGATGGTGGCGTGCGGTTCCATCGGGTTGTTGTGTTCCATCGCGGTGGCGTATACCTGATCGACCGTGACGGCGGCGCCGGCGAGTGCGGCGTCCACGTCGCCGTCGTCGGTGTCGGTCGGGAAGCCGGCGTTGACTTCGTCCGGGGCGTACAGATCGTCTCGGCCGGAACGGAAGTCGGTGTCGTGGGACGCTTCGTCGTACCCGACCCGCACGAGGCTTGCCGCGTGCCGGGCGACCTCCGGTGATTCCGCGACCACCGCACCCACGAACTGACCCCGGAAGTGGACCTCGGGGTCCTGCAGGATCGCGAGTTCCCCGTCCGAGGTGTCCGCGAGACGGGGCGCATCGAACACCGTCAGGACCGCGAGCACCCCGTCCAGGGCCTCCGCGTCCGTCGTGTGCACGGCGGTGACCCGGCCGCGCCCGATCGTCGAGAGGATCGGGTACAGATACGTCGGGTCGTCCACCGTGTGCTCGAACGCGTACGACGCCGCCCCGGTCACCTTGTCGTGGGCGTCGAGGCGCTCGGCGGGAGTTCCGATCACCTTCGGCTCGACGAGCGTCATCGGCGCGCCTCCTCGGCGAGGGACCGGAGTACCGACACCAGTACCCGGCGGGTCAGCACGACCTTGAACTCGTTACCCGGAAGCGGCTGCGCGGCAGCGAGTTCCGAATCCGCCGCCGCGGTGAACGTGTCCTCCGTGGGCGGCGACCCGAGCAGGACCTCCTCGGCGCGCGTCGCGCGCCACGGCCGGTGCGCGACACCGCCGAGCGCGACCCGCGCCGACGTGATCGACCCGTCCTCGGTCGTCAGCTCCGCGGCCACCGACATCACCGCGAACGCGAAGGACGCCCGGTCCCGCACCTTCCGGTACGCGGACCGGTTTCCGGCGGGCGGCGCCGGCAGCTCCACGGCGGTCACGAGGTCGCCGTGCCCGAGGACGGTGTCGCGGTCGGGCCGGTCCCCGGGAAGCACATAGAACTCGCGCAGCGGGATCCGCCGCTCCCCGTCGGCGGTGCGTACCACCACGACCGCGTCGAGGGCCGCCATCGCGACCGCCATGTCGGACGGATGCACGGCGACGCAGTGTTCCGAGGCACCGAGAATGGCGTGGTAACGGACGTACCCACCCAGCGCGGAACAGCCGGTGCCGGGCTCGCGTTTGTTGCACGGCGTCGTGAC
>JBCEBZ010000090.1:0-6459 GCA_039206675.1 Rhodococcus sp. (in: high G+C Gram-positive bacteria) | reverse complement strand
GCCGATCGGAGTAGTTGACGGTGTTCGTCGCACGGCGCATGTAGGCCTTCCACGCGTCGGATCCGGACTCGCGGCCGCCGCCCGTCTCCTTCTCCCCGCCGAACGCACCGCCGATCTCCGCCCCCGACGTGCCGATGTTGACGTTCGCGATGCCGCAATCGGAACCGTCTGCCGCCAGGAACCTCTCGGCCTCCCGCTGATCGGTCGTGAAGATCGACGACGAAAGGCCCTGGGGCACATCGTTGTGCAACGCGATCGCCTGGTCGAAGTCTTCGTAGGTGAGCACGTAGAGGATCGGTGCGAACGTCTCCTCCCGCACCACCGAAGTCTGCGCGGGCATCCGGACGAGGGCGGGCGAGACGTAGTAGGCGGAGTCGTTGCCACCGCTGCGTTCACCGCCGCAGACGACGGTGCCGCCGTCGGCGCGGGCCTTGTCCAGCGCTGTCTGCATCGCGTCGAACGCGCCCCGGTTCACCAGCGGGCCGACGAGGACGCCGTCGTCGAACGGGTTCCCGACCTTCAACTGTCCGTACGCCGAAGAGATGCGCTCCACCAGTTCGTCGGCGACCGACGAGTGCACGATCAACCGTCGCAGGGACGTGCAGCGTTGTCCCGCCGTGCCCGCGGCGGAGAACACGACCCCCCGCACGGTCAGGTCCAGATCGGCGGAGGGCGCCACCACCGCCGCGTTGTTGCCGCCCAGTTCGAGCAGGCACTTGCCGAAGCGCGCGGCGACACGCGGCCCCACGGCCCGACCCATCCGCACCGAACCGGTGGCGCTGACCAGCGCGACGCGTGCATCGTCGACGAGCCGCTCGCCGACGTCTCCCGCACCCTGGATCAGGGCGTGGATGCCGGCGGGTGCACCGACGTCGCGGGCCGCCCGCGTCAGCAGGGCGTCGCAGGCGATCGCCGTCAGCGGCGTCCGGTCCGACGGCTTCCACACCACCGTGTCGCCGCAGACCAGCGCGATCGCGGTGTTCCACGACCACACGGCCACCGGGAAGTTGAACGCCGAGATCACCCCGACCACTCCCAGTGGGTGCCACGTCTCCATCAGCCGATGTCCCGGGCGTTCCGACGCCATCGTCCTGCCGTACAACTGGCGGGACAGACCGACCGCGAATTCGCAGATGTCGATCATCTCCTGCACTTCGCCCTGCGCCTCGGACGGAATCTTGCCGGCCTCGAGCGTGACCAGTTCCGCCAGATCGGTCTTGTGTTCCGTCAGAAGCTGACCCAGGCGACGCACCACGGCGCCGCGCTGGGGGGCGGGGACGGAACGCCACTCGAGGAAGGCCTCGTGGGCCGCGGTGATCGCCCGGTCCACGTCCTCCTGGCTGCTCGCCGTCACCGTGCGCAGTTCGGTCCCGGTGATCGGTGTGCGCGCGACGAGCGGTCCACCGCCGGCGGTGATCTCGGCGCCGCACCGGATCAGTGCTTCCTCGGCGCGTCGGCACAATTCCTCGGGGGCGGGAAGGTTCACGATGCTGTCCTCTCTCGGGAATGGTCCTGCTGCTGTCGGTAGAGCGTGAACGGGTCGTGCACGGCCCGGCCGAGTGTCTCGGAGAGCCACGCTAGGTGGTCGGGGGTGGAGTCGGCCGGCATCGGCGGGAAGTCCTCGTAGAGGATCGGCTCCGCGACGTGGCCGTCGCCGGTGCGGCGGTGGGTGAAGTACGCCAGCCCACCGGCCTCCAGTTCCGCCTCCGTCCGCGGGAATTCGTTCGCGTGGGCGGGATCGTCGTACCGCGCCCGTCCTTCGGGTGTCAGTGCGACGCCGCGTGATTCCGCGACGAGGACGCCGCCCGGCGTGCCGACGGCGCCGAACGACACCCGCCGCACAAGCACATCCGGGCCACCCCGGGCGGGCCGAGGGCCGGTGTCGTCGATCCTTCGCAGGCCGCGCCGCGCCGACCGGCGGCACAGTTCGTCGATGTCGAAGACTCGCGGTGCGAGATGCACGACTCGCACACCTGTGCGCCCGCCGAGATCGGCGGCGACGGGAGCGACACGGTCGAGTGCGGAGAGCCAGGATCGGTCGGCCGCGGTGTCCGACGGCGTGAAGGCCGCGGCCGCGAGTGCGACGAACCGTTCCGCCGTCGGTGCCGTCAGCCCGCCCTCCTCGGTCGCGAGCGCGGCCAGGTGCAACAGTTCGGTGGGAAACACGGTCCGCGCGGCGAGGACATTCTCGAGTCGGTGCTGCAGATCGCAGTCGAAGAACCGGCGATCGGCGGTGGTGAGCATCGACGTGAACATCCCGAACGGGTTGCGGGCCAGTTCGATCGGGTCGACGGGACGAAACCCCGTCGAGACGAGGGGTGCGGGATCGGGTGCGGCGCGCAGGTCGTAGCAGCCGACGGGGTGCATCCCGAAGCCCGAGAACAGGATGGCTGCCTGGCGAAGCTCCGCAGGCCCACCGAGCCGGATCTCGCCGTGGCGTTCCACGGTGATCCGGGTGAGGCCACCCCGGAGTTCGGCACCTGCCGGGTTTCTCGCCGCGAAGTCCGCGTTGACCTCCTCGGCAATTTCGACCAGCGTGTCGTAGGCGGGCACCGTCCGTCCGTACGCCGCACCCAGTGCGTGGGCGAAGCGGGCGCGGAGCTCCCACGTTTCAACCATGATGCACCTCCGCTGGGCTAGCCTGCGCTGGTGGTGGAATCTTTCCGTAGCGACGCACCCCATACTCCTCTCGACGACATCGATCGGGTACTGATGCAGGAGCTGGTGGCCGACGGCAGGGCGACTCTGGCGACACTCGCCGAGAAGGCCGGGCTGTCGATCTCCGCGGTGCAGTCCAGGGTGCGCAGGCTCGAGGCCCGCAAAGTGATCCGCGGGTACACCGCGAAGATCGATCCGGATGCGCTCGGGCACGGTCTGTCCGCATTCGTCGCGATCACCCCTCTCGATCCGTCGCAGCCCGACGACGCGCCCGCCCGGTTGCGGAACCTCCCCGCGATCGAGGCGTGCCACTCGGTCGCGGGGGAGGAGAGCTACGTGCTGCTGGTGCGCGTCGCCTCGCCGCGGGAGCTGGAACACCTGTTGCAGGAGATCCGCGCCACCGCCAACGTCCATACGCGCAGCACCATCATCTTGCAAACATTTTACGACAAGTGAGCTCTGTGCCGGATATGTTGCCGAATAGTCGCCGATCGACAGGAATTTTGACGTAATCTCTCGGTATGAGCACAGCGATTCGTTTTACCGGAGATGGGGGCGAGCTGCCGGCGAGCCAGGTGCACGACGTGCTGCGCGAGCGCATTCTGGTCGACGGGTTCGACCTGGTACTCGACCTGGACCGCTCCCGCGGCACACATCTCGTCGATCTGCGGGACGGCACCAGCTATCTGGACATGTTCGGGTTCTTCGCGTCGTCGGCCCTCGGGATGAACCACCCCGCACTGGCGGACGACGACGCGTTTCGCCGGGAACTGGCGGCGGCGGCGATCAACAAACCGAGCAACTCCGACATCTACACGGTTCCGATGGCACGGTTCGTCGAGACGTTCGCCCGGGTGCTGGGCGATCCGGCGCTACCGCATCTCTTCTTCATCGACGGTGGCGCCCTCGCCGTCGAGAACGCACTGAAGGTGGCGTTCGACTGGAAGAGCAGGCTCAACGAGAGCCGGGGCCTCGACCCGGCCCTCGGCACGAAGGTGCTCCATCTGACCGAGGCCTTCCACGGGCGCAGCGGATACACCATGTCGCTCACCAACACCGAGCCCGGCAAGGTGGCGCGGTACCCCAAGTTCGACTGGCCGCGCATCGACTCCCCGTACCTCGCGGACGGTCGGGACGTCGAGGAAGCCGAACGGAATGCACTGGATCAGGCGCGCCGCGCATTCGCCGAGAACCCCTCGGACGTGGCCTGTTTCATCGCCGAGCCGATCCAGGGTGAGGGTGGAGACCACCACTTCCGCCCGGAATTCTTCCAGGCGATGGAGGCGCTCTGCCGCGAGAACGACGCCCTCTTCGTCTTCGACGAGGTGCAGACCGGCTGCGGTCTCACCGGAACTGCCTGGGCGTACCAGCAACTGGGGGTGCACCCCGACGTCGTCGCGTTCGGCAAGAAGACCCAGGTCTGCGGAATCATGGCAGGCGGCAGGGTCGACGACATCCCCGACAACGTGTTCACCGTCAGCTCGCGGATCAACTCGACCTGGGGCGGCAACCTCACCGACATGGTGCGCTCTCGCCGGATCCTCGAGATCGTCGAGGAGGACCGGCTCGTCGACCGGGCCCGCCTGACGGGGGCACACCTCCTCGGACGGCTACGGGAACTCGCGCGGGCGAACTCCGACGTGACCGAGCCGCGGGGGCGTGGCCTGATGTGCGCGATCACGCTTCCCACCCCGCAGCGGCGGGACCGGGTCGTCGCGGATCTCCGGGACCGGGAGCGGGTGCTGATCCTGCCCACCGGCAAGCGTGGGATCAGGTTCCGTCCACCGCTGACGGTGACGACCGCGGAACTCGACGCCGCCGTGGATGCACTGGCCAGGGTGCTGGGCGGTACCGTCGACGCATGACGCCGATTCCGCTCACGTCCGTGCCCAATCTGCGAGACGTCGGCGGCTACCGAACCGGGGACGGCGCGAAGGTGCGCACCGGGGTGTTCTACCGTTCGACCGATCTCAGCCGGGTCGCGGACACGGACCTGCCGGTGCTCGACGGCCTCGGGATCCGGACGGTGTACGACCTGCGGACCGCCGACGAGCGGGACGCCGCCCCCGACATACTCCCGAGCGGGGCCCGCTCGGTCGCGTTGGACGTGCTCGCCGACAAGGGGATCCGGTCGATCCCCGCACAGATGCTGCAGGTGATCGCCGACCCGATGATCGCCGAACGTGAACTCGGCGGCGGACGTGCCATCGAATACTTCGAGGGCAGTTACCGCGATTTCGTCGTGATGCCCAGTGCGGTGTTCTCGTACCGGGAACTGTTCGGCGGTCTGGCGTCGAACGGCAGCACGCCCGCCCTCGTGCACTGCACTACCGGGAAGGACCGAACGGGGTGGGCCACGGCAGCACTGCTGCTGCTCCTCGGCGTCGGTGAGGACGACGTGTTCCACGACTACCTGCTGACCAACGAACTTCTGCTGCCGGCGTTCGCCGGAGTGTTCGAGAAATTCGTGGAGGCGGGCGGTGATCCGGCGTTGCTCGAGCCCGTGCTCGGAGTCCGCGAGCAGTATCTGCAGGTGTCGCTGGCCGCCATGCGTGAGCAGTACGGGACGGTCGAGCGGTACTTCTCCGACGGACTGGGCCTCGACTCGGGAGTTCAGACTCTGCTGCGGGAGCGCATGATCGCGGACTGAGCGGACAACCCGATCGCCACACCCACCATGTCCGCGCAGAGATCCCACACCGAACCGTGCCTGCCGATCGGCAGCACGCCCTGCAGTATCTCGGTGATCACCGCGAACGCGGCGAGCCAGAGCACCGTGATCCGTGGCGTCAGAAGGGCATACCGGGAGGCGGCCGCCAGCGCCGCGAACAACAGGGCGTGCACCACCTTGTCGGCATGTTCGGGACCCGACGGCGTCGCGGATGCGGGCGACAGCAACATGACCAGCGCCAGCACGGTGAGGGCCGTCACCGGAACGAAACGCGCACTCACCGCTGCACCGTGAACCCCAGTGCGCCCTCCGCAAACCGTTGCACCGCATCCGATCCGCTCGCGAGCGCGTCCTCGTGACCGGCCCGTGCCCACCCGGTGAGGGTCGCGGATTCACCGGACGGAGTGAGCCCCACCTCGGCGAGCAGTTCGCCGGTGTTGGGCTGGCAGATCGCCCATGAATAGTGCTCGTCGCTCAGCCACTGCGCCGTGCGACGGGCGACGTAGCCGGGTTCGGTAATTCCACCGTCCGCGAGCGCCGGACGATCGTCGACCCGCTCGTCCTCGCGCAGCGCGCGCAGGTACCAGCCGCCCGCGTTGACCTCGACCGGTTCCATGTCAGCGGTCCCGGTCGCGGCGGCCGCGGCGACGATCTCGATCGTGCCGGTCGTCGCGGGTCCCGAACAGGATGGCGCCGGCGGCGGGGATCATCAGGAAGAACAGCCAGCTGTTGTCGACGGGGACGACGAAGAACAGCACGAGGGCGACGAGCGGGATCACCGACATCACGATGCGACGCCAGTTCTGGTCGCGGTCGGTGTCCGCTGCCTCGGCCTTGGCGGGCGCGGCGGCCGTGGTCGCGGGCAGGTCGGTGAACACGCGATCGAGTTCGCCGCGGGTGGTGGCATTCGTGACCGCGAGACTGCGCTCGTCGAACTCGGGGACCGTCAGACGGCCCGCCGCGAAGTGTTCGCTCAACGAGCTCAGGGCCTGCTCACGTTCGGCGGTGCCGATACGGATCTCGGGAACGTCAGACATGACGTACAGACTACTGCCGCCCCCTGTGAGTACTTGTCAACCGCGGGCGGTTAACAAGTACTCACAGCCTATTTGAGTTCGGCGAGGACGGTG
>JBCEBZ010000089.1:0-6473 GCA_039206675.1 Rhodococcus sp. (in: high G+C Gram-positive bacteria) | reverse complement strand
CGGCGGGGGACCCTTCCTCGACGGGTACGTGCTGAGCATCATCGGCATCGCCACGGTGCAGATCACGCCGCAGTGGGGTCTGAATGCGGCGCAGCAGGGCCTCATTGCCGCGTCGGCGACGATCGGCATCTTCCTCGGATCGTTCCTCGGCGGTCGGCTCACCGACCGCTTCGGCCGCCGGCGCCTCTACACGTTCGACCTGATCGCCGTCGTCCTCTTCTCGGTCGCGCAGTTCTGGGTGGACGGCTTCTGGTGGCTGTTCCTGCTCCGGGTTCTGATCGGAGTAGCGATCGGGGCGGATTATCCCGTGGCCGCCTCACTGCTGACCGAGTTCACCCCGAAGAAGTACCGTGGCCCCTTCATCGGGTCCCTCACCGTCATGTGGTTCCTCGGTGCCGCGTCCGCCTACCTGGTCGGTGACTTCGTCACCGGACTCGGTGATCAGGGTTGGCGGTGGGCGCTGGCCAGCGCCGCGGTGCCGGCCGCCCTGACCGTGCTCGCGCGCGCCGGAACACCGGAGTCACCGCGCTGGCTCGCCGGCAAGGGACGCGTCGTCGAAGCCGATGCGATCGTCACGAAAATCTTCGGCCCACACGCCACACTCGAGATCGAGACCGGCCGACCCGCCGGGGCAATCGGCCCGCTCTGGAAGTCGGGCTACCTCGGACGGATCGCCTTCGTCACCACCTTCTGGACCGCGTCGGTCGTGCCGCTGTTCGCGGTGTACGCGTTCGGGCCGAGGATCCTCGCCGGTCTCGGCCTGGACGGGCGGGTGGCGAACATGGGTTCGGCCGTCGTGACGATCCTGCTCCTGGTCAGCTGCGTCATCGCGCTGACCGCCATCAACAAGCTGGGTCGTCGCACCCTGCTGATCCACAGCTTCGCGTGGTCCGGACTGACCCTGCTCCTGCTGGGATTGTTCCCGGGTAGTCCGGTGCCCGTCATCCTGTGCCTGTTCGCGACGTACGCGATTTTCACCGGCGGCGCCCAGGTCCTTCAGCTCGTGTACCCCAACGAACTGTTCCCGACCGAAATCAGAGGCAGTGCGGTGGGATTGGCCTCGTCGCTCAGCCGAGTCGGTGGCGCGATCGGCACCTATATGGTCCCGATCGCCCTGGACCGCTGGGGTATCGGCCCGACCATGCTCGGCGCCGCCGCGATCGCCGTGATCGGTCTCGCGGTCAGTGCCGCCTGGGCGCCCGAGACCCGCGGTAAGTCCCTCGCCGAATCCGCGCGAATCTGACGGCAGCGCCGCTCAGGACGCGGCCGGCGTCCCGTTCCTGTTCCAGAACTGATGGGTGAGCCCGCTGGGGGAGGCGACGGTCTCGATGGTGAAGCGGTCGTGGATGCCGTCCAAGCCCTCCCAGAGGGATACGCCGCGCCCCAGCGTGATGGGCACGATCACCAGGTGCATGAAGTCGATCAGGTCGGCTTGCAGAAACTGCCGCACGGTCGAGGGTCCTCCGCCGATGCGGACGTCCTGACCGCCGGCAGCTTCCCGGGCCATGCGCAGCACCTCGTCGGGTGACGCATCGACGAAGTGGAAGCTGGTTCCGTTGGGGAAGTCGATGCTGGGCCGCGGGTGGTGGCTCAGGACGAACACCGGTGTTCGAAACGGCGGTTCGTCGCCCCACCAGCCCCGCCACCCGTCGTCGGGCCAGTCGCCGGTCTGGGGGCCGAACTTGCGACGGCCCATGATCTCCGCGCCGATGCCCTGGCCCCACAGGCTGGTCACGGCGCGGTCCAGGGTGATCGGGTCGTCTACCCGATCGACGCCGTGGATGACGCGTCCGTCGAACCCGGCGAACAGTTTTTCGGCACCGCCGATCGGGGCGTCGAACGTCACGTGCTCGCCGGCGGCGTAGCCGTCGAGGGAGATGTTCATGTTGTGGATCCGGGTGCGGGGCATGGGCGACTCCTTCAGAGATCGGATGAACCGGGATACAGAGAGACAGACCGGAACGGACGGCCGAACTCATCGCGATCCGTCAGCCGACGCGGATGCCCTCGTCGGCGAGGAACATCCGGGCGCGACCCAGTTGGCGGTCGGTGGAGAAGACGTACCACTGTGCGGCGAGGCTCTCCTGGTCGACGAGGTCGCGGAACCGGTGAAACGCACCCTTGCCCTCGATCGCCCGCAACAGCCGCTCCCGCAGCGCCGCATCATGCTGCCGCTCGGCGAAGGCCGCCATGTCGCGCCAGCCGTCCCGGGAGCCGGTGCGGTCGAACCGGAGCCAACGGTCGGGGTCTTCCTCCACATCGACGGCGGCGTCCTCCCCGACCATCGCCGGGTCGGTCAGGACGTCGTCGTACACCTCCCCGGTGTGCAGATCGACGTAGCCGCCGGTCGACATCCCCGGATCCCCCTCCAGTTCGGTGCCGAGCATCTCGAGGTCGACCGGCACCACCCGACCCGTGAGCGGCTCGCCTCGCAGACCCGCGAGCAGGTCCTCGGCCAGCACCTCGTCACCCGTGCCGGCGCGCCATGTCAGCCGGTTGATGACCGACAGCGTCAACGGTTCGGCCTGTTCCCGTCGCTGTTCCAGCGCCATCGGTATGCCTGCTGACACCTGTTGCAGCGCGTCGTCGACATCACGTCCCCGCACCGCGGCGAGGAAGCGGTCTGCGTCTGCTGTCGCGACAGCTCCGCGCAGCTCGGTCAGGTCGAGCGGGGGCACCTGCTCCGCTCCGGGCCACGCGTGCAACATCATCGGGTGCCGCTGGGCGGGTCTGCTCGGAACCGGGCTCTGCCCGTCGTCGCCGGCCCACCGGCGCCCGTACTGGTCGGGGATGCTGCCCCATCCCCAGTACGGCAGGGGTTTCCTCGGCGCGATTCCCAGCACTGTCACGGGGTCGATCTTGTCGTCGCCGACCACACAGCGGTGGGTCCAGTCGTCGCCCAGGTCGAAGGTGAACTGAAACTCCGCTCCGGGCACCAGGAGCCGAGCGACCTTGGCCGACTCGATGTCCACCGGTTCCGTGACGGGCCCGCCGAGCGACCCGGCCCTCTCGGCCCCCGTCTCCGCGTCGGTGACCACTCGTCCGTCGGCAAGGGTGAACATCGACAGATGAGACCTGTCCCAGCGGGCGAAGGCGTCGTTGACGGCCTCCGCGAGATCCATGAAGGTGTGCGACGGCCCGACCGCGAAAACCCGGCCGGGCCACGGCCACAGATCCTCGCCGCGCCCCCCGAGCAGTTCCACCGTCACCGACAACCACGTTCGTGCCATCCCCCGAGGATGGCACGCGGGCCGCGGCGCCGTCTGGTCATCGCCGCAGACGCGCCGGAACCGGTGGTGTCAGGCGCAGTCCCGGCAGATCAGCTGCCCACCCGGGGCGAGGCGGCTGCGGTGATGGACCAGGAAGCAACTGGTGCAGGTGAATTCGTCGGACTGCTTCGGGATGACGCGGACGGTGAATTCCTCGCCGGACAGGTCGGCGCCGGGCAGATCGAAGGACTCTGCGGGGTCGGTGTCGTCGATATCCACAGCGGGTGACTGGGATTCTTTCCTGCTGGCCGTCAGCTGTTCGAGCGACGTGTCCGTCGACTCGTCGGAATCGGTGACTCTGGGTGCGTCGTAATCGGTGGGCATAACTGTTCAACCTCGTGCTCTGCGTGTTCGGTGCCGCCAGGGTAGAGGTCCCGGCTGCGTGCGGTGCACCCGGGGGTGTGCACGGTCTCCGTAAAGGGCCAGGTCACCGGACCGCGGGCCGGAGTCGCGTCGATCGGGCACGCGTGTGGCGCGGAATGTGTGGGTTGGGACACTCCCAGTAGTGGGTCCTATTCCGTTGGGGGCGACGCGCGGTCGCAAGTTCGCCCACGATGGCGGACGGATCTGTCACGATTCTTTTCGTAGTTGATCTTGCTGTGGTCGATGCCCGGTCGCACGGGACCGCATCGGAATCGTCTTCGAGGGGGAAGGGTTCGTCATGCATCGCTATCGCCAGCTGTTCCTTGTGGTCGGGTTCGCGTTGTCGATTCTGTTCGCGGAAGGGGCGGTCGCCGGTGCGGCGCCCGGTTCGTCGGCTGGTTCCAGTGATCTCTTCGGCGGGCAGGGCTGTTCGGCGGAGTTGTTCGACGGTGACCGCAGGCTCGGGCCGCAGACGCTGTCGGACCTGTTCCCGGTCGCCGATCAGCTTGCCGGATACGTGCGCACCGGCGATCTCACCGCCGATCAGTTTCTGAGCAAGTACTGGGATCCGACGGTGCTTCCGGCGGGTTCCTACAAGTACCCGCCGAAGAACGGATACGTCCTCGACGGCAGCGGCAACCCGCGGCGGGTGCAGGGACAGTTGGATGTGGGCACGCTGATCGACCGGTACGGGAGCGAAGGTGGGAACTTCCTGGCCCCGGCCGGTGCGAGTTACACCTCCCGCGCGCTTCCGCCGGTGAACCTGGTGTCCGATCCCGCGGAGTTCTGCAACTACCACGTCTACGTCGTGACCAAGCCCCTCCCGCTGTACACCGGTCCGATTGCACCGTGGTTCGAGCAGCAGGGGCTCGGCACGCAGTTCGAGGTGGTGGCCGAGTTGCTGCCGCAGGTCGCCGAATGCGGGACGAAGGTCGACGTCAGCTGGTTGCGGTGCGCCGGATATGTGCGCAGCGTGTATCCGCTGCAGTGAGGTGCACGTGGTCGATCCGTTGAACGACGACCTGCTCGATTCCGACATGCGCCGGCGGATCGTGGAGATGACGGAGCGGCTGGGCGCGCGACCGGAGGACCTGCCCGCGCTCGGGCAGGCGCACGAGGACGCGGTTCCGTTCTGCTGGACCGCGCCGGCAGGAGGGTGGCACCTGACCGTGCGGGAACGCGATCGGTTGCTGTCGGACCGGCACACCACCGACCCGGAGGAGTTCGTGTTCTGGGTCGCGGAGTTGGTGTCCGAGCGCGTCGCCCTGCGTCTGCATCCGCCGGAGCAGCCCGGTTTCCGGGCCGCGTCCTGGCGCGCCCAGTACCGGTTGCTGGGCGACATCGACTCGGCGTGGGCCGATGCGTGGCTGACCGAGACCCGGTCGGCGTTGACGGCCGCGGGCGCCGACCGGGCCGTCCTCGACATGCTGCCGACACCGTCGTAGGACATCCGAAACAGTCGGCGGGTCGGGGTTCACCCGTGTCGGGTGAGGTGTGTGAGCACACGAGTGCCGAGGCTTTCACCAGGAGTGCAGTCGAGGAGAGGCGCATCATGGTCAAGCCATTTCGCGGTGTTGTCAACGTCGACGTTCGGGACTCGGTCCCGGACTGGGCTCCGTTCGAGCCGCCTCGGGCCCCCGACGGAGCGCCGAATGTGCTCTACATCGTGCTCGACGACGTCGGTTTCTCGGCCATGAATTGCTACGGCGGGCCGATCGAGACGCCGAACATCGATCGGATCGCGGCGAAGGGTGTCCGGTACACCCAGTGGCACACCACGGCGCTGTGCTCGCCGACCCGATCCTGTTTGCTGACCGGGCGTAACCACACGCGCAACAGCATGGCCTGCATCACGGAGGCGTCGATCGGCTTCCCCAATGCGAGTGGCACCATCCCGCCGGAGAACGGCATGCTCTCGGAGATCCTCGGCGAGCGGGGGTGGAACACGTACATGGTGGGCAAGTGGCACCTGTGCCCGACGGACGAGATGAACCTCGCGGCAACCCGGCGAAACTGGCCGAGCGGGCGCGGTTTCGAGCGCTGGTACGGATTCCTCGGTGCGGAGACCAACCAGTGGTATCCGGATCTGGTCTACGACAACCACCCGGTCGACCAGCCCCGTTCGCCGGAGGAGGGTTACCACCTCACCGACGACATCACCGACAAGGCCCTCGAATTCATCAAGGACGCCAAGGTGATCGCGCCGGAGAAGCCGTTCTTCCTCTACTACGCGCCCGGTGCGTGTCACGCTCCGCATCACGCCCCGGAGGAGTGGATCGCGAAGTTCGAGGGCAAATTCGACATGGGCTACGACGCGGTCCGTGAGCAGACCCTCGCCCGGCAGAAGGAGATGGGCATCGTCGCGGCGGACACCGAGCTCCCGCCGATCAATCCGATCGGCACGCCCGACACCCGGTCGGGACCGGAGGGTCAGCCGTTCCCGGAGCTCGACTACACCCGCCCGTGGGACACGCTGGGCGACGACGAGAAGCGACTGTTTGCGCGGATGGCCGAGGTCTACGCGGGTTTCCTGGCCCATGCCGACCATCACATCGGGCGGGTGCTCGACTATCTCGAGCAGAACGACGAGTTGGACAACACCGTGATCGTGCTCGTCTCCGACAACGGTGCGAGTGGTGAGGGCGGCCCGAACGGTTCGGTCAACGAGATGAAGTTCGCCAACGGTATCCCGGACGACCTCGCCGAGAACCTCTCGAAGCTCGGCGATCTCGGCGGGCCCAAGACGTACAACCATTACCCGAACGGGTGGGCGATGGCGTTCAACTCCCCGTTCAAGATGTGGAAGCGCTACGAGTTCAACGGCGGCACCGCGGATCCGTG
>JBCEBZ010000088.1:5229-6512 GCA_039206675.1 Rhodococcus sp. (in: high G+C Gram-positive bacteria) | reverse complement strand
CCCGAGATCCTCGAGTACCTCGAGGGTGTCGTCGAGCGTTTCGACCTGCGCCGGCACTTCCGCTTCGGCACCGAGGTCGCCTCCGCGATCTACCTGGACGACGAGGGCCTGTGGGAGGTCACCACCGACACCGGCGAGGTGTACCGGGCCACGTATGTGGTCAACGCTGTCGGGTTGCTCTCGGCCATCAACTTCCCGAACCTGCCCGGCCTGGGCACGTTCACGGGCGAGACCATCCACACCGCCGCCTGGCCCGAGGGTAAGAGCCTCGCCGGCCGCCGCGTCGGTGTCATCGGCACCGGTTCCACCGGGCAGCAGGTCATCACCGCCCTGGCACCGGAGGTCGAGCACCTGACGGTGTTCGTGCGGACCCCGCAGTACTCTGTTCCCGTTGGTAAGCGTCCCGTGACCGCCGAGCAGATCGACGCGGTCAAGGCCGAGTACGAGGGAATCTGGACGCAGGTCAAGGGTTCGTCGGTGGCGTTCGGCTTCGAGGAGTCCACCGTGCCGGCGATGAGCGTCTCCGAGGAGGAGCGCACCCGCGTCTACGAGGACGCCTGGCAGCATGGTGGCGGTTTCCGGTTCATGTTCGCCACCTTCGGTGACATTGCCACCGACGAGGAGGCCAACGAGACGGCGGCGTCGTTCATCCGGGCCAAGATCGCCGAGACGATCGAGGACCCGGAGACCGCCCGCAAGCTGACCCCGACCGGCCTGTTCGCCCGGCGCCCGCTGTGCGACGACGGCTACCACCAGGTGTTCAACCGGCCGAACGTGGAGGCCGTCGCGATCAAGGAGAACCCGATCCGGGAGGTCACCGCCACGGGTGTGGTGACCGAGGACGGGGTGCTGCACGAGTTGGACGTGCTGGTCTTCGCGACCGGGTTCGATGCGGTGGACGGCAATTACCGGCGGATGGAGGTCCGCGGCCGCGACGGGTTGCACATCAACGACCACTGGGGTGGGCAGCCGACCAGCTATCTGGGTATCTCGACCGCGAATTTCCCGAACTGGTTCATGGTGCTCGGCCCCAACGGCCCGTTCACGAATCTGCCGCCGAGCATCGAGACGCAGGTGGAGTGGATCAGCGACACCATCGCGCACGTCGAGCGGGCCGGGGTGCGGGCGATCGAGCCCACCCCGGAGGCCGAGGCCGAATGGACGGAGACGTGCACCGAGATCGCGAACATGACGGTGTTCACGAAGGTAGACTCGTGGATCTTCGGTGCGAATGTTCCGGGGAAGAAGCCCAGCGTCCTGTTCTACCTGGGCGGGTTGGGCAA
>JBCEBZ010000088.1:0-5219 GCA_039206675.1 Rhodococcus sp. (in: high G+C Gram-positive bacteria) | reverse complement strand
CTACCGGGGTTTCGCGCTCAGATCGGCCGACACGATCCCGGCCTGACCCCCTTCAACACCACCACAGGAGATCCACCCATGGGTGTGTACACCACCATCGACCCGGTCACCGGGCACCAGATCGCGCAGTACCCCGAGCTCTCGGATATGGAGCTGGACGATCTCATCGGACGCAGCGCGGCGGCATACCGTTCCTGGCGCACCACGACGGTGGAGCAGCGCTGCGCCGTCCTCACTCGGGTCGCCGAGATCCACCGGGAGCAGGCCGAAGAGCTGGCGAAGATCCTCACCTTGGAGATGGGAAAGCCGATCGCGCAGGCCAAGGGGGAGGTGGAGTTGGTCGCCTCGATCTATCAGTACTACGCCGACCATGTGGACGAGTACATCGCCGACGAGCCTCTCGACATCGTCGGCCCGGGCACAGCCGTCGTCCGCACCGAGCCGATCGGCCCTCTCGTCGGGGTCATGCCGTGGAACTACCCCTACTACCAGGTGGCCCGTTTCGCCGCCCCGAACATCGCTCTCGGCAACACGATCATCGTCAAGCACGCGCGGAACTGCCCGCGGTCCGCTCTCGCCATCGAACGGGTCCTCGCCGAGGCAGGGTTGCCCGCGGGTGTGTACCGCAACGCCTTCATCTCCTCGGCGCAGGTCGCGAATGCCGTTGCGGATCCCCGTGTCCAGGGTGTGTCGCTGACCGGATCCGAGAAGGCCGGGTCCGCCGTCGGCGAGGTCGCCGGACGGCACCTGAAGAAGTGTGTCCTCGAACTCGGTGGCTCGGACCCATTCATCGTGCTCGGCGACGCCGATGTGGCTGCGGCTGCAGCCGCAGCGGTCGTCGGGCGGCTCGGCAACGGCGGGCAGGCCTGCACCGCGTCGAAGCGGTTCGTCGTCGACGCACGGGTGTACGAGGAGTTCGTCGGGAAATTCGTCGACGGGATGGCCGCCTGGCAACCCGGCGACCCGACCAGTCCTGAGACAAAGCTCGGACCCCTCGCCTCGAACGGGGGAGTCGAGGAACTGGACGAGCTTGTCCAGGAGGCGATCTCCCGCGGAGCCGACGTTCTGCTGGGTGGCGACCGGCCGGTGGGAGACGGGGCCTACTACCCGCCCACCGTCTTGGCCGGCGTCACCCGCGAGATGCGCGCCTTCAGCGAGGAGCTGTTCGGCCCGGTAGCGGTCGTCTACCGCGTCGGTTCGATGGACGAGGCGATCGACCTCGCCAATGACTCCCCGTTCGGCCTCTCGTCCAGCGTGTTCACCTCGGATCCGGAGAAGGCCGACCGCGTGGCCCGGGAACTCGAGACCGGCATGGTCTGGATCAACGGCACCAGCAAGAGCTCGCCCGATCTGCCGTTCGGCGGTGTCAAGGGGTCGGGGTTCGGGCGCGAGCTTGCGGGGTTCGGCGTCAACGAGTTTGCGAACAAGAAGCTGGTGCGAAATCTGAAGGGAACGCAATGACCAAGCGTGTCGCCGGCAGATCGCCTGCGAAAGATGAGTTACGTCCGCAAATCGGCACATCGCAGAGGAATACCCCCATGACCACAGATCGCTACCAGCGCGGGCTCGACCGCATGATGGAGCTCGTTTCCCCGGAGCACACGAACACCTTCGACCACGTCAAGCTCGTGGAGTCCTACAAGGGCCTGGACGTGGACCTGTCCGACTACATCGTCTCTTTCGCGTTCGGCGACATCTATTCCCGAACGAGCCTGTCCCAGCAGGAGCAGACGATGGTCACCATCTCCACGCTGGTCGCCCTCGGCACCGAGCCCCAGTTGAAGTTGCATATCAACACCGGCTTCAACGTGGGACTGACCAAAGAGAAGATCGTCGGCGCCCTGATCCACTGCATCCCGTACGTGGGGTTCCCGCGCGTGCTCAACGGCCTGACCCTCGTCAAGCAGGTCATGGTGGAGCGGGGTCTCGTCCCGGAGTCCCCGACGGATTGAAACGATCCCACCCATTTCGGCTCTCTCACACGCGAGGAACGTTCATGCACTTGATAATCGGACTCGGACCCATCGGCGGGAGCATCGGCGCGCATCTCGCCCAGCTGGGACAGGAGGTGTACGGCTACGACTTCGATACCGCGCGCGTCCGCGAGTGGTCGGAGGAGACCGCGTCACCGGCCGGCAGCGACCTGGCGGCACTCGACTGGCCGTCCATTGACAGCGTTCACGTCACGGTACGGCTGGCGGATCAGGTCTCGTCCGTGTTCACGGCGCTCCACGACCACACTGCGCGGCCGCTGACCGTCTTCGTCCACACCACGCTCGCGCCCGCGGACGCCCGGACCATCATGTCCTCGGCCCCCGACAACTGGCGCGCCTTCGAGACACCTGTGTCGGGCGGTCCCCAGGGTGCACGCCAGGGCTCGATGACCATTTTCCTCGCCGGACCTGACACCCTTCCCGCGGAGGACCGGCTGATCGCCGACATCTCCGGCCGCGTCTTCCGGATGGAGTCGTACGGGCAGCCGGCCCTGGTCAAGCTCCTCAACAATGCGCTGGCCACCTACAACCTGGCCGCCACCGCCCGGATGCTCAACCGCGGAGCCGAACGTGGGGTACCGGCCAAGGGGCTTTTCGTGGTGATCGGCGTGTCGACGGGCCAGAGCTGGATGAGTGACAACCTCGTCGACGTCCAGTACGACCTGCTGCTCAAGGACGTAGGACTGCTCCGCGGCGAACTCGGTTCACTGCCCGCCGCAAATCTCGACGACGACGTCGAACGGGCGATCCTTCAGGCACGTGCGCTGTTGGCCACCAGCTAGGTTCGTGGCTCCGCCGAGCACAACCACTCGAGGATGTCGCCGCGGTCGGCGTCGATGCCGGGTGGCACGAGGTCGTAGCTTGCCGGCGTCGCGGAGAAGGTGATCGGGTTGCGGACGCCGGGAAGGCACTTGTCGCCGCCTCCCACCTTCACAACGGGTTCCAGTCCGAGGCGCTGCGCGAAGTCGATTCCGCCGCGGACATCGTTGATCGGGGCGCATGGCAATCGTGCGTTGGTGAAGATGTCGAACCATTCCGACGCAGTCCGGGTCGCCAGCAGCTCCTGCAGGATGGGGCGCAGTGCCGAACGGTTGTGGCTGCGGTCCGGCGGTGTGGCAAACCGGGAATCCGAGGCGAGGTCGGGCGCGCCGACGACTTCGCACAGAGTCCGGAACTGCCGGTCGTTTCCGATGGCCAGGACGATCTCGCCGTCCGCTGTGGGGAGTGGCTCGTACGGATAGATGCTGGGGTGCTCATTTCCCATGCGGACGGGCACTTTTCCGCTGAGAAGGAACCCGGCGGTCTGATTGACCATGCCCGACAACGCCGAGGACATGAGGTTCACCTCGATGCGCTGGCCCCGGCCACTCCGACTGCGCTCGTGCAGCGCGGAAAGGACGCCGATGGCTGCATGGAGTCCGGTGATGACGTCGAAGACCGCGACGCCGGAGCGGTAGGCGGGGAACTCCGGATCTCCGGTGAGACTCATCAGACCGGACATCGCCTGAACGAGCAGGTCGTAACCGGGGAGGGCAGCTCCTGCGGCCGAACCGAATCCGGTGATCGACGCATACACGACCGCCGGGTTGCGTTCCGCGATGGACGCATAATCCAGGCCGAATCGGTCCAGTCCGCCGGGCTTGAAGTTCTCGACGACGACATCGGCGTGCCCGGCAATGCCGCGGGCCGTCTCGAGATCGTCGGGGGCTCCGAAGTCCAACGCGATCGACCTCTTGTTCCGGTTGATCGAAAGGTAGTACGTGGACTGGCCTTCGAAGACGGGCGGTTTCCACGCACGTGTTTCATCACCGGACGGGCTCTCGACCTTGATGACCGTGGCTCCCATGTCTGCCAGAAGCATGGTGCAGTAAGGCCCGGCCAGAACTCGGCTGAAGTCGGCGACAACGATTCCGGCCAACGGCCCGCTTGCGTTGCGGCCGAAAGCGTCCCGGCGCCTGTGGCCCGATTCTCGGTCTTCGACCGCCTCGGAGGTGAAGGTGGGGGCGTTGGTCTGCAGTGTCATGAGTCTTCTTCCGTGGGGGATCCCCTCAACCATCTCATCGCAATTACACCGAGTCCAATACTTACTGATGGCACAACTATTTCAGATCATGAAATAATGTCGGTATGGATTTCCAACAACTGCGGGTGTTCCTCGCCGTGGCTGAGGAACTGCATTTCGGCCGAGCTGCCGAGCGGCTTCACCTAGCGCAGCCGCCGGTCAGCCGGATCGTGCGACAACTCGAGCGCGACCTCGGAACCGACCTCTTCGCGCGGAGCACCCGCAGCGTCCGGTTGACCGCATCAGGAACGGCGCTGGTGGCGTCCGCCCGGGAGATGCTCGCCGTCGAGCGGCGGGCTCGCGCCAACGTGCTGGCCGCCGATCGCGGGGATGCGGGGACGGTCACGTTCGCCTATGCCGGTGCATCGACCCACGTACTCGTGGGAGTGCTCGCCCGGGAGGTTCGACGGATACACCCGGGAATCGAATTTCAGCTCCAGAGTCAGGATTTCGCGCTCCCTGCCCTCGCCCGGGTTCTCCGGGCCGAGGTCGACGTCAGCCTCGGCAGGTGGGATTTCGTGCCCGCCGGCGTCCGGTCCCGCATCCTCGTCGAGGAACACCTCGTCGTGGCCGTCCCGGCGTCCCACCCGCTCGCCTCGAAACAGGAGGTATACATGGCGGCTCTTGCCGGCGAGCCGATCGTAGCCCTGCCTCCACACGAGGGCTCGGTACTGGGTGACCGGCTGCGCAGACTGAGCCTGGGAGCGGGGTTCGATCCCGACATAGTGCAACGGGCACCCGACTCGTGGACCGCCATGGCGTTGGTGGGAGCCGAAGTCGGATGCTCACTGACGGTGTCGTCCGTGGCGGAGAACGTAACCGACCCGCACGTGCACTTCCTGCGGCTGCTCGACGAGACCCTGCCGATCCATCTGCGCATGGCATGGCGCCCGGACTCGGATAACCCGGCTCTGCCGCCGGTCCTCTCCCTTGTAGAACGCGTCTGGCCCGGCCGTCCAGACGACGCAGCCCCGCAACCCGACGATCAACCTGCCGGCACTTTTCCTGTGACGAGAAATCCTGACCAGCGGTGCCGACGACCGCGGATCTGACATCAATCTGCTGCATGTTCCTACATGCACATTATGAGTTGGATTTATGTGAAGGGAGTCACTTCACTGGGGGAATGACCAGCACTCCCGCGACTTCCGATGTCGACCTCT
>JBCEBZ010000087.1:0-6515 GCA_039206675.1 Rhodococcus sp. (in: high G+C Gram-positive bacteria) | reverse complement strand
GCACCGAATGGTCCGTGCCGAACAGCGCCTGGGCGAGTTCGCACACGATCGCGACTTCGCTGCGCAGGTGCTTGCCGGCCGGGGTGAGGCCGCCGCGGGAGAGGTGCACCGCCGACATCGAATCCTCGACGGACACGAGTTGTTTGCGGCCGCCGCGGATGTCCTTGTCGGTGCGGCCGAGGGACGGGAGGATGATTCCGGTGCTGCCGTGGACGAGGTGGCTGCGGTTGAGTTTCGTCGAGACCTGCACGGTCAGGCCGCAGTTGCGGAGTGCGGCGGCGGTGACGTCGGTGTCGGGGGTGGCGGACAGGAAATTGCCGCCCATGGCCATGAACACCGATGCGGTGCCGTCCCGCATGGCGCGGATCGAGTCGACCGCGTCGAGGCCGTGTTTGCGGGGGCTGGTGATGCCGAACTCGTCGTCGAGTGCCTGCAGGAAGGACTCTGGCATCTTCTCCCAGATGCCCATGGTGCGGTCGCCCTGGACGTTCGAGTGGCCGCGGACCGGGCACACGCCGGCGCCGGGTCTGCCGATCATGCCGCGCATGAGCAGCAACGACACCGCGTCCTCGATGGTGGCGACGCCGTGGGTGTGCTGGGTCAGGCCCATCGCCCAGCAGATGATCGTGGAGCGGGAGGAGGTCAGCGCGGCGGCGGTCTGCTCGATCTGCTCGAGTGACAGGCCCGTTGCCTCGACCACGGTGGCCAGGTCCACCGTGCGGATGTGCTCGGCCCACGGCTCGAAACCGGCGGTGCAGGTGTCCAGGAATTCGCGGTCGAGGACGGTGCCGGGGTGGCGATCTTCCTCGTTGAGGAGCAGTTTGGCCAGACCCTGGAACAGGGCCTGGTCGCCGCCGAGGCGGATCTGCAGGAAATCGTCGGCGATCTGTGCCCCGTCGCCGACGACGCCGTGGACTTTCTGCGGGTCCTTGAACCGCAGCAGCCCGGCCTCCGGCAGCGGGTTGACGGCGATCACCCTGGCGCCGTTCGCTTTCGCCTTCTCCAGCACCGACAGCATGCGGGGGTGGTTGGTGCCGGGATTCTGGCCGGCGATCAGGATCAGGTCGGCGTGTTCGAGGTCGGTCACCGAGACCGATCCCTTGCCGATACCGATGGTCGCCGTCAGCGCACTGCCGGACGATTCGTGGCACATATTCGAGCAGTCCGGCATGTTGTTGGTGCCGAATGCCCGGATCATCAACTGGTAGACGAACGCGGCCTCGTTGGACGTGCGGCCGGAGGTGTAGAACACGGCCTCGTCGGGGTGGGGGAGGGCGCGCAGGTGATCGGCGATCACCGTGTGGGCGTCGTCCCACCCGATCGGCTCGTAATGGTCGCTGCCGGGGCGGATGATCATCGGGTGGGTCAGCCGGCCCTGCTGTCCGAGCCAGTAGTCGGTTCTCTCGAGTAGCGACGTGACCGGATGGGCGGCGAAGAACTCCGGCGTCACCGTGCGCCTGGTCGCCTCTTCGGCAACGGCCTTGGCGCCGTTCTCGCAGAACTCCGCGGCTTTGCGATGTCCGGGGGTCTCCGGCCACGCACAGCCGGGGCAGTCGAACCCGTGCCGTTGGTTCAGCCGCAGGAAGGTGCGGGCGGTCCGCACCGCACCCATCTGCTCGAAACCACGTCGGAGGGACACCAGAACCGCCGGAACACCTGCGGCGTAGGACTTGTGGTGGGTGACCTGCACGTCGTTCTCGTCGAAAACATGCTTGTCGGATCGCGTCGTCATGCGCTGCGTCGAACCAATCGATCGGTCGGCGAGACGAACACTCACCGAGAAGAAAGCTGTTCCTGTGTCCCGGACGGACGCGGGTCCGGATGGGCCCGTGCGAGCCGGACCCGTCCAGCCGCAGGGTATTTCAGTAGCGAGGCAGGCGGTTGAACAGTCCCTGCTTTCCGCGGCTGATCGACACGCTCGCGCCTTCGTCGAGGTAGAGCTGGTGCAGCTGTTGCAGGGCCGCGGGATCGATCGAAACACCCAGGCCGGGGCCTTCGGGAACGGTGACCACGTTGTTGCGGGGCTTCAGCACGTTCTCGGCGGTGACGCCGAGCGGGGTCAAGCGCCCGAGGGACTGGTGGGGCTGGCGCATCGAAGGCAGGGCGGCGCTCAGGTGCAGGTAGGCGGAGGTCATGACGCCGGCGTCGCCGGAGTACCCCCAGAAGTCTCGTCCCATCACATCGCACGCCGAGGCGAAGCGCATCGTTTCGCGGATGCCGCCGAGGCTGGCGAAGTTCGCGACGAACGCGTCGGGAGAGCCGAGTTCGACCGCGCGGGGGAGGTTGATCTCGTGGGTCGAGAACGGAATCCAGGTGTGCTCACGCAGGCGGGTCATGTTCTCGTACCCGAGGACCGGGTCCTCGATATTGCTGATCTGCAGGTCCTCGAGTTCACGGACGACCGACCGTGCCGTCTGAAGGGACCAGCCGTAGTTGGCGTCGAGCCGGATCTGCACGTCCGGGCCGAGGGCCTCCCGCAGCGCGGTGAGCATGGCGACGTCCTCGCGGGCGGAGAGGAAACCGACCTTGCCTTCGAAGATCGTCGAGCCGTGGGTTTCCTTCATCTGCACGCAGTAGTCGACGAGGGCGTCGGTCGAGTTCAGGACAGGCTCGTCGCCGGGGCCGACGCGGTAGCCGAAGAACTCGGTGAATTGGATGTCGCGCCGAACCGCGCCACCGAGAAGTTGGTACAGGGGGACGTCGAGCGCCTTCGCCTTGATGTCCCACAGGGCGATCTCGATTCCACCGAAGGCGCGGGCGAGGCTGGCGTCCATGAAGTTCAGGCCCGACCGCAGTTCCGGCATCGCGCTCTGTTCAGCGGTCGCGATGTCGAACGGATCGAGACCTTCGAGCACCGGCGCCAGCTCCGACTCGATCAGCGCGGCATACGCCGGCGACGGCGTCTCACCCAGTCCGACGATGCCTTCGTCGGTGGTCACCTCGATGATGGTCGACGAGTACCCGTGTGCGTTGCCGACGCTCCATACGTATCCCGGGGAGAGAGGCACGTTGATCGGTGTTGCCTTGATGGATGTGATCTTCACTGGAATTCTCTCTTCTCTTGCGCGGCGGTGCACGGCTGGTGATAAAAGAGTGCCGGAGCCGTTGGGCCGACCACATCCTCACGAGTGAGGACAGAATTCCCCATCCGTTCGACGCCGTGAGAATGCGCTCCGGTGACCGGAGTCACTACGATTCGGAGGATGATGAGTCCGAACGATCTGTCGTCCCAGCGTGGGGGCGGCACCGGGCAGAGCGACGAGCTCCAGGAACTGGTGGAAGCCTGGTCGCACCGGATCGGACGATCGGTGGCGATCGACGACATGAACGTGCGCATGCTCGCCGTCAGTGCGCACTTCGGCGACGAGGATCCCGCGCGCGTGTCGGCGGTGATGAACCGCGGCCTCGACACCCCCGCGGTCGAACATCTGCGTGCCCACGGCGTCACCGAGCTCGACGCACCGGGGTGGGTCCCGGGAAACGAGGACCTGGGTCTGTACCCCCGATTCATCGTCCCGATCCGCCACCACGGTGTGCCCCTCGGATTCCTGGCGCTCGTCGACCGGGATCGCAACCTCAGCGAGGAAACCACGAACCGAGCCGTCGAGGCCGCCCGCGAGGCGGGAATCGTGCTCTACCGGCGGCTGGTGCTGCGTGAACGCGTGCACAACCAGTTCGAGGCAATCATGCGCGATCTGTTTTCGGCGGACGAGGCGGCACGACTGCGCGCGGCGCAGGAAATTCACGACGAAGAGTTCGTCACCCGCAGCGGTTCGGTGGCCGTCCTCGTCGTCCGCCTCAACGAAGCACCGACACAACAGGGCGTCGACCGGGACGGCCTCTACAACGCCATCGAGCGGTGCGTGCGCGCCGAGCCGCGAGGAACCACGTTGTTCGTCCTACGCGGCCGCCAGATCGCCGTGCTGCTCGCCGGTCTCACCCCGGACAGCCGCCTGCCGTCGCAGCTCGCCTCCCGGCTACTCGCCGCCACCGACAGTGCACTCGGATCCGACGCGCACTGCACCATCGGCGTCGGCCGTCCGGTGGGGAGCATCGCACACAGCCACAAGAGTTACACCGAAGCAGTCATCGCCGCACAAGCCTGCAGCATGCTCTCGACGCTGCCACAGATCAGTACCTGGGAAGACCTCGGGGTGTACGCCACACTGATGAGCCTGCCCGTCGGTGACCTCAGCGCCCGGATGATTCCGGAATCGGTACGCCGCCTGCAACAGCACAAGGACGCCGAAACCCTTCTGGAAACGGCCGAGGTGTTTCTCGACTGCGCCGGTGATTCGCGGATCACCTCGGAGCGCCTCTACATCCATCGCTCCTCGCTCTACGCGAGGCTGGCCCGCATCGAGAAGACCGCCGGGGTCAACCTCAGTGACGGTCGCGATCGGCTCAGCCTGCATTTCGGCATCAAACTGGCCCGTTTGCTGGAGGCGTATCGACTCAACGATCCCGGCACGGTCGGAACGGCCTGACACACAACATCGGCCCCACCACGACGTGGTCGGGTCTACGCGCGCTTGGACCAGCCGAACTTCCAGGAGATGCGCTCGGCGGTCTCGAGGAGGGCGTCGCGAAGATCCGGTAGGACTTCGGCGGTGACCCGGAACGTGGGTCCGGTGAGGTTCAACGAGGCGATGATCTCACCGTCGAGTCGGCGGATCGGTGCCCCCAGTGCCACCACACCGATCTCGTTCTCTTCGAAACAGTACGAAACATCCTCGGCGCGAATGGCTTCCAACTGCGCGTCGAGTACCGCACGATCGGTCACGGTGTGGTCGGTGTAGCGGACCAGCGGGTCGGGAAGGAGACGATCACGCTCGGCGGGCGGAAGGTGTGCCAGCAGCAACTTTCCCGCGGCAGTCGCGTGGATCGGTGCCCTGCGTCCGATCCAGTCGATGCTCGCGATGGTGGACGAGCCGCCGGTGACCTGATCGAGGGTCATCACATCGGAACCGTCCAGAATCGCGACGTTGACCGTTTCGCCGACGAGATTGGCGAGTTCGACGGAGTACGGGCGGCACACGGCGGCAGTGTCCGGTTGCCGGACCGCTCCGGCGGCCAACATGCCGGCGGTGTATCCGAGCCTGTACTCCCCGCGGTCCTCGTTCTGTTCGACCAGACCCCGTGATTCGAGGGTGGCGAGCAGACGAAAGACAGTCGTCTTGTTCAGACCCAACTCACCGGCGATCGCCGTGACACCCGACGACCGCTTTCGCGCAACGACCTCGAGGATCGATATCGCCCGGTCGACGGACTGCACCACACCTTCTCGTGCACCTTCAGACCTGCTCACAGCGACACTGTAGTCCGGACGGAGAGCGTGCGCGCTTGCCGGTGTGTCGAAATCCGCGACACCTGATCGCAACTGACGCCGATCGTCGACCGAAACAGGCGGCCCCGGGAACGGAAGTTCCCGGGGCCGTGCGCCTGCCGTGAGGCAGGCACCGCCTGGTCGGTCAGTGCGTGAATTCGGCGGCGGTTTCGGTGAGGCTTTTTCCCTTGGTCTCGGGGGCCAGCCACTGCGATACTGCGGCCCCGACTGCAGCGATTCCGGCGGCGACCAGCATGGTCACCGTGGAGCCGAGGTTGCTCATGGACCACGGCAGGAGGAAGGTGCCGAGGGCTGCCCCGACCCGGCTGACCGCGGCCGCGAAGCCGGTGCCGATCCCGCGAACCTCGGTCGGGAAGACCTCGGCCGGGTAGATGCTCGTGAGCGTGCCACACATCGCGGAGAGGAACGAGAATGCGAGGAAGAGCACCAGCACGATGAGCGGTGGTGCACCCACCCACAGACCGATCGCGGCGAGGAGCAGGGCGCACAGCCACTGCGGCGGAACGGTCAGCACGCGCCGCCCGACCTTGTCGATCAGCAGGACCGTGAGTACCACCGAAGCGACGGCGAGGCCGGAGAGCGCGACGCCCCCGGTCAGGCCTCCGCTGAGTCCGTATTTGTCCAGCACGCTGTCGGCGAAGGTGGCGATCGCGAAGTACGGGGTCACCGCGCAGAACCAGAACACCGATATGAACAGCGTGGCCCGTCGATGCTGCGTGAACAGGCTCCCGAAGGTGCCCTTGCGGACGTCCTCGTGTTCGACATCAGCCATGTCGTCGACGTCCTCCATGTATCGGTGAGCGACGTCGAGGGCTTCATTCCTGCGGCCTTGGCTCCACAACCAGCGCGGCGACTCGGGCAGACCGATCCGGCCGACGAACAGGATCGCCGCGATCACGGTGCTCGAGCCCAGGATGACTTGCCAGCTCACATCCGTCGACTCGTTCAGCACGTGGCCGACGAGAAATGCGACCATGAAACCGACGTACCAGGCGATCAGCGTCACGCCCATCAATCGGCCGCGCAGCCGTGCCGGTGCGAACTCGGAGAGCAAGGGCCAGCCCACCGAGTACTCGATGCCGATCGCGACACCCATCAGCAGCCGCACCACGAACAACTGCCACGCGGAGTCGACGAAGAACTGCAGGGCCGACGCAATCAAGAACAC
>JBCEBZ010000086.1:0-6527 GCA_039206675.1 Rhodococcus sp. (in: high G+C Gram-positive bacteria) | reverse complement strand
CCGGGGTCGGTGTCCGTGTCGCTCTGACCTGGAATAAGTTACGCGAAGGGAAACAGCTTGCCAAATCGCCTGGTCACCGTGCTCGTTGTTGCGAATTTTGCTGGTCAGAGCTGGTGCGCCCCTACGGATCCGGGATCTCGCGGCCCATACCCGTCGCTGTGACGCCGGACTCACAGTGAAGGGCTGGGTTCCGCGTTCACTCGTTCGATGCGGCCACCGAGTTCCTGCAGGATCTCGACGAAGCGGGGGTAACCGCGGTCGATGTGGAAGACGTCGTGCACTTCGGTCACCCCGTCTGCGACGAGACCCGCAAGCACGAGACCGGCGCCAGCCCGGATGTCCGACGACCACACCGGAGCGCTCGACAGCTGCGCGATTCCCCGGATGACCGCGTGATGGCCGTCCGTTCGCGCATCGGCGCCCAACCGGATCATCTCTTCGACGAAACGGAACCGCGCCTCGAAGACGTTCTCGGTGATCATCGACGTCCCCTCCGCGACCGCCGCGAGACCGATGGCCATCGGCTGCAGGTCGGTGGGGAATCCCGGATAGGGCAGGGTCGCGAAGTTGACGGCCGTCGGCCGCGCTTCCTGGACCACCCGGAATCCGTCGGCCTCGGCCGTCACCTCGGCGCCGGCTACCCGCAGTTTGTCGAGCACCAGGCCGAGATGCTTCGGATTGACCCCACGCACGCGCACGTCACCGCGGGTCATCGATGCGGCAATCCCCCACGTCGCCGCGACGATCCGGTCGCCGATGACGCGGTGCGTCGTCGGCTCGAGCTTGGGGACGCCCTGGATGGTCAGCGTGGACGTGCCGGCGCCCCGGACCTTGGCGCCCATCTGATTCAGCATGTTGCACAGGTCGACGATCTCGGGTTCGCGCGCCGCGTTGTCGATCACCGTCTCGCCCTTGGCGAGGACGGCGGCCATCAGGATGTTCTCCGTCGCTCCGACGGACGGGAACGCCAGCCGGATGTTCGCCCCGTGCAGGTCGTCGGCCTGGGCGACGACGCAGCCGTGTTCGATCGTGCTGTGTGCGCCGAGCAACCGCAGCCCCGACTGGTGCATGTCGAGGGGCCGCGAACCGATGGCGTCGCCACCGGGAAGCGCGACCACCGCGCGCCTGCAGCGCGCGACCAACGGTCCCAGCACGCATACCGACGCGCGGAACTGGCGTACCGCCGCGAAATCGGCGTGATGTTTAGGTTCGGCGGGTGTCGTGATCCGGACGACGGAATCGTCGAGGTCCACCTCGCAGCCGAGGCCGCGCAGGACGTCGGCCATCAGGGGAACATCCAGGATGTCCGGACAATTGGTGACAGTTGTGGTGCCCTCAGCCAACAGCGCTGCCGCCATCAGCTTGAGAACGCTGTTCTTCGCGCCCCCGACAGACACTTCACCTACGAGGCGGTTACCGCCGGTGACAAGGAAGCGTTCGCTCACAGAACACAGCCTAGAGCCAGGGATGCCGACCCCGGAGGCCGGTACCGTAACGCTATGGCCGTACACCTCACCAAGATCTATACCCGGACCGGCGACGACGGGACCACCGGACTCAGCGATTTCTCCCGTGTGTCGAAGAACGATCCGCGACTGATCGCGTACGCCGACTGCGACGAGGCGAACGCCTCGATCGGCGTTGCGGTGGCACTGGGCGACCCGCCGGAGGAGATCCGGTCGATGCTGCGGCAGATCCAGAACGACCTGTTCGATGCCGGCGCCGACCTCTCCACCCCGGTGGAGGCGGAACCGAAGTATCCGCCGCTCCGTATCACCGGCGAGTACGTCGATCGGCTCGAAGGCTGGTGCGACGAACTGAACGAACGCCTGGAACCGCTGAACTCATTCATTCTCCCGGGCGGGACGGCGCTGGGCGCTTTGCTGCACGTGGCACGAACGGTGACTCGTCGCGCCGAGCGGTCGGCGTGGGCGGCAGTCGACGCGAACCCGGAAACCACCAACGCGCTGCCGGCGAAATACCTCAACCGCCTGTCGGATCTGCTGTTCATCGTCAGCAGGCTCGCGAACCCCGAGGGCGACGTGCTCTGGAAGCCGGGAGCCGGAAAGTCCTGATCAGAGTCGGCGACCGCGGACCGATCGGCCGGACGGTCGCGATTCGACCCAGGACAGGAACGCGGTCAACGCTCCCCCGTCCAGCGCGATCTCGTACGAACTCCCGCGGTCCCTGACCGACAGGATGATGATCTCCTCGGACATGATGTCGAATTCGGAGCCCTCAGGGCTGCGACGACCTGCGACCTCGATGCCCTGTCGCTCGATGCGCGAATCAGGGCCGGGTCGCAGACTCGACAGTTTGAAGAAGACGAGTGAACCCTCGCCGTAGCGGATGACGCCGTGGCGCCAGCCCGTGTCCCCGGGGGCAGGCGTCACCCGGAGGATCGCCGCGGTGCCCCCGCGGCGCAGTACTGCAAGCCGATACAGAAAAACCGCGACGAAGGCCGCGAGCAGCACAACCAGAATGATCAACACAGTCATTCCGATTGTCACTGTTCGTCGGCTCCGTCGCGGTCTTTCTCGTGCAGCCTAGGCGCGCTCTACAGCGCGGATCCGCCCCTTGGCGACAGCAATCGCCTCGAGGTCGTCTCCACTCTCTGCGAGCACGGCCTTGGCCGCTTCCACATCGATGTCCTCGGCCAAGTCGGCTGACTCGGCGAGGATCGTGACTGTCTTCGCGGTCACGGACAGGAATCCGCCGTGCACAGCAGCGACGATACGCTCACCGTCGGCCGTCGTGATCGCAACCACTCCGCCCTCGACCAATTGTCCGAGAACCGGCTCATGCCCAGGCATGACACCGATCTCGCCCTCGGTCGTCTGTGCGCTGACGAGAGTCGCCGAACCAGACCACAACCGTCGCTCCACGGCGACGAGTTCCACGGTCATCTCAGCCATCGTCGACTACTTCCCGGCGATCTTCTTGGCTGCAGCCTCGACGTCGTCGAGTCCACCACAGCTGTTGAACGCCTGCTCGGGCAGGTGATCGAACTCGCCCTTGCAGATGCGGTCGAACGCCTCGATGGTATCGCGGAGCGGCACCACGGAGCCGGGCTCACCGGTGAACTTCTCGGCGACGATGAAGTTCTGGCCGAGGAACTTCTGCAGGCGGCGGGCACGGCCGACGAGCACCTTGTCCTCTTCCTGCAGCTCGTCCATACCGAGGATGGCGATGATGTCCTGCAGTTCCTTGTACTTCTGCAGGATGCGCTTGACCTCGTTGGCGACCCGGAAGTGCTCGGCACCGACGATGCCGGGCTCCAGGATGCGGGAGGTGGAGGTCAGCGGGTCCACAGCGGGGTAGATACCCATCTGCGAGATCGGACGCGACAGCTCGGTGGTCGCATCGAGGTGCGCGAACGTCGTGGCCGGCGCCGGGTCGGTGTAGTCGTCGGCGGGAACGTAGATCGCCTGCAGCGAGGTGATGGAGCGGCCTCGCGTCGAGGTGATGCGCTCCTGCAGCTCACCCATCTCGTCAGCCAGGGTCGGCTGGTAACCCACGGCCGAGGGCATACGACCGAGCAGGGTCGACACCTCGGAACCGGCCTGGGTGAAACGGAAGATGTTGTCGATGAACAGCAGCACGTCCTGGCCCTGAACATCGCGGAAGTATTCCGCCATGGTCAGCGCGGACAGGGCGACGCGCATACGCGTTCCCGGCGGCTCGTCCATCTGGCCGAAGACAAGGGCGGTGTCCTGGAGGACGCCCATCTCTTCCATCTCGAGGTGAAGGTCGGTGCCTTCACGGGTGCGCTCACCGACGCCTGCGAACACCGAGGTTCCGGAGAACTCGCGGGCGATACGGGTGATCATCTCCTGGATCAGAACGGTCTTGCCGACACCGGCACCACCGAACAGACCGATCTTTCCACCCTTGACGTACGGGGTGAGGAGGTCGATGACCTTGATGCCGGTCTCGAGGATCTCCGTCTTGCCCTCGAGCTGGTCGAAGGCCGGTGGCTTGCGGTGGATGCCCCACTGCTCGCCGTCGCGACCCGTACCGGGAGCGTCGAGGCAGTCGCCCAGCGCGTTGAAGACGTGGCCCTTGACGACGTCGCCGACGGGAACCGAGATCGGCTTGCCCGTGTCGGACACCGAGGTGCCGCGAATCAGACCGTCGGTGGGCTGCATCGAGACGGTGCGCACCAGGTTGTCGCCGAGGTGCTGTGCGACCTCGAGGGTCAGCGTCTTGGCGACCGAGGGGAGCGTGATCTCGGCGTGCAGGGCGTTGAACAGTTCAGGAATGGAGCCACGCGGGAATTCAACGTCCACGACGGGACCGATGACCCGCACGACGCGGCCGGCGACGGACGAATCCGAGCCTGCCCCGTTGTTTTCGGTTACTGCTGCGGTCATTGCTTAGTCACTTCCTGCGCTCGAGGCGAGCGCATTCGCGCCGCCGACGATCTCGCTGATTTCCTGGGTGATCTGGGCCTGGCGAGCCTGGTTTGCCTGACGGCTCAACGTGTTCACCAGTTCGTTTGCGTTGTCCGTCGCGGCCTTCATGGCGGTACGACGGGCAGCCGACTCCGACGCCGCAGCATCCAGCAGCGAGGAGTAGATGCGGGTGCTGATGTACTTCGGCAGCAGGGCCCCGAGCAGCTTGTCGGGTTCCGGCTCGAAGTTGTATCCGGCGACCGGTTCCGAGTTGCTGGACCCGTGACCGTTCGTCAGCATGTCTTCGCCGAGTTCGACGTGCTCCTCGGAGACCATCACCTCGAGGGGAGCCATCCGGCGCACCTCGGGCGACTGGGTCAGCATCGACACGAAACGGGTGTAGACGATGTGCAGCTCGTCGACGCCTTCGATGGTGCCCTCGCCGTTCGGCGCGGGGACCTCGGAGCCGGATCCGGCCATGAACAGGTCGACCAGGTGCCGGCTCGCCTTGGCAGCATCGGAGTAGCCCGGATCCTGGGAGAACCCGGTCCACGCACCCCCCAGATCGCGGTCCCGGAACGTGTAGTAGCCCAGCCCCTTGGATCCGAGCACGTAGATGACCGGATCCTTGCCCTCGCTGCGCAGCAGCTGGAACAGCTCCTCGGCCTCCTTGAGGACGTTGGAGTTGTATCCGCCGCACATACCGCGGTCGCTGGTGACGACCAGAACCGCGGCACGCTTGGGATCGGTGCGCTCGTTGAGCAACGGGTGGTCCAGGGAAGCGGACGCGCTCGCCAGCTCCGAGAGAACCTTCGTGATCTCCTCGGCGTACGGCTTCGCCGCAGCGACGCGCGCCTGCGCCTTCGTGATCCGCGAGGTCGCGATCAGTTCCTGCGCCTTGGTGATCTTCTTGGTCGAGTTGACCGACTTGATGCGAGACCTCAGTTCGAGAATGCTTGCCATCGATCGATCACTCTCCCTTCATGTTTCGCAGCATCATGGGCAGGCCGCTCACTTGCTGACGGTGGTGCGCTTGACGTTGATCTGCTCGTGGCCGACCTCGCCGGCGTCCAGAGCTTCAGCCTCGGCCTCGTTCACGACCCGGCTTCCGTCGGACGCGAGGAAGGTCTCCTTGAACTTGTCGGTGGCCTCGACCAGCGCCTTGGCGTTGTCGGCGTCGAGGGCCTTGCCACCCTTGATGCTCTCGTACACGCCGGAGGCGGTGCGGTGCAGCTCGTCGAGCAGCTCGGCCTCGAAGCGACGGACGTCGCCGACCGGCACGCTGTCGAAGACACCCTCACCGGCGAGGTAGATCGACACGATCTGGTCCTCGACGGGGATCGGGCTGTACTGATCCTGCTTGAGCAGCTCCACCAGGCGGGCACCACGCTCGAGCTGTGCCTTCGAGGCGGCGTCCAGGTCGGAGGCGAAGGCGGAGAACGCCTCGAGCTCACGGAACTGGGCCAGCTCCAGACGCAGCGAGCCGGAAACCTTCTTCATGCCCTTGGTCTGCGCGGCGCCACCGACGCGGGACACCGAGATACCGACGTTGATGGCGGGACGGACACCCTTGTTGAACAGGTCCGACTCGAGGAACACCTGACCGTCGGTGATGGAGATGACGTTGGTGGGGATGTAGGCCGAGACGTCGTTGGCCTTGGTCTCGATGATCGGCAGCGCCGTCAGCGAGCCTCCACCCAGTGCGTCGGACAGCTTGGCCGAACGCTCCAGCAGGCGGGAGTGCAGGTAGAAGACGTCACCGGGGTATGCCTCACGTCCCGGCGGGCGGCGCAGCAGCAGCGAGATGGCGCGGTACGCCTCGGCCTGCTTGGTCAGGTCGTCGAACACGACCAGGACGTGCTTGCCCTGGTACATCCAGTGCTGACCGATGGCGGAGCCGGTGTAGGGGGCGAGCCACTTGAAACCGGCGGAGTCGGAGGCCGGGGCGGCGACGATGGTGGTGTACTCCATCGCGCCCTGCTCCTCGAGGGCAGCCTTGACGCCCGCGATGGTGGAGCCCTTCTGGCCGATCGCGACGTAGATGCAGCGGACCTGCTGCTTCTCGTCGCCGGTCTCCCAGTTGGCCTTCTGGTTCAGGATCGCGTCGATGCAGACGGCGGTCTTGCCCGTCTT
>JBCEBZ010000085.1:0-25153 GCA_039206675.1 Rhodococcus sp. (in: high G+C Gram-positive bacteria) | reverse complement strand
ACCCCAGACGATCCAGCGCACCCGGTGCGAGGTTGCTCACCACTGCGTCCGCGCGTTCGAGAATGCGCCGCAGCAACGCCAGATCCTCGTCGGTGCGCAGATCGAGCGCGACCGATTCCTTGCCGTGATTGAGCCACACGAAGTGCGCGGCCATCCCCTTCACCACCGTGTCGTAGTGACGGGTCGAATCACCCGAGTTCGGCTGTTCGACCTTGATCACCCGCGCACCCAGATCGGCAAGGTGTCGAGTAGCGAGCGGAGCGGCGATGGCCTGCTCCAGGCTCACGACCACGACGCCCTCGAGCGGACGGCTCATCGCTCATCCTCCCGGACGAACACCGGATCACGCTTCTCCCGGTGCGAAGCCACGCCCTCCTGCACGTCGGGCCCGCCGAACCCGTAGAACTCGTAACCCAGCGACGCATCGAAGATCGCCCAGTTCTGTCGGTACCAGTTGTTCAGCGCGTGCTTGGTGTACTGGATCGACGGCACCGAACCGGAGGCCAGACGCTCCGCGATCTCCAACGCCTTGTCCTGCACGAGGTCGTCATCGACACAGAGCGACGCCATGCCGATGCGCTCGGCCTCCTCACCGGTCAGCACCTCGTTGAGCAGCAAGTGGTACTTCGCCTTCGGCATCCCCGCGAACATCGGCCAGGTCAACGCCGCGTTGTCACCGGCGGCCACGCCGAGACGGACGTGTCCATCGATGATCTTCGCCCGGCGTCCGACCACCGAGATGTCCGAGAGCAGTGCGGTCACCAAAGCTGCGCCGACTGCCGGACCGTTGACCGCCGCCACCAGAGGTTGCGGAAGATCGATCAGGTTGCGGACGAGGTCACGGGCCTCGCGAAGCACCCGGCTACGGTCTCGCCCCTCGCCGAACATGTCCTCGATCAGGGCGAAACTCCCGCCCGCAGAAAAGGACTTGTCGCCCGCACCACGGATCAGTACCGCTCGCACGGAGTCGTCCCGGGCGATCGCCGGCCACACGTCGGCGAGATCGCCGTGCATCTGCGTGGTCACCGCGTGCAATCCCGGCCCGTCCAACACGATGCGGAGCACTCCTGACGCGGGGCGGTCGAACTGGAGGCTCGAAAACTCGTCGTAGGTCTTCATCACTCGCCCTTGCCCGGTCGATTGAGCATCGGCTCGATATCGCCTCGACAGACAGAACGCGGCATTTCCTCATCCTTTCCTCACCGCCGTCCCCGAGCCTTGCCGAGGTGGCGTGACGTCATCTACAGTCATTTTCTAACAAAACGATAGATTTTGGCAAGAGAGGTACGCCGCAATGTCGCAAGTGAGCCCCGAAGATTTCGCGCCCGTCCTGGATCTGGTGCGACAGTTCGTCCGCACCAGAGTCGTCCCCCGCGAGCAGGAGATAGCAGACAAGGACGCCATGCCCGACGAGATCCGCCAGGCATGCAAGGACATGGGACTCTTCGGCTATGCCATCCCGCAGGAGTGGGGCGGACTGGGCCTGGACCTGACGCAGGACGTCGAGCTGGCCATGGAACTGGGGTACACCACCCTCGCACTGCGCTCCATGTTCGGCACCAACAACGGCATCGCCGGGCAGGTTCTGGTCAACTTCGGTACGGACGAGCAGAAGACGTCGTGGCTCGAAGGGATCGCCTCCGGCGACGTCGTGGCCTCGTTCGCCCTCACCGAGCCCGGCGCCGGTTCCAACCCTGCCGGACTGCGCACCAAGGCCGTGCAAGAGGGTGACGAGTGGGTGATCGACGGCGCCAAGTGCTTCATCACCAACGCTCCGCTGGCAGACCTGTTCGTCACGTTCGCGCGCACCCGCCCCGCCGACAGCGACGGTCCGGGCATCGCGGTGTTCCTGATCCCCGCCGACACTCCGGGTGTCACGGTGGCCGAGCACGATCGCAAGATGGGCCAGGAAGGAGCCTGGACCGCCGACGTGCACTTCGACGGGGTCCGCGTCCCCGCTGGCGCGCTCGTCGGCGGCAGCGAGGACGTCGGATACAAGGCGGCCATGATCTCTCTTGCCCGCGGTCGTGTCCACATCGCTGCGCTTGCAGTCGGCTCTGCTCAGCGCGCGCTCGACGAGGCGCTGCGCCACGCCGCGGTCACCACCCAGGGTGGCACGGTGATCGGGGACTTCCAGCTGGTGCAGGGCCTCATCGCCGACATGCAGACCGGTGTCATGGCCGGCCGCGCCCTGGTTCGCGACGCCGCCGCCAAGTGGGTGTCCGAGGAGGATCGACGACTCGCACCGTCGGTGGCCAAGCTCTTCTGCACCGAGATGGCGGGAGACGTCGCAGACAAGGCCGTGCAGGTTCACGGCGGCAGTGGCTACATGCGGGAGATGCCCGTCGAGCGCATCTACCGCGATGTACGCCTGCTACGTCTGTACGAGGGCACCAGCGAGATCCAGCGCCTCATCATCGGTGGCGGACTGGTGCGTCAGGCCAAGAAGGGTGCGGACGAGTAAAGACGCACCGCCTGCATGTTTCGACGTCGCCGCGCCGACCGGCCGGCGCGGCGTCTCGTCGCATTTCCCACATCCAGCGCAGGGCGCCGGTAACGACGAGATCCGGGCGGCCGGCCACGCAACGCCGATCACCGCTGGGGCATGACCTGCTGCAGCACAATCGGCCGCTGCTGCAGGCAGGACACCGACACCGAACCGAAACCCCCGCCCGAGTCGAACATCGTGGCCACCCCGGCCGACAATCCGTCGCCCTCGAACCGCTCCGCGAGGGTCATTCCCACCGCGGTCTCGGTCGGGCGGCGGACGATGTTCATCGTCAGATCCGCATTGATGAACGCCAAGCCGTCAGGTCCCGCGTTCGCCACCGCGTTGGCGACATCGGCGGCAGCCGCTGCGGCCTGAAATGGTGTCAGCTCTTCGCCTTCGACGATCGGAACCGGGAAGTGCCAGATGCTCTTGGCGTGTGCGTCGCGAGGCACTGCGCCGTCCGTGAGCCAGTCTCCCTCGCTCCGACGATAGAGGCGTTCGATACCGGCGATCGGCGCAGGCGGCTCCGGAACCTCCGCAATCACGTCGATGCCGCTGAGCGGCAATTCTGTTGGACGCAGGAACAGTGCCGTTCCACGGGCCACTGCGGTGCCGTCTTGCATCAGCGTGGCGTCGAGCAGGCAGAGCCTGCGTCCTTGCCGCAAGACCGCGGTGGTGACCGAGCACGGTGATTCGCCCGCCGGACGGAACAGATCGAGGGTCCAGCGTGCTGGAGACAGTTCGGACCGACCGAGATCGGCGACTCTCCGTTCCGCCGCTCGGGCGAGAGCCCCGCTCACCGCCATGCCGCGCAGCATGCGGCTCCCCCATCCCCCGAAGGCACGCGGCAACGGACACAGGATCTCGCGTTCGGCAGACGCGGCGAGGTGGGAATCGACTCGATAGAACGCGGACAGAGACACGGAAGACCTTCCGTCGGTATGTCGCTCGGAGGAGCCCGCGCGAACCGGGTCTGATGATCGGCGTGGCGCCGGCCTGTTCGGGCCGACGCCGTCCGCGACTACTGCGAGTACTTGATACGCCCACTGGACGCGTCGAGGGCTTCCGCGGTCTCTCGGACGAGACGCTCGAGCACCTGACCGGCCGGCAGGACATCTCGGATCAGGCCCGAGCCCTGTCCGGCCGGCAACGCCTGCTCGTCCTTGAGATCGGCTTCGGCAGCGGCGAATCGCACGGGGCCGATTGCCACACGCTGCTTCGGATAACCGAGCAGCTGGTTCTCGCGGCCCTGCCACACGTCGGTGAAGCGGTTCTGCAGCTGGCGCACGTACAGACCGTCGAAGATCAGCGAACGGATCGTGGTGTCGTGATCGGCCTCCACGATCGACTGCTTGTAATTCGGCCCGACGCTGGACTCCTCCGTGTTGATGAATCGTGTGCCGATCCAGGCGCCCTGCGCGCCCTGCGTCAGAACACCGGCGATCTGCGCGCCGGTCACCAGACCACCGGCAGCAACCACCGGAACGGTGGCGAACTCGAGAACCTCCGACAGCAGCGTCACCAGACCGACATCACCGGTGTGCCCGCCGCCCTCGGTACCCTGCACGACGACGATGTCCGTTCCGTTTGCGATCGCCCGCTTCGCATGCGAGGCGCGACCGACCATCGAGATCGTCTTGGCGCCCCAGCTGTGCGCGTGCTGCACCGCCCACTCCGGCGTACCCAGCGCACACGCGATGACCTCGACTCCGTACCGCTCGCAGATCTCCATCTTGCGCTTGGCGTCGTCGATACCCATCGCCTGGTCGTCGACCGGCTTGACCGGCACGCCCCGTGCTTCGACCTCTGCTTGCAACTCCTTGATGGCATCGGGCAGATCGTCGGTCGCGACCGGCTCCGGCTTCTGGGGTGCACGCGGCGGAAATCCGATGTCCACACACACCGGCTTGTCGGTCACACTGCGCACGTACTTGATCTCTTCCTCGACCCGCTCGGGCGTCGGCGAGATCGCGGCGATGGTGCCGAGGCCTCCGGCCTTGGAGACGGCCGCGGCCAATGGACCGAACGCAACACCGCCCATGCCAGCCTGCAGAATCGGATACTCGATGTTCAGCAGATCGCAGAGATCGGTTTTGAGAGTTGCCATTTCGTCTTCTCCTCTAGGTATGGGCTCATTCTGAGCTGTCTTGCGCGGGCATGACCGCGGATGTGCTGATGTAGTCGGGCAGTTCAGACCGAGCCCTCAGACTCCGGTGCCGAGCCGCTCTGCATAGGCGAGGACGTCCCTGGCGGTCTTGATGTGGGCGTAGTCGACGTGCATGCCCTCGTAGGAGACCGCGGCCTTCCCGTCGGCGACGGCCGCATCGAACGCCGTGATCATCTCGGAGTAGAACTTGACGTCCTCGGCGGAGGGGCTGAAGACCGCGTTCGCGAGATCGACATGCTTGGGGTGGATCAGGAACATGCCCCGGAACCCCAGTTGACGATTCTGCTCGGCGAAGGCGCGCGCTCCCTCGTCGTCCTGGAGGTCCTGCCACACACCGGTCAGCGGGAAGTCCTTACCGTTGGCACGGCAGGCCAGCACCGCGCGACTGCGCAGGAAGAGTGTCTCCTGGCCGCCCGGCGTGAACTGGAATCCGATCGAGCGCGACACGTCGGCGTCGCGGGCGGTTCCGGCGAACAGTGTCGCCACGCGCGGCGAGCAGGTGACGACCTCCGCACAGGTCTCATAGGCCTGCGCGCTCTCCAGACACGGGATGAATTCGAGGGCACCCGACTCGACGCCGTTCTTCCGCTCGAAATGGGTGACGAGAGCATCGATCCGAAGAATGTCGTCGGGTCCGTAGAACTTCGGGATGACGAAGCCGTCCAGCTCCGGCAGGGCCACGGCCGCGACGTCGTCACCGGTCAGTCCGGTCTCGAGCGCGTTGACACGGACGTAGATACCCAGGTCCGGATTCGCCGCCCGTAGGCCGGGGATCGTTTTCGCCACGGCAGCGCGACCGGCGTCTTTGAGGTCTTCGGGGACCGAATCCTCCAGGTCGAGAATCACCCCGTCCACACCGGCGGCCACGGCTTTCTCAGCCCAGCCCTCACGGTGACCGGGAACGAACAACAGTGAGCGAAGCGGCCTCATGGCTGCCCTCCTCGAACTCATAGATCTCATAGCAGCGAGTGTTTTCTAACAGAACTTTAGATTATATGGACGGCAGACGCAATGGTGCAGAGGTGGCACCGTGACGAGCATCCGACCGAGATCGTCGCCACGATGCGAGAGTGGGGGAACTTTCGGATTCACGATCGACAAGGAGTACGGCGGATCGACCGGCAGAAGATGGGGCTCGCGCACGGCGGCGGGTCGAGCCTCCGCACACGCCGACGCCGCCGATCGGCGAAGGCACGCCGATGTCCAGCAGCTGATCGTGGGGACGCGCCTATCCATCGTGGGAACGCGCCTATCTAATGGTCCTCCAGATTCCGGCGTTACACTTGCCTGGGGACCAAGCCCCGAGAAGAGGAGTGACATGACCGCGACCGAGCCCGACGAAGCCACCGCGCGCATGTCCAAATCCGAGGCCACCCGGGCCCGGATCATCGCCGCTGCCGGCAAGGTCCTCGCCGAGACCGGCTATCAGCACACGAGGTTGTCTGCGATCGCAGCAGAAGCCGGAATGCAGACCGGCAGTCTGTACTACTACTTCGACTCCAAGGAGGAGCTGGTCGAAGAGGCGCTGGACGGCGGCGTCCGCGTGGTCCACCAGCGAGTGCGACAGTCGGTCGACGAACTACCCGGTCGGGCGACGGCGGGCGAACGTCTGTTCACCGCCGTTCGCGCGTTCGTGAAAGCGCGGCTGGAGATCGGTAGTGTGTCGCCGGCGCACATCCGCAGTTACCGGGACCTGCCCAAGGACATGCGTGAACGCTTGCGCCCGGAGCTCGAGGCGTTCTCCTCCCTGTGGGACGAACTGGTGGTCGCTGCGGTCGAGTCCGGTGAGATCCGCCACGACGTGGATCCGTTCGTCCTCCATCTCTTCGTCGTACACACCTCCGAGCAGCTCATCAAGTGGCCGGACTCCGTGCGGACATCGATCGCGCACACCACCGACGTGATGGTCCGACTCATGCTGAACGGGCTGGAGGGACCGGCTCAAAAGAAGGGGTGATTCGGCGCCGCCGACACAACCTCACGGATGCGATCGCCGGCAGCGGCGGCGGCGTGCCGAAAACCAACCGGACACGTGCACGCTCATCAGGATTGCGTGCACGTGTCCCGGCATCGGCGGTCCGGGCGCCTCCACTCCCGGCATCCGCGTCCGGTTCGTGCAGGCGTTCGAGCGACTCAGGCCCGGAAGATCGTCTTGTACGTCAGGTACGCATCGAGGGCACCGGGCCCCAGCTCCGCACCCAGTCCGCTGTCTTTGATACCGCCGAACGGCGCATCCATCGGGAACGTCGCGGTGTTGACACCGACGGTGCCCGACACGATCCGCTCGGCGACGGCGGTGGCGCGTTCGACGTCGGGTGAGAACACGCCGCCACCGAGGCCGTACTCGGAGTCGTTGGCGATGTCGATCGCTTCGTCGACGGAGTCGTAGGGGATGACGACGACGACCGGGCCGAAGATCTCCTCACGGGCGATCCGCATGTCGTTCGTGACGTCGCGAAACAATGTGGGCTCCACGTAGTAGCCGGTGTCGAATCCGTCCGGCCGCCCTCCGCCCGTCACGATCTCGGCACCTTCGTCGACGCCGATACGCACATAGTTCTCGACACGTTCACGCTGGGCGGCATTGACCAACGGGCCGTAGAGGTTCGACGGGTCCGAGGGGTCGCCGAGAGGGATGCCACGCAACGTGGCGGCGAGGAAATCGACCACTTCGTCGTACCGTGCTCGCGGTGCGAGCACCCGGGTGAGCGCACGACATGTCTGGCCGGTGTTGGGCGTACACGCGGACAGTACGAACGGCGTGAACGCGTCGAGATCGACGTCGTCGAGCAAGATGCCCGCCGACTTCCCGCCGAGTTCGAGGGTCACGTATTTGAGTCCGGCACCGCATTCGGCGGCGATCGCCTTGCCGGCCACCGCGGACCCGGTGAACGCGACCTTACGTACCTTCGGATGTGCGACCAGGGCAGCACCGGTTCCTCGGCCGCCGGTCACGATGTTCACCACGCCGGGAGGTAGACCGACGGTGTCGAAGACCTCTGCCAGCAGAAACGCATCGAGTGACGTCTCCGGCGCCGGCTTGATCACCACCGTGCACCCTGCGGCGAGCGCGGGTCCGAGCTTCCACGCGATGAGTGGCTGGGGCCCGTTCCACGGGACGATCGCCCCGACGACACCCACCGGTTCCCGGGTGATGATCGCGTCGCCGCTCACGGTGGTTCGCTCCTCGCGTGTGTGCAGGTCATCGGCGAGCGAGGCGAAGTAGCGGTAGTTTCCCGGGACCACCGACTGCATCGCCTTCGCCAGGGTGATCGGTGTGCCGTTCTGGCGTGACACCAGTTCGGACATCTCGTCGATGCGGCGCTCGAACTCGTCGGCGATGGCCCGCAGGTACTCACCACGCCGGCCGGGGGCGAGCGAGCTCCACCCGGCCAGCGCATCGTCGGCGGCTCGGACCGCGCGGTCGACATCAGTCTCGTCGCCGTCGGCGATCTGACCGATCACTTTCTCGAACGCCGGGTCGACGACGTCGATCGCGATCTGCGAGTGCGCATCGATCCTGGTGCCGGACACATACATCTGGAGTGCGGGCGTGGCATTGCCGGTCATGACGGAACCTTCCGTGTTCGCGTGGGTGCGTCGTCGTTGTTCCGCTCCGTCGGGCGCTCCGTGGTCCGGTCGATTCCGAATGCCGCGGTCGCGGCGGCAACCAGCAGCAACGCGGCGATCATGTAGGTCCAGCGCATCGACATCAGGGTGACGGCGTACCCGGCGACGATCGGACCGAGCACCGCGCCGAGACGGCCGACGCCATTCATCGCGCCGTAGCTCGAGGCGCGCGCCTCCACCGGATACAGGAACGTCGACGCCGCGGTGAATGCGGTGATACAGCCGAACACCGAGATACCCAGAACAGCGGCGACGGCGAGGGCCAGCGGTCCGGTGGTGAGCACGGCGAACAGGGTGACTGCCACCGCACCGACAACAGCGGCGATCACGGCGAAGGCACTCGCACGGAATTTCAGGCCGGCGACACCGAACACCACGGCACCGACCAGGGTGCCGACCGAGATCGTCAGCCCGGCGACCGAACCCGCGCCGGCGCTGCCACTGAAGTCCTTGACCAGCTTGGGGGTCCACGTGCCGACAAAGTAATAGGCGGCGGTGAGTGACGAGTAGCCACACCAGAGGAGCAGTGTTCGGTTGCGGAACTCTTTCCCCAGTAGACGCGGCTTACGCATGGGCGCGCCGGAGGTGCTCGCGGCCGGTGAATCCGTCTCGAGGGAACCCAACCCCAGCCGTTCCGACAGCTCGGCAGCCTTCTTCAGGGCAGCCGGAGTCCCTCGCCGACGCAGAAAGGCCACCGACTCCGGAAGCGCCGCCCAGGCGATGAGTGCAATCACGGTGCTCATACCGGCGCCGATCCAGAACATGCCCTGCCATGCGCCGCCGACCACGGCGAGCAGTGTCGCCCCCGACAGTCCGGCGATCGTGCTTCCCAGCGGATAGCCGACCACGACGAGACCCACGGCCATACTGCGGCGGTCCTTCGGCGCGAGTTCCTGGCCCAGGACCACCGCGACCACGGTGATCATCCCGACCGCGATTCCGGTGACGAACCGGAAGAGCAACAGGTGCCAGGCCGCCGTCGACAGCGCGGACGCGACGAGTCCGATCGTGTTGATGGTCAGCGCGATCAGCAGCAGCCTGCGTCGCCCGACGATATCGGCGAACCGCGCGACACCGAGCGCTCCGACGGCCTGGCCGGCGAGGGCGGCACTGATCAGGAACCCGAGCTCGCGTGGAGTGGCGAACCCGTCCGGCAGGAAGGGAATGGCGAACGCCATGATGAAGATGTCGTAGCCGTCGAGCATGTTGAGGACCATGCACAGCAGCAGGGAACCGAGTTGGTAGGGGCGTAGCTTCGTCGAGGTCGCTGCGGACGCGGTCGGTCGGATGCTCATCGAACTGCCTCCCGAGACATCCGCACGACCATCTTGAGCTCGGTGTCCTTGTGTTTCTCCAGGTACTCGATGCCCCCTGCGACGATGTCGTCGACGTCGATGCGGCTCGAGATGAACGGCGCGAGATCGATCTTTCCGGCTCGCACCAGTTCGATCACCTCGGCGTGATTGTCGGCGTAGCCGACCGAACCCTGAATGGTCAACTCCTTGAACAGCACCTTGATCATGTCGACGGCCGGCGCTTCCGGGTAGACCGCGAGCATCTCGAGCACACCGCCCACCTCGAGGGCGTCGAGCAGTTGATCGATGACCGCCGGAACACCGGCACAGTCATAGGCAACGTTCACACCCGCACCGTCGGTGACCTCTGCAACAACGGCCGCCAGGTCCTCGCCGGCCGGATCGACGACACGATCGGCGACACCCGCATCGAGTGCGGATGCGCGGCGCGCCGCGGATACCTCGCTGACGATCACCGTCACACCCAGGCCCTTGAGCGCTGCCGCGGTCAGCAGCCCCACGGGCCCGGCGCCGCCGACGAGCGCTACGTCACCTGCTGCGGCGCCCGACTGCCGGACTGCGTGGTAGCCGACGCACAGCGGTTCGATGAGCGCCGCCTCGTCCAGCGGTAGGTCGCCGACCGGGTGAACGCGGTCTGCTCGCACCACGACGGCCTCCGAGAGTCCACCACCGCCTCCGGATATACCGAGGCACGCCATCGATGCGCAGGCGTTGTACCGTCCGGAGCGGCAGCCGTTGCACTGGCCACACTCGACGATGGGCTCGACGATCACGGCGTCGCCGATGTTCAGTCCGGCGACCCCCTCACCGACCTCGACGACAACGCCCGAGAACTCGTGGCCCATCGTGATGGGAAGCGTCTCGCCGGTCAGCGGATGCGCCTCGGTGGTACTCGGCGGCGCCGGTGGGATGGCGCCGACGTAGAACAGATGCAAGTCCGAGCCACAGAGGCCGGTCCATGCCGGTCGGACCTTGACCGTGCCCGGTCGGGTCTCGGGCTCGGGCACATCCGTTTCTATTCGGATGTCGCCCTTGCCGTAGTAGCGGACTGCCTTCATTTCCGGTGCCTCCAGATCGCACACTCACCGGCGCCATAGGTCGCCGGGTTCTTCTCGCCTGATCAACACAAGTGACGGGCCGGGACGGGCTGCTCCGCGGTGAGCCCCCGGAGCGCTGGACTCGCCATGTGTTTCCAGACACATTTCTATCACTTTGTTTGAATCGAATCAATCGTTCGAAAATCTTGCACGCTGGAGGAAGCGCGCCGTGTCAGGTGGCGCCGCACACGACGTGCGCGGCGTCGCCACGAGCAGGTCCTACGTGGTGATCACGACTCGTCCACCGAGAGACTCGCGACCGCACCGGTGTCGACGAGCCTGCCGACCTCGTCGTTACCGAAGCCCCATCGGGTGAGCACATCGTGCGTATGCTCACCCGGCCGCGGCGCCGGCCCCTGGATCCGGCCCGGCGTGCGGCTGAACCGTGGGGCGGGCGCCGACTGCATGATCCCGTCGTGCGGGACGTACGCGCTGCGCGCGGTGTTGTGCTGGTGCTCGCGGGCCTCGTCGAGGGTCAGCACCGGCGTCAGGCAGGTTTCCAGCCCCTCCATCTCCGCCACCCATTCGTCGCGGGTCTTGCCACGGAACTTCTCGGCGAAGAGCTTCTTGACCCGCGGCCAGGATTCCTCGTCCATCTGTGGTGGCAGATCGTCGGGCGTCCACCCGAGCTGTTCCACCATCACCTTGTAGAACTGGGGTTCGTTGGCAGCGATCGCCACCCACTTGCCGTCCGCCGTCTCGTAGGTGTTGTAGAACGGCGCACCGCCGTCGTGCCGGTTGGCTTCCCGGCGCTCATTCCACGCACCCACCTGGCGAAGTCCCTGCACCATCGACCCGAGCAACGCGGCGCCGTCGACCATGGCCGCGTCGACGACCTGCCCGCGACCCGACGTCCGGGCCTCGAGGATGCCGGAGACCACACCGAAGGCGAGCATCAGCCCGCCACCACCGAAATCGCCGACAAGGTTGAGCGGAGGCATCGGCCGCCCGTCGGCCGGTCCGATGGTGTACAGCAGACCGCTGAGCGCGATGTAGTTGATGTCATGGCCCGGCACCTGCGCAAGCGGGCCGTCCTGTCCCCAGCCGGTCATCCGCCCGTAGACCAGCCTGGGATTGCGCGCATGACACTCGTCCGGGCCGATACCCAGCCTTTCTGCGACTCCGGGTCGAAAACCCTCGATCAGCGCATCGGCCTGCTCCACCAATCGGAGGACCACCTCCGCCCCCTGGGGGTTCTTGAGGTCGACTGCCACGGAGTGGCGTCCCCGGCGATTGACGAAGTCGATCGGTAGCGGCGTCTGCGCGGTCTGCCTCCGTGCCGCGTCGGCGCGATCCACTCGGATCACCTCGGCGCCCATGTCGCTGAGCATCATCGCGCACCACGGGCCCGGTCCGATAGACCCCACCTCGACCACTCGGACTCCGGACAACGGGCCTTGCGTCATCGTTCGATTCCCTTCTCGTTACACATGGAGACTCGGCCGATCATCGGATCGGCCATTGAATGTGTTTGACTTCGAAAAACTCTCGGTAGCCCTCTTCGCCGCATTCGCGACCCACACCCGAATGTCCGGGGCCGCCCCACGGAGCGTCCAGGCGACGCCCGCCGCCGCCGTTGATCGTGACCGTCCCGGACCGAATGCGCCCGGCGACATCGAGTGCCTCGGTCGTCGGCCCCCACACGTTCGCGTTCAGTGCATACTTCGATTCGTTGGCGATGCGCACCGCATCGTCGACGCCGTCGTAGGGAATCACGACGCCGACCGGGGCGAACAGTTCCTCCTGCGCGATCTCCGCGGTGTTGTCGAGACCTGTGATCAGGGTGGGTTCGAGGAAGTAGCCCCGGTCCAGGCCCGCCGGGCGTCCGCCGCCGGTGACGACTTTCCCGCCTCCAGCGAGCGACCGTTCGATGTAGGCTTCGACGCCGCGGCGGTGCTCACCGGTGATCAACGGCCCGACAGTGGTGGCCGGATCGTTGGCGTTTCCGACGGGAAGCGCGGCCATGAATGCGGCCGACTTTTCGACGAACTCATCGAAGACGTCGCGGGGAACGAGAGACCGGGTGGTGGCACCGCACGCCTGACCTGCGTTGAGGCAGAATCGCAGCGCCGACCCGGCGATCGTGGCGTCGACATCGACGCCCGGTAACAGGATGTTCGGCGACTTGCCGCCGAGTTCGAGCACAACCTTGGTGAGGTTGGGCGCCGCAAGGATCTGAATGCGGGTACCGACGGCGGCTGATCCGGTGAAGGTGGCCAGGTCGATCTGGGGTGATGCGACGATCTGCTCGGTGACCGCGGGCGTACCGAACACCATGTTCACCGCGCCGGCCGGGAAACCGGCCTCTTCGATCAGTTTCACCACCGCGATTGTGCAGAGCAGAGCCTTGGGCGACGGCACCAGCACCGTCGAGCAGCCGGCGGCGAGAGCCGGGCCGAGTTTCCACGCGCACAGCATGATCGGGTAGTTATACGCCGTGATCGCCGCCACCACTCCCGCGGGCTCACGCACCAGCATGCTGCTGGTGGTGACCGGATCGTGGTGCAGTGGCAGTTGTTGCGTCAAGCCGTCCGCCGGGCCGCGGACCGCGGCCTCTGCGTACCACCGCAGAAACCCGATGGGACCGTGGACTTGCTGCCGCGCAGTACTGATCGCCGTCCCGACCTCGGCGGCGATCAGCTGCATCAGTTGATCGGCATCGCGTTCCATGAGGTCCGCGAGACGATGCAGGAGTCGCGAACGCTCCGCTGCGGGTGTGCGACTCCACCTGCCTCCGTGAAATTCCCGCGACGCGGCATCCAGGGCGGCAGCCACCTGTGACTGGCTCGCCGAGGTCGCGGTGTACAGCACTTCCCCGGTCGACGGATTGACGGTCGAGACCGCGGCGCCGTCACCCACCACCCAGTCCCCATCGATGTAACATGCTGCGTCCGTGACTGTCACGCCGTATACCTCAGCCATAGTCCTTCTCCTGTTCCTCGGTGCTCACGGAGTTCCGTGACGACCGGCGAGAGTGATCACACCGCGGATGTTGCGGCCGGCGTGCATGTCTTCATACGCCTCGTTGACCTGCTCCAGGTCGTACCGGGTCGTGATCATCTCGTCGAGCTTCAGCGCGCCCCGCCGGTACAGTTCCAGCAACAGCGGAACCTCGTTCTGCGGTCCGGCCATCCCATAGAGCGCACCCTGGATGCGCTTCTCGCTCATGGTCAGATCGAGTACCGGTACGTGGATCTCCGTAAGTGTGTGCGGTGCAGCACTGGTGACCACCAGCGTTCCACGCTTGCCGAGGGCCTCGTACGACTGTTTCAGGTGTTCCTTCGTCGGAACTCCGACACAGACGATCACCGAGTCCGCGCCTTGACCATTGGTCACCGAACGTGCGAGTTCGGCTGCCTCGTCTACGGTCGCGACGGCGTCGGTGGCCCCCAGTTTCAGGGAGAGGTCCCGCTTCATCGCCACCGGGTCGACCGCGATCACGCGGCCGGCACCGCGGAAGGCCGCCCCCTGCACCGCACTCATCCCGATACCGCCGGTCCCGACCACCACGACCGCGTCGCCGACGTCGATGTCCGCGGCGCGCGTCGACGAACCCCAGCCGGTGGGCACCGCGCAGCCCACGATCGCCGCGGTCTCGAACGGCACGTCGTTCCCGATCACGACGACGCATTCCTGGGGCACTGTCGTCCATTCCGAGAACGTCGCCAGGCAGGCGTTCTGTGCCACCCCCTGTCCGTCCGCATGCATTCGGAACGAACCGTCCGGTCGCGTGCCCTTCGTGATCAGATGCCCTGCATCGCAGAGATTCTGATGTCCCGTCACACACATCCGGCAGTGCCCGCACGCCGCGATGAACGAACTCACCACATGGTCGCCCGGCCGAACCCGGGTGACGCCCGGCCCGACGGCTTCGACGATGCCGGCGCCCTCGTGCCCACCACATGCCGGATACGAATGGAACTGCATGTCGCCCTTGGCGAAGTGGTCGTCGGAGTGACACAGGCCCGAGGCCATCACCTTGATCAGGACCTCGCCCTCTCGTGGCTCGTCGAGGTCGATCTCGCGGACGTCCCAGGTGCCGGGTGCTTCCCACAAAACAGCGGCGGTTGTCTTCATCTCATGTCGTCTTTCTCGTCGTTCTCGTCAGCCGGCCCGCGATGCGTCCCAGTCGAGGGTCGCCGATCGCCACGGCGGCCAGTGGTCGTCCTCACTCGGCACATCGGTCGACAGGTGGTGGAAGCACGCCTGGCACTTGGTCACCATGCGCGGCCCGATGAAGTTCGCCACCGGGTAGCGACGGACGTCGTTCGACCCGCACTGCGGGCAGCTCGCCTCGACCTCCTTCCGTTCGACGTGGATGCGCTCCTGCGCGGGCGGGGGAAACAACAGTCGGTCCACTCCACTCATGCCGACACCTGCTCTTTCGTGATTGTCTTGGGTTCTCCGTGCCATGCGATCGGGCAGGCACTCGGGACGGTCCAGCGCCCGGCCGCGCGTTCAGCGGCGAGCTGCGCGCGTCTCGCAGCCGTTTTCTCGTCGTCGATTCGACCGTTACCGAACACGACGCCGTATGCCTTCTCGGCGAACTCGGGGCTGTACACACCGTCGGCGACATCGTCCGCAACCTTGTCCAGCTCGCGTACGAGTGGATCTCCCCAGCCACCGCCGCCGCCGACCACCAGACGCAGACCCTGGCCGGCCTGGAGTACGACCTGCGAGATCTTTCCGGTCTGGTATCGGGTGCCGTTGCCGAAGGTCCCGTGGTCGGGATCGGGCCGACCGGCGTCGTCGAAGACACCGAAAAGGGCTTCGGCGGCGGAGAGGTCGAGCGAATCCATGGCCCTCGCCGGGTCGAGGTCGTGCAGGAGCCAGCCGTAGAAGGGCATCCCTGTTCCGCCACCATCGACACCCGGTGCACCGCTTCGGATTCGGTCACCGGTGATCGTCACGACCGTCGGGGCCAATGCCTCGACGGTGTACAACGAGCCTGCGCCGCCGCGGTGCTCCCCCGCTCCCGCGGAGTCGATCATCAGCTCGTGCTCCCACACCACGACCGGATTCTCGCGTTCGACGTGCTCCTGGACCGAGGACCGGCAGTTCCCCATCGATACCAGGCACAGGCTCACGCCGTCGCTCTTCCACGTACCGCCCCAGCCACCGCCGGGCAGTGAGAATGTCGCCCAGGGTGTGCCCTCGTGCCCAGGCCGATCGTCGATTCCGCCGATGTTCATCATTCCGGCGGTTCCGGCATCACAGCCGATCGCCCGGTCGCTCACGGCGAGGGCCATGGCCTGGGTCATCAGATTGACGATGCGGCTACCGGTGTCGACGTGGTTCGAGCAGCTCGAGGGGGGCAGTACGCAGACCGCGCTGCCCGGGGGCATGATCGCCTCGACCGGACGGAGGGTCCCGCTGTTCACAGGCGACGACGGATCGAGGATGAACTTGGCGCCGATGATCGCGCGGGTCGACTCCACCCAGGCGGTGCCGACGTTGCCGTCGGGTTGACGGGACGTGCCCGAGTAGTCGATCTCCATCGAGTCCCCGCGCACCTTGACCGTCATCACGATCTCGATGGGCTCGGGATTGATCGAGTCGTCGTCGAGAAAGTCGCTGACGGTGTAATCGCCATCCGGGATCTCCGCGATCCCCGCGCGCATCGCGGCCTCGGTGACGTCCATTCCGAATGCGGCGCCCGCCTTGGTCTTGTCCAACCCGTAGCGATCGACGACGTTGCGCAGTTGTCGCGCACCTACCTGCAGGCTGCCGGACAAAGCGCGGATGTCACCGAGCACCAGATGAGGCACGCGATTGTTCTCGAGGATGTAGTTGAACGCCGGACGTACCGGTGTCCCCTCCGCGTACAGCAGGGTCGGCGGGAACTTGAGCTGTTCCTCGAAGCAGGTCCGGGTTCCGTTCGCGAAGCCACCCGGGATCGGTCCGCCGAGATCGGCGACGTGGGAAGTGGTGTGCAGCAGGAATTCCACGCGTCCGTCTGCGAACACCGGCATGAACAAGTTGATGTCGGAGCAGTGCACCGATCCGCGCCACGGGTCGTTGACCATGATGACGTCGCCCTCGCGCAGGGTGGACTCGTCCCATTCGGCCATGGTGAAGTTGGCGATGTGCTGTGAGGTGAAGGCGTGCTGGACGCAACCTTCCCACGACGCCGCCATCTCCCATCCGGCGTCGGTACGGACGTGGACGGCCGCGGTGCAGTCGCGGACGTCACGGACGATGGGTGAGAATCCGCCGCGCATCAGCGTCTCGTGCATGTCTCGCGCGACCTCGATCAGGCCGTAACGCAGCGTTTCCAGGTCTACCAGGTCGAACCCGTACCGCGCGACGGCTTCCTTGGCCGATAGCGCGGTGGCCCGTGTGGTGATGTCACTCATTTTGCTTCTCCCAGAGTCACGATGAGGTTTCCGGCGTCGTCGAGTCGCGCGCGCGAACCTGCGTCCAGCGCGGTTGTGGCGTATTGCTCGACGATGACGGCGGGCCCGACGACGACTTCGTCTGCACCCATGGCATCGCGGTCGTGAACGGGCACGTCGCCGTAGTCCGTTCCGGCGAGGCGCAGATGCGACTGCCGCACACGACTCGCTCCTGCCCCCCGCGCGGGAGCCTTGACCCTGGCCGTCGGCCGGGCCGCGGCGGCGGTCACTTCGACCGTGGTGATCATGATCGGCAGTTCGTCGGCGGTGAAGCCGAAGCGATGCAGGTAGAAATCGTGCACCTCCTGCGCGATCTCCTCGAGCATCGCGTCGTCGACGGTGCGACGGTCGATGGCGATGCGGTTGTCCCAGGTCTGGCCGGCGTACATCGCGAAGATGTTGCGGCTCAACTGGACGTCGTCCTCGGTCACGCCTTGGTTGAGCAGTTCCTTCATCGCCTCGCGTTCCAGATCTGCGAACACGTTCTCGAGCTTCTCGGCGCCGAGGGCGGGCAGAGTCGCCATCGGGGACTGCGCCTTGGTGACGCGCAGATCGCTCGACACGAGGCCGTAGGCGGAGAACTCACCCGGATGCCGCGGGACCACCATCGTGTCGAGACCCAGCTCGCGTGCCACTCGCGTGGCCATCATCGGGCCGGCGGCACCGAACGGCAGAAGAGCGAACTCACGCAGGTCCAGGCCGCGGTACGTGGAGATGGACCGCAGCGCGCCCGCCATGTCCGAGCATGCCAGCCGATAGGCGCCGTCGGCCAGTTCCGTTGCCGTCATGCCCAATTGGGCACCTACCCGAGCCAGCGCCTCCTCGGCCAGCTTCGCGTCGAGCGTGAGTGATCCGCCGGCGAACAGATCTGCCTGCAGAATGCCGAGATGAAGGCATGCGTCGGTGATCGTCGGCTGCGTACCCCCGCGCCCGTAACAGGCGGGTCCGGGAACCGACTGCGCCGACTCCGGGCCCACGCGCAGGGTGCCGAGCTCGTCGACCTGAATGAGACTGCCGGCACCCGAACCGACGCTCTGCACATCGACGGCAGGCATCGTCATCACCAGGCCGTGCTCGACAGTCCACAGGTCGGTCAGCGGCGTCTCGGCGCCGCGAACGGCGGCGATGTCGGTGCTGGTGCCTCCGACGTCCATGGTCAGGAAGTTCCCCTGTCCGTCCGGGGCCGTCCTCGCCAACTGCACGGCTCCCGCGACACCGCCGACGGGTCCGGAAACGAGCTGGAACACCGGCGCCTGCAGCGTCTCGGTCACCGAGCCGACGCCACCGTTCATGGTCATGATCCACAGCGAACCGGAGAATCCCATGGCGGTGAGTTCGTCTTCGAGTCGGCCGAGATACCGCGTGACGGTCGGGCCCACATAGGCGTCCATCGCGACCGTGGTGGTTCGCTCGTGTTCCTTGGTGACCGGGTAGAGCGCGGATGTCTGGATGTAAACCTCCGGTAGTGCCTCGCGCAGCAACTCGGCGGTTCGCAGCTCGTGCTCCTGGTTGAGGTAGGAGTTCATGTAGCAGACGGCGACGGCCTCCACGCCGTCGTCGGCGAGCTGCGTCGCGACGGACCGGACCTGCTCCTCGTCGAGCGCGAGCAGCACACCCCCGTCGTGACCGATCCGTTCGCGTATGCCGTAGCGGTCGCGGCGGCGGACGATCGGGCGTTCCTGGTGCGGCCGCAACCAGGTCGGGTCGTACAGGCGCGGGCCGAACTCACGGTCCATCCGGCCGAGGTCGAGCAGATCGCGATGGCCGGCGGTCGCCAGCAGGGCGGTCTTGGCTCCGCTGCGGCTGAGTACCGCATTGATGCCCTGGGTGTGCCCGTGAACGATCTCGTCGATCTGGTCGATCGGGATGCCCGACGACCGGACGGCCTCGAGTACGCCTTCTTCCTGGTGCGGGCGGGTGGTGAGCACCTTCAGCTCACGAATCTCTCCGCTCGTGCGACCGACGGCGACGAGGTCGGTGAATGTACCGCCGACGTCGATCCCCAGCCACCATCTGTCATTCGGGGGCATTGCACTCCTCCAAGGGTGATGTTTCTGTGTCACCCATCACTCTCGTCGCGGCGTGTGGTGTCCGGATCGGCCGCGGGGACGAGTTCTCTCCTCCGTTCGGAGGAGGCCCGGTGAGTTCACGCGCGACGATCGCTCACACCGACGCCGCTGTCGCTTTGAGCCAGACGGCGACCGCTTCGGCCCTACTGCGCACCCGCAATTTGCGGAGGATGCTCGCCACATGCGTCTTCACCGTGGTCTCGGACAGGTGCATCCGTGCGGCGATCTGCCGGTTGGCCTCCCCCTCGGCGAGCAGTTGCATGACCTCGTTCTCCCGGCGGGACAGTACGTCGCCGAGGCCCCGGGCAGGTTCGATCCGGCGGGCTGAAGCCGCGGTGCGGATCGGCATGCCCGCTTGCAGTGCGGCAAGTCCGTCACTCAGGTGCAGGTGGTCCAGGACACGGCCGAAGCCCGCCGCGAACGCGACGAGTACCGCCCGGTCGTCGGGCCTCATGTCGCGGCGCTGGAAGTACTGGTCCGCGTGGATCATGCCGACGACGGACCCGCGGAGGACGACCGGAGCGGCCGCGTACGAGGACGACTTCCCCACCACCGCCAATTGCCGGAACACCCGCGGATTGTCCGGTACCTCCATGACGAGGACGGGCAGCCCGGTGTCGACGACATCGGATTCGACCAGGGCACCGTCGAGCCGGGGCGGCGCGGACGTACCGACGGCAACGATGTCCCGGGCCCACGCGGGGTCGGCGGGCACGTGCATGGCGCGCATCTGCCACGTGTCGTCCTCCACGCTGGACACGAGAGTGCGGTCGAAGCCCAGACACTCGTTACCGACCAGTGCGGCGCAGTCGAAGAGGTCGGCGGCGGTGCTGCACCGGCGCAGCTCGGACACGGCGTCGGCGACACCGGTCAGCATCTGGACACGCACCGCCTCCGACCTCGCGTCTTCGAGTTCCGCCTGTAGATCCCGCACGCGGGTCAGCAGCTGCGCCCGTGCCGCGACCACGGTCGGCGGATCGGCTGCCCCCGTGGTCAAGGCGGTCAGGACGAGGTCCCACAGATCAGCGAGTGCGCGACGGCAGCCGGCGTAGTCCAGACGGGCCGCGAGGGGCGCGACGTCGGGCACGACCGCCGCGACCCCGGACCACAGATCCTCGAGCTGCTCGACGATCATCCGGGGCGGCCGCGACCGCCGACCGGTTCCCGCACCGGACCCATCCGTGCGTCCGCCCATCACCGTCACCTCGTCTCGATCAACCGGTCGTTCCGCCGGCTCCTGCCCGCCGCGCCGCGGCGACGGCTCGTGCGGGATCGTCGAATACGGGAATCCCGGCATCTCGCAGCACCTTCAGGCCGACGGGCGCGAGTTCGGCGGCGATCGTCCACGAGACGAGCGCCGGCTTGGTCGAGGACGCGATCTGCGTGGCCACCTCGTGCGCGATGCTTTCGGCCATCGGGTCGGCGACGGTGGTCACGAGTACCGCGACCGCGTCGACCTCGTCGGAGCCGAGGATCTCGGCCAGCGTCTTGCCGTAGATCGTGGGATCGGCGGTCACTCGACCGGTGACGTCCACCGGGTTCGCGAAGGCGGCGTAGCCGGGCAGGATGCCACCGAGCCTGTCCTGCAGCTCTGCGCTGAAGGTGGGGACTTCGAAGCCGTGCTGGGCAGCGAGATCCGCGATCATCGAGCACGCGCCGCCCGAGGTGGACACGATGCCCAACCGGGCTCCCGCAGGCAGGCCCGCCTTCGCGTCGGTCAGGGCGAGCGCGTCGAGCAGCTCGGTGATCGAGTCGACGGTCACCGCGCCGGCACCATCGAGCACGGCCTTGTACACCGCGTAGTCACCCGCGACACTTCCGGTGTGCGACTGCACGGCACGGGCACCGACCTCGGTCCGGCCCACTTTGAAGACGATCACATTCTTGCCCGCCGCACGTGCCTTCGCGACGGCGTCGAGGAAGGCCGCGCCGTCGTTCACGCCTTCCACCACCACCGCGATGGCATCGGTCGTCGTGGTCTCCGCCAGGTGGGACACATAGTCGCTGATGGTCAGCGATGCCTGGTTGCCGACGCTGATGAAGTGGCTGATGCCGATGCCGCGCTCCCATGCCTGCGATGCGAGGCTGCCGCCGAGCGCACCGCTCTGCACGACGAGTGCGACGCGCCCCTGCGGGATCGACGCCATGTTCTGTGCCTGGCTGAAACACACCTGCGCCGCGGACGCCGGAGTCATGACGCCGACCGTGTTGGGGCCACACAGTGCGATGCCGTGGCGGGCCGCGATGTCGGCGAGTTCCCTTTCACCACCATCATTTCCGACCTCGGAGAACCCTGAGCTCAGTACCACGGCCGCACGAACACCGATGGTTCCGCATTGCTCGAGCACCTCGGCACAGCGCGACGCCGGAACTGCCACGCACACCAGATCGATCGAACCGTGTGGGAGGCGCGCGATGTCGGGGACCGCGCGATAACCGTCGACCTCCGCGGCCGTCGGGTGTGCGACGGTCACTTCGCCCCGGTACCCGTGCTGACTCAGGTAGCCGAGCACACGATTGCCCGGCTGGACGGTGCCCGACGCGCTGGCGCCGACGACGAGGATGGATTTCGGTTCGAGCAGCGCGTCCATCCCGTCGTCCGACACAGGTCGGGCGGAGGGACCGGTCGAAGTGGGCTCTCCGTCATCGACGGCGACGCGCGCATCGACCGCGACTGGGCCGGTCTCGGTGACCACGACGGGGTTGAGGTCGGCCTCGACCAGCGCGGGGATCACGTCGGGCAGCCGCGATGCGGCCGCGATCACCTCGGCAACCGCTCGGGTCACATCCGGCTGGCCGCGGAAGGCGCCGAGAGCCGTCCCCACGGTCGTCGAACGCAGCAGAGCGTGTGCGTCGTCGACGGTCAGCGGGCAGCGGGCGATGACCTTCTCGGGCAGGAGCTCGACCATGCTTCCGCCGGCCCCGAGGATGAGGATCGGGCCGAAGGTGGCGTCACGTTTGATGCCGACGAAGATCTCCGGCCTGGCGGTGTCCACCATCTGTTGCACCAGGATCTGCCAGGAGCCGCCCGGCACCGACTGCTCCGCGGCGACCTGGGCGAGCCGCCCGGCCGCAGCCACCGCGTCGTCGTGTGTGCGGATGTCGAGGATCACGGCGCCCACGTCCGCCTTGTGGACAATGCTCCGGCTGATCAACTTCATGACCACCGGCCCGGCGATCTCCCCTGCGGCGGTCACCGCGTCGTCCACGTCGTCGACCAGTCGCTCGGCCGCCGTCGGCACGTGCGCATCGGCGAGCCGACGGGCCAGCTCCGAGTACTCCAACAACACGGTTCTCACTACTCCTCGAGATAGCCGGCGACGAGTCGCCGATCACAATTCTAAAGTCTTATTCGAAATTGAACAACCGGCCGACCGGCGATGCCCGGCCGGGGTCAGCCGAGCGCCGGAATCGCCTCGATCGGTGTCGCCGGATCGAGCGAGGACAGATCGCCCTGCGGAAGCCCGAGATGCTGCGAGCGGATAGCGCGCCGCATCACCTTGCCGTTCTTGGTCTTCGGGAGAGACGGCACGACGTGCACACTCGGCGCGAACGACCGTCCCACGTTCTTCTCCGCCACCGCGGCGAGGTCGCCGTAGTCCGCGGCGGGTACATCGGCGCGCAATACGACGAACGCGACAGCACGCTGACCGCGCCGATCGTCGGGAACGCCGACCACGGCAGCCTCCGCGACACGACGGTCCAACAGGATCGCCGCCTCGATCTCACCGGGACCCACCCGGCGACCGGACACCTTGATCGTGTCATCGGACCGTCCGTGCACGCGCCACGTCCCCGATCCGTCGACACTGGCGAGGTCGCCGTGCACCCACACACCGGGCCAGCGTTTCCAGTACGTCTCGAGATATCGCTCCGGATCCTGCCAGAACGAATGCGTCATGCCCGGGAAGGTGTTCATGATGCTCAGCTCGCCGATCTCGCCGACGACCGGCTTGCCGTCCTGGTCGAGTACGGCGACGTCGGCCCCGAGCATCGGCGCATTGAAGGACGCCGGCTCCATGGGCAGGAACGGATACGAGATCGCGACACCACCACCGACCTCGGTACCGCCGCTGTAGTTGACGATCGGCCGCTTCTCTTCGCCGACCTCGGCGAAGAGCCAGCGCCAGGTGGAGTCGTCCCACGGCTCTCCCGTCGAGGCGAAGGTGCGCAGGCTGGCCAGGTCGGCGGTGATCTCATGATCGGAGGCCTTCATCGCACGAGCCGCGGTCGGCGCGATGCCCTGGAAGGTGACCGCGTTGCGTTCGACGATCTCCCACACCCGGCCCGGGGTCGGGTAGGTCGGCACCCCCTCGGTGAGCACGATCGTGGCACCCAACTGCAACCCCCCGGTGATGAGCAGTGGACCGAGCAGCCAGCCCATGTCGGCGATCCAGGCGATGACGTCGTCGGCGTGGATGTCGAACCCGTATCCGAAGTCCAGGGCCGCCTTCGCGCAGAAACCCCCGTGCGAGTGCACGATGCCCTTCGGGCGGCCGGTGGTCCCCGACGTATACACGATGGTCAACGGGTCGTTGGCCTCGGTATCGGCCACCGCGACGGGGACGGGATCCGGTGCGAGTTCGTCGTAGTAGATGTCGCGCCCGGGCCGCATCTCCACGTCGGTGTCGATATTGCGCACGACGATGACATGGTCCGGCTCCGCACCGTCGACCTCCATCGCGGCGTCGGCGGTGTTCTTGAGCGGCACCGCCGCACCGCGGCGAGTCGTCCCGTCCGCAGTGATCAGAACCTTGGCGCCCGAGTCGGCCAGGCGCGCGGCGAGGGCATCGGGACCATACCCCGAGAACGCCGGCACGGAGATCGCGCCGATCATGCCGCAGGCGAGGTAGGCGACGGTGGCCTCCGGAACCACGGGCATGAACAGCACCACGCGGTCCCCCTTCACCACTCCGAGGCGCGCGAGGTGCGCTGCCAGCCAGCGAACCCGATCGGCGAGTTCGGCAAAGGTGAGCTGCCTGCGGCGTCCGTTGTCCGCTTCATAGACGACGGCAACCTTGCCGGCGAGTTCACCCTCCGCATGACGCAGGGCGCAGAGCGTCGCGGCGTTGACACGCGCACCCGGGAACCACCGGGGGAACTCCCGTCCGTCCGCGTCGTCGCGGACCACGTCGAACTCACCGTCCAACTCGACACCGAGATCATCCAGCGCGGCGCGCCAGAACCCGTCCCGATCGTCGACTGACGCGCGATGCACAGCGGCGAGATCGGCGTACCCCCAGCGTGTTGCCGCTCTGAGCAGCCTGCTGCGTTCGACGACCTCCGCAGGGGGATTCCACGCAGGCTCGTCCTGCGTGCCACAGATTCCTGGTCCGATCATGTCCCTTCCCTCTCCTCGGCGTCGATCAGGACTGCGCGTCGGCCGGGCGCTTGAGCATCAGCCCCACGCGAGTGGTGTCACACACCACTTCGTCGCGCTGATTGATCCCCTGATGATGAAAGGTCACCAAACCCGAATCGTCGCGACTCTTCGATTCACGCACCGCGACGATCTCCGTCCGAACCCGAATGGTGTCGCCGTGAAAAGTGGGCTTCGGAAACTTCGTCTCGGAGAATCCGAGGTTTCCCAGCGTGGTCCCGAACGTGGTGTCCTGCATCGAGATACCACACACGAGGCCATGCAGGAACAGGCTGTTGACCAGCCGCTGACCGAACAGCGAATCCTTCGAGTACTCCGCATCCAGATGAAGCGGCGCCATGTTCAGCGTCATCGTCGAGAACAACATGTTGTCCGACTCGGTCACCGTCCGCCGAACCTCGTGCTCGAAGACCTGCCCCGGCTCGAACTGCTCGAAATACAAACCCGGCATCACACAATCCCTTTCCATCACCGCCAGAACGACCGCCGGTACCGACCGGCGTGTCTCCGATTCAATATAACCCATTTTCTAACGGATTGATAGATTTTTCGGGAAGGCGGGCTCAGCCCTAGCTGTACGGCGTCGTGCCCCGCACGCGAGTGCGGGG
>JBCEBZ010000084.1:4122-6566 GCA_039206675.1 Rhodococcus sp. (in: high G+C Gram-positive bacteria) | reverse complement strand
AAGCAGGTCATGGCGCATCACCGGCGTGGGGTCCCCGGCCGGGGATTTCGACGGTCGCGTTCCGGATGTGCGATGGACACTCGCGGAGTGGCCCCGCGGACAACGGCCGGCACTTCCCATTCGTAACCGAATTTCACGATCCGGATGACGTTGAAGGTGTCGATATCGCGCACGCCGTCGAGGTGGCCGAGTGTGTTGATCAGGAAGGTCGCCATGTGGTCGCGGGAACCGACGAAAGCCTCGATGAGCAAATCCCACGGCCCGGTCGTGATTGCGACATACCGCACCTCAGGAAGCGCCCGAACTGCCGCCGCAGTCTCCTCGAGTCGATGCTTGTCGACCGAAATTCCCACGAACAGGCAGGTATCGAGGCCGATCTTGTCCGGGTCGATGACCGGCACGAGCTTGAGGCCGTGCACCTGTTCCATCCGCTTGAGCTTGCGCCGGACAGTCTTGTCCGAGACGCCGATACGACTGGCGATCATGGAGCTGGACATTCGTCCGTCTTCGCGAAGGCACTCCATGATCTGCCGGTCGATCGGATCGATCGGTTCCAGAGGGGCTCCTGCTCCCGCATTGCTGGACAGTGGTACCTCCCGGAACCGCACGATGGCGCTCACATGTGGTGCTTGGCGTTAGCGTAGAGCATCTGAGCGAGGACCTCCCAGACCAAACGCGCTGTGATTCCACTGGGGTCGTACAACGGGGACAGCTCGCAGTTGTCGATGGCCGAGATCCCGCGTTCGCCGATCATCTGCCCGATACGGATGATTTCCGGGCCGGTGAAGCCGCCGGGTTCGGGGCCCGTGGTGCCCGGTGCGTAGGCGGAATCGATCACGTCGCAGTCGAATGAAACGTACACACCGTCGACGCCGTCCCAGGCCTTATCGAGCGCCTCGTTGAGGACGGCGTCGAACCCGCCGTCCCGGATGTCGCGCATCGTGTAGACGTTGATCTCACGCTTGCGGACCGCTTCCCACCAGTCGGGGACATTGATGGTGCCGCGGGCTCCGATGGCGACAACGTTCTCGGACGCGACGTTGGGTAGGTCCGCGGCGCGCACCAGACCGCTGCAGTTGGTCTGGTATTCGCCGCCGATTTCCTCGCCGGCGTCGAGATGGGCGTCGAGATGTAGGTAGCCCATCTTCTTGTCTTCGCCGAGGTGCTCGGACAGTGCCCGGGTGCCGGGAACGCAGATCGAGTGATCGCCGCCGACGACGATGGGGATCGCGCCGGCGCGCAGGATGTGTGCGATCTCGGTTTGAACCAGTTCATGGGTGCGGACGGCGTTGCCAACTGCGATGGGACTGTCGCCGCAGTCCACGAGGCCATAAGCGTCGAACAGGTCGATGTCCCATTCGAATGACCAGGGGAAACACATGTTCGATGCGACTCGCAGACCGCGGGGGCCGAGCGAGGATCCGGGTCGCTCGATGGCGGCGTTGGCGCCGTCGAAGGGGAAGCCGAGGATCGCGGCCTTGGCGCCGCTGCCCTCGAGGTCCGAGGGAGCCCGATGTGGGGCGCCGAGAGTGGAGAGGATTCCACTCGAGATCGCCGCAAAGTTGTTGGCGGAGCGGTTGTGAGCAGTCATGGGTAGATAAACCTCCATCTTTCAAAGCCCGCAGAGTGCGGGTTCATACGTGGTCGGAAACGGTCGGGATGTAGGAGCGGCGGCTGTGGTAGACGACAACGCCGGCGAGGGTCAGTGCGGTCAGCATGAGCGGCACCGAATAGTTCATGTACCAGGGTGCGGAATTCATCCGCGGCCAGGACACATTCACTGTCTGGAATGCACTCCAGCAGGCAGCGGCAATTGCGGTGGGCAGGCTGAGTATTCCGAGCGAAAATCGTGCGCGAGGCCAGCCATATCGGATATGGCTGACGACTTTCGACGTCAACACAATCGTGAAGGTGATGAAGAAGCCGCCGATGGTGAGCCCGATGAGGAATGAATAGACATCCCCTACAACGCTGCACAGCAGCACGAAGAGTCCACACGCCGCGACCGCATTCACCGCGACGACCGGCAATTTGTGTTGCTTGGACTCTCGGCTCAGCGCCGCTGCTGCCGGCAGTGCGCGATCGCGGGCGAGAGCGAACACCAACCGTGAGGCCGAGGCCTGGACCGCGACGAGGGCCGCGAAGAAGGTGATGCCGAACAGCGCGAACAACGGGCGTGTGACCCCTACACCGAAGTGGGCAGAGAGGATCGTGGCGACGGGATCGTCCGATGCCGCTCCGATTCCGATCTGTGCGAGGTCGGGGGCAGCGAGGATGATGGCGAATCCGGAGAACAACACCACCGCCGCGACCGCGACCATGGACACGATCATGGCCTTGGGAACCGCGGTCTGGGGGCCGTGGACCTCCTCGCTGATCGAACTGGCTGCCTCGAAACCGACGAACGACCAGCCGATGAACGCGACGGCCAGCTGGAACGGCCC
>JBCEBZ010000084.1:0-4112 GCA_039206675.1 Rhodococcus sp. (in: high G+C Gram-positive bacteria) | reverse complement strand
CGAACAGGTAATTGAGCAGTCGACGTCCGTGACAATTCATCACCGATGCGCTGACGACGAGCAGGGCGGCGACAAGGAGTTCCATCCAGGTCGGCTGGTGTTCGATGCCGACCGCTGTGAGGAGGAATTTCGCGGCACCGTAGGCCACAGCCGCGGTGGAGATGATCAACGTCCAGCTGTAGAGCCAGCCGGTCATCCAGCCGATGGACTGCGGTGCCAGTCTCCGCACCCACTGGTAGACGCTGCCTTCGAGTGGCCATCGCGATGCCAGTTCTCCGAACGTCAGGACGATGAGAAACTGGAACACGAACACGATCAGGAAGGCCCACCACCCAAGGGCTCCGCTGCGGCCCAGCACCGCGCCCAGTACCGAGTACAGGGCAACGATCGGGGAGATGAAGCTGAACGCGACCGCGCCAGCTGACCACATCGTGAACTCCGAACGGGTTCGGATCGACGGTGGAGATTCAGTGGTAGACAACGTACTCAACGGCTTACTCCGTGTTCTCGATCAGGACAGTGCAAGCAGTGTGCTGCCGGACACGCACCAATAGCCATGCTTGTTCCGGAAACCGGCACAAATTGGGGGCATAACCCGCCCAACTATGTGCAGGCGAGTCCGGAATCCGGACACGTCTGAGACCGAACCGGGCGGCATCGACCGTGTCGACCGAGCCGATCCGCCGTCGGGGGTCGAATTTCGGAACCGAGAAAAGCGTTGCTCGGGGTCTGCGGTCCGCCACCGCCGGGGTCGACCTCCGTCTGCGGGAGGGGCTATCGCGGCGAACACGACCCGGCGCGCCCTGCGATGCTGCCGCCGACGCCCACTTCCCGTTGGTGCACTCGACTCCGTTGATGCCGGCAGTTGGATCACTCCGTCCGGATGCTCGCGCGCGTGAACTTGCGAGAGACGTACCTGGGAGAGGGCGCGGACGCACGGCGCGAACACCGGCATTGCAAGGAATCGGCTGGGACGAGAAATTTCACCTGGCCACTGACCGCGGGCGGGTCGTCGAGGACCGCCTCCACCGCGAGCACGTGGTCCCAGCCGTCACCGAAGTCGTACTGGTACCAGAGCCGGTCACCCTTGCCCGTCAGTACCTGATCGAGCCGGACGCCTTCTTCGAGCACAGCGTCTTCGCCCTCCTCGACGTCAAACGGCGTCACGAAGTACGGCGACCGGGGATCGCTGCCCGTGCGGAACCGGTGCAGATGGCCGTCGAACCACCCCCGGTCGCAGCTTGGATCACCACGTGCAGCCGGTCGAGGCTGAGATCGCCGGGCAGCTCGAGCCGCCGTTGGTCGTGTGAATGGGGATTGGGCTTGCAGGACGAACGGAGGGAATCGGGGCCACCTCCGTTCGTTGCGGCGGCGACAGAATGTGCGAGGCGCACCTTCCTGGTCGACGGCAAAATGTCAGTGAGCGCTGATGCCCTTCGCCCACCATCCGGATGGCGGGGATGCCGCAAGCTCCCAGCGTGGCGCGTAGTGCTCGAGGAATATCTGACCCACCAGTTCCCCGCGGCTGCGCACCCCGGTCTTGTCGAAGATCGACTTCATGTGGTCTTGAATTGTGTAGACGGATAACGACATTGCGTGCGCCATCTCCTTTGTCGATCGCCCTTGGACGCACAGCGCAGTGAGATGGCATTCGCGTTGGGACAGTCCGTAGGCCATGGCAATGACGGGCGCGATCTCATGTGGCGTCGCGGGTTGGATGATGACGGCGGTGCGTCCGTCTTCGACGCCGGAAAGCCTGGTTCCGTACAGCAACAGCCAGGCGCCGGATCGCGTGCGTACTCGCGAGCGAGCGGCGAGTTCCAGTGGATCGGTGCCCGGTTCGATCGCCCGCGCCCGGGCCGCGATGGCCTGCACGACCTTCGATTCGAACGGCGTCGACGGCGCCGGGACCTCGACAATGTCGTCGATCCAGCGTTCCGCGGCGGGTGAGACCGATTCCGGGTTGCCCGCGCCGTCGAAGACCACCACGCCGGGGCCGTAGTCCACGGTCGTCACGGCGGCCTCGACCTCGTGGAGCAGCGAACGTCGCAGACCGGTCGCGAGCGCGGGCGCCAGTGCGGCGATTGCGTGGACGTGCTCGGCGGTGTACCACGGCGCGCCCGCATCGCGCAGGAATGCCGCTGCACCCCAATAGACCCCGTCCGACACCAGGGAGACCCGCAGCTCGTCGCCGATTCCGTACGCCTCGTGCGAACGGTGCCGTGCACTGCGGGACAAATCTCCGTGGGTATCCAGGCTCAGTGCACCCGCCAGGCGGCCGCTGTGCGCAAGAAACGCCCACTTGTCGACGTCCTCGACCTCGTATTCGTAGTGCGCCAACCAGGATCCGGAACACCCGACGTTCCGGTTGACGCTGCCGGTGAACAGGATGGTGCCCGGGTCGACGGTGTGCCAGCAGCAGCGGTCGTGTGGGATCACCGTGCGCAGGGCCTCGCTCATTCGCGCGCTGTACCCCACCCAGTCCAGCTGGTCGGCGGCGGCACGCGAGATTTGATCGCGGACGCGTGGCAGCAAGCTCTGCGCCATGTCCGAAGTGTATCGCAGCAGGTTAGGGCTGCCTACCCCAGAAATCTGGGTGAATTCCCCAGATTTCAGGGATATGACGCAGCACCGACAACGACGACGCTGGTTTCATGACGATGACAGCCCATACCTCCGCCGAAACCGACCACGACCTGCCTGACCCGGAGCCGATCATGCAGCTGGCGTCCGGGTTCATGGCCGCCAAACACCTTTTCGCCGCCAGCGAACTCGGTTTGTTCGAGGCGTTGGGCGAGGGCCCCACCGACCTGCATGGCCTGGCGGCCCGCACCGGGCTTACTGCCCGGGCCACCCGGATCAGCGCCGACGCCATGGTTGCGCTGGGTATGCTCGAACGCCGAGGCGAACGGTATGTCAATACCGAGACGGCTGCCGCGTTCCTCGCCGGCGGATCGCCCGCCGACCTGCGTCCGCTGCTGCGGTTCTGGGACAAGATCAGCTTCCCGGCGTGGGAAGACCTGGCCGGCGCACTCGCTCGCGGGCCGAAACGCCAGATCTTCGACCTCGACGCCGCCCTGCAACCCATCGCCTCGATCGGTATCGAGGCGTTTTCGGCCGGCCCCTCGCTCGCCCTGCCGGACACGGTCGATCTGTCCGGCAGTCATCGACTCCTCGACATCGGCGGCGGCACCGGCTCCTGGTCCATCGCGGTGGCGCGCCACTGCCCGCAACTGAGCGCGACCGTGTTCGAATTGCCGGCGGTTGCCCAGACCGCGCAGGACCGCATCGCGTCGGTCGGGCTGGAGGGGCGAATCGACGTATGCGCCGGCGACGCGATGGCCGACCCGCTGCCTGCCGGATACGACGCCTTCCTGGTCGCGAACCTGGTGCATTACTGGTCGCCGGAGCAGAATAGTGCTCTGCTGCAACGCATTCGCGACGCCGCCGCACCCGGCGCCACGCTGCTGATTGCCGACTTCTGGACCGACCCCACCCATACCCAGCCGGTCGCGGCGGCCCTGATGGCGGGCGAATTCGCGGTCCACCTCGAACGCGGCGACGTCTACAGCGTCGGAGAAGGCATCGCCTGGCTGCAGGGCACTGGCTGGCGCTACCGCGACCATCGCTCGCTCACCGGCCCGATGAGCGTCATTGTCGCCGAAACCGCATGACACAAGACAACACCCAAGGAGCACACGATGAGCGAGCATCAAGTCGCGATCGTCGGTGCCGGCACCTCTGGGGTCGCGGCGGCGGTGGCCCTCGCCGACCGTGGCATCAACCCGTTGCTGATCGACCGAGCCGACCACGTCGGTTCGTCGTGGCACTCTCGTTATGACCGGCTGCGACTGAACACCGCCAGGCAGTTCTCCCACCTGCCGAACCGCCCCTACTCCAAGGGCACACCGACCTTTCCCACGCGGGAACAGGTGATCGAGCATCTCGAGCGGCACGCACGTGCGGACGGGATCGAGCTGCGCCTGGGCTGCCCGGTGGAGCGGCTCGACCTAACGGACGGGCGCTGGCGGTTGATCACGGCTGCCGGTTCGGTCGACGCTACCGAGGTGGTGGTCGCGACCGGCTTCGATCATGAGCCCTTCGTCCCGGAC
>JBCEBZ010000083.1:0-6566 GCA_039206675.1 Rhodococcus sp. (in: high G+C Gram-positive bacteria) | reverse complement strand
CGATCAGGGTCCCCACGACGGCTATCGCGGCGACGAGCATGCTGACCCTGAACTGGTTGCGCTGCACAGCTATTCGGTTGAGAGGTTCGGCGCACTTGGTCTCGCTCATTGTCCCGCTCCCGTCAACGCTCCACCGGTGTAGGTCGACTCTCCCGCACGGCCCGCGACCCGTCGCGCGTAGTCGACTACGCGGGTTGTGAAACTTTTCGAGGGTGTCGGAGCGATATGCGTAGTAGGTCGGGACTCTCGGAAATCGAAGGTGAGCACAATGACCACGATCGCACTCCGCATGACAATCGCTTCGGCCGTCATCGCTCCGGTGATGCTCGTCGGCGCGGGAGCGGGCACTGCGACGGCGGCACCCGTCCTCAGCGCGGGCGCCACTGGCGGCATCGTCATCACAGTGCCGGAAAAGGAAAGCTGGAACTGCTTCGCGCTGGATTCGAATTTCGGTCTCAAGGCGGGCGTCGGAAGGCTGGATGGATTCGCGGCAGGTTCCAACGTGACCGTGTTCTGCTTCGGCACCACGGCGCCGTTCTTCTTCACCGGCAGTGTGAAGGCCGGAACGTAGGATTTCTTCGGAGGATTCTCAGCGGTGTCCGGCGTGCAGGCAGTCCTCGAACAGCGTGCGCACCTCGTCCACGTGCCGGTCGAGATCCGCGAGGTCCCAGTCGTCGGTCGGTACAGGCGCGAGGACGTCGACGTCGACGGTGCCGGGGTGCGCGACGAGCGAGTTCCGCCACATCCGTTCGCCGGCGTTGTGGATGACGATCGGTACGATCGGCACTCCCGCCTGCATCGCCAGGTGGAATCCGCCCTTCTTGAACTTGCCGAGGCGCGGGGTGGGTGAGCGGGTGCCCTCGGGGGCGATCGCGATGGAGATGCCGGACTGCAGTTTGTCCACGGCCGGGAGGAGGGCCGCCCGCGCCTTCGTGCTGTCCGTGCGGTCGATGTAGGCGACGTCGAGGAGGGCGCCCACGGGAATGAACCGGGGGTCGCGCGCGGCCTCCTTCTTCGCGACGCCGGTGACGTCGCGACGGATGACGCTGCCGATCACCAGCAGGTCGAGCGAACTCTGGTGGTTGAACATGAAGACCGCGGGCCTGGCCGACCACGCGTTCTCCTTGCCTTTGACGCGCACGTTGATGCCGCAGATCGCGAGCGCGAGATCCGGTCCGAAGCTGCCGACCAGGTTGGCGCCGGTCTGCCGGTTCTGGGTGAGCAGGCCCGCGGAGACACCGAATGCCGCGGCGCCCATCAGCGCGCCGATCGCGGTGGTGGTGCGGGCGACGGACATCGGGTCGGCGCCGCTCTCGGGAGGTCGTAGATTCACCGACGGCCACCCGTTCTGCCGCGCGGTGGCCGCCAGCTTGCGGTCGGGGTTGAGCGCCACGGGGTGCCCCACCGACTTGAGCATCGGAACATCCTCGGCGCCGTTGGAGTACGCGAAGCTGTCGCCCAGATCGGCGCCGTGCTTGTCGGCGTACTCGCGCAGTGCGTCGGCCTTGGCCTGTCCCCACAGCGGCGCCGATTCGAGCTTCCCGGTGAGCATCCCGTCCAGGATCGCGGGCCGGGTGCACAGCACGTCCTCGGCGTCGATGTCGAGGTCCGCGGCCACCGACAACGCCTGATACGGGGTGGCGGACGTGGCCATCACCACGCGGTGACCGGCGTGCCGGTGCGCGGCGAGCAGGCCGCGCACCTCCGAGAAGATCATCCTCGCGATCTCCTGGCGGAACAGCCGCTGACCCCACTCCTGCATCTCGTCCTCCATGCGCCCGGCCAGGCTCTCCACGCCGATACGCATCAGGTTGCCGACGTCGGCGCCCCGGAAGCGGGTCTCCACCGCCGCGTTCGTGGTGCGGAGCAGTTCGGCCACGCTGATGTCGAAGCGCCGCAGGCGGTCCCGGTAGACGACACTCGCGGAGTACCCGCTGATCAAGGTGCCGTCCAGGTCGAATGCCGCGAGGGTGGCCGGACCGGGAACGGCGGCCGCGATGTCGTCGTGGAGACTGCGGAGATCGCTCATCTACTCACCTACCACCCATCTGGTCCAGATTCTCGTGCGCGATGGCCCGGATGCGGAGCACCTGGTCGATCAAGGTCTGCAGTTCGGCCTCGAACTCGACCCGCCGGGCCGCCATGTTCTCGGCGTTCGGTTCGACCAGTCCCCGGTTTCGCGCCAGCTTGAGCGCGGTCGTGAACAGTTCGGCCGAGATCGACTCGCTGCTCCCGATCTGCTGGCGGAGCCGTCGTTGCTCGGCGAGCGCGAGGCACGCCGTCATGAATGCCTTCTCGTCGAACTTGCGGTCCACGGGAGTACGCAGCAGCTGACTCGCGACCACCGCGTAGGCCTCCAGGAACGGCTGCAGAACCCGGTGCGCCAGGTGAATGCGCATCCCGGACAACAGGTTCGCCGCATGCTGGGGGTCGCCCAGATTCGACTGCCACGCCGGGTCGATCAGGTCCAGCTCGGCTCGCAGTTCCTTCCGGAAGCTGTCCTTCTCGCTGAAGAAGAATTCGAACTTGAGGAGGTCGCGGATGCGGAGTGCCGCATTCCATCCGTCCTCGAGCGGGTCGGAGAACTGCTGGTCGACGGCGGCGCGCAGCACCATCTCCGCGATCGCCCGCATCACCAGGAAGTGAATGGTGTTGTTGCGGTAGAACGCGGCCACGAGATGCTGATCGCGTCCGAGGTAGAACACCCGCTCGCTGCCCTGGTCGAAACTTTTCAGGACCCCGGAGTCGAGATGGGTGCGCACCGCCTTGCGGATCACCTGCGGGTCCGTCAGATCCACGTCGCCCGCGGTCGGCAGGGAGCGCGCCGTGATGTAGTCGACGAGCGGCCCGAGGATGGCGCCGACCTCGGCGACGGTGAGCGCCCGGTCCTCGATGCCGAGGAACGCGAGCATGACGAGTGAGGACGCCGTGACGGGGGTGACCTCGTTGATGCGGTGACACACCTCGAACGCCGTCTTCTGCACCGCCAGCCGCAGGTCGTCCTCCTGACCGAGGTAGTCCGCCAGGGACATCGGCCTGCCGACGTTGACGTGTGCGACGCCGTGCCGTTGACCCTGCGCCCGAACGTATCCGAAGAGCCAGCGCAGACTCTCCTTGCTCTTCGCCTGGCCGTGCGCCTCCGCCGCCATCGCCCCGACCTCGTACAGCTGGTCGTAGGTCAGCGACACCGGGACGAGGTACACGTCGGACATCCCGCTGTCCTGGAACGCTTTCGCGAGGTAGTTGAGCAGGCCGAACCGCGGCGGCCGCAGTTTGCCGGTGCGGCTGCGCCCGCCCTCGATGTACCACTCGAGGTTGAACCGCTTCGTGAGCAGGTAACGCATGTACTCGCGGAGCGTCCACTTGTAGATCTCGTCGCCCTCGATCTTCCGGCGGATGAACACGGTGCCGCTGCGCTTGCCGATCGGTCCGATCGGCCAGAAATTGATGTTCAGCCCGCCCATCACGTGGTTGAGCGGAAGGTCGTTCGCGAGCAGTGCGGGCCGCAGCACCAGCGGGTCGAGATACGAGCGGTGGCTGGGCAGGAACACCAGGGAATGTTCCTTGTTCAGCTCCCGCAGGTCGTCGAGCCGGGTGGTGTCGACGTCGAGGCGGTACGCGCGGGAGAAGTAGCGGCCCAACTGGTCCCACAGTGCGATGGCGCGCCGGCTCTGGGCGGCGACCATCTCGTCCAGCGCGCCGCGGGCGCGGCGGTCCACCTCGGCGACGGGGAGATTCAACTGGGCCGACAGTTCGTGGGTGCCGTCGTGGTACCGGCTGGCGTCGGTGATCTCGTCGACGACGAACCGCGACACCTTGTATTGCGTGCCCAGCACCGTGCGCTCGGCCCGCTCGAGGGTCAGCGCTGCCTGGCGGCGGATGAAATCCGGAAGGGACCCACCCCCGTTCTCGGCGAGCCGGCGCTCGAGGTCGCTGAGCGGGGCCGGGTCGCCTTCCAGAACCTGGCACCGGGCGGGGTCGTCGCGCATCACCCGGCGTTGCATGTTCTGGCCGGGATGCAGCGGATCGCGCAGCGACAGCGTCTCCCGCAAGCGCTGCGCGCCGTCCGGGTGGGCCTCCTTCGGCAGCCACACCACCCGGAGCGGGGTGAGCAGCGGATCGTCCTTCCGGCGTGCGAGGTCGGCGAGCGCCTGATCGGTGACGCGGACGGTCGGCGGTGGCTGACCCGAGTCGTTCGCCTGCCGCTCCAGCCAGGTGCGGAGAACGTCGTCCTCCATCTCGCTCATCGTCTCGATGAGATAGACCCGCGGCCGTGTCGTCTGCTCGTCCATCGCGCCAGCCTTTCCCTTCACCCGCGGCCGAGTTCGACGATCTCGTCGAGACTCTCCTGCAGGCACGACATGAACCGCGCCGGCTCGGTCACGGCGGCGGTGTCGAGATTGACACCGATGCAACACGTGCCGACGTGGGAGACCAGAGTTGCCATGACCGCGCAGCCGGGGGCCGGGCCGAACGGGAACATCCGCTCGATCCGGGCGCCCGCCAGATACACGGGCACGGGGACGCCCGCGACGTTGCTGGCCTGCAGGTCGAGGCCCGTCGACTGCGAGAGGTACCAGTTGGCCAGCACCACCGTCGGGATCCGCACCAGGATCGGGGCCGCGGAATCGAGCAGACCGAGCGCCGGTTCCTGGCGCAACCCGAGGATGATCGTGCGTACCTTCTCGATCCGCGCGATCGGGTCGCGCTCACCGACCGGTCCCGCGAACCGGGCGGCGGCGAACCGGTTGCCCCCGGTCGGATCCGACGCCGACCGCATACTCACCGGCATCCCCACCGGAATCGTCTCGAGGTCGTGGCCGAACGATTCGTGATAGCGGCGGAATCCGCCCAGCAGCGCCGCCACATACGCGTCGTTCAACGACCCGCCCGCGACGTGGGCGGCGGAACGCAGTTCGTCGACACTCACCTCGAGCACGCCGAACCAGCGTCCGAGCCCCCGGTCGCGCAGCAGGTCCGAACCCGTGGTCGGGGGAGGGGTCACCACCCTGCGGATCGAGTTCGCGTAACCGGCGACCTCCGTGACACTGCCCACCGGGTCGCCGACGACCGTCATCGCCGTCCGCACCGCGCCGCGGATCAGGCCGCCGAGACGGCCCGGGGCGCTGCGCACGTTGTCGAGTGCCTGCTCGAGCAGGGCGCCGCCGCCCGACATCTGCTCCGGCAACGGCGCAGGCCGATCCGGTTTGTCCGGCGACGGTTCGGGGCGCCTGCTGTGCAGCAGCGTCATCAGCTGGATGCCGCCGAGCCCGTCCGTGATGCTGTGGTGCGTCTTCACGACGTACACGGCGCGGCCGTCGTCGAGCCCCTCGATGAGCATCGCGCTCCAGGGCGGACGGGCGCGGTCGAACGGCTCCGTGGCCATGTGTCGGCACATCCGCAGCGCATGGTCGAACGTCGCAGGCTCCGGCAGCCGCACCCGCGACAGGTGGTAGTCGAGATCGAATTCGGGGTCGACCGACCACATCGGGTTGCCCAGCCGCAGCGTCGGCTCCACCACCCGCATCCGGATGCGCGGCACCATGTGCGACGCCCATTCGTGCGCACGCACGAGCCGCTCCCAGTCCGGCGGCTTGTCGAGGACGTCGACCGCGACGATCGGTGAGCGCAGCTTCGGCTGCACCTCCTCCATCCGCCACATCCCGGTCTCGAAGTCGGACATCGTGCGGTCCGCTCCCCAGGCGACGTCGGAGAAATCCACGTCGACGGCACTCGGTGGTATCAGAGGTTCGCCGTCGGCCATGCCCACCCTCATTCGGTTGCTCGAGTTGCCCTCAGCTGCTGCTTTTCCAGTGTGGACCCGCCCCGCGGATCCCGTCCCTGGTTCTGGCGGATTCGCGTTCCGCGCCCGTGCGTGGCGGACGAGTCCCTGGACTCCTTCGCCGCTCACGGAGTTGTCGTAGGCTGCCGTCATGGCGAAAAGCTTCGACTACTCCGAAGAGGTCGCGTACCCGATCGACCGGGTGCACGCGGCACTGACGGATCCGGCGTTCTGGCAGCACCGGTTCGAGGAGGCGCCGGACAAACTCACCCTCGACGACAGCCGCGGCCCCGGCACGCTCACCGCGACGATGCGCGACACGATCGGCGCGTCCTCCCTCCCCGGGTTGGTCCGCAAGGTCGTCACGGGCGAGCTGAAGGTCGAGCGCGCCGACGCATGGGGCGCGCTCGACGGCGACCACGCCGACGGCCGGATCACCGGCAGCTCCACCGGCATCCCGGTGCAGATCGAGGGCACGTCGGTGCTCCGCGCGTCGGGCGACGTCACCGTCCTCGGACTCACCGGAACGGTGCAGGTCAAGATTCCGCTGGTCGGAGGGCAGATCGAATCGCTGATCAGGAAGCTCGTCGGCGACATGGTCGGGCAGGACCGCGACGCGATCGAGAAGTGGCTCGCCGACAGCTGACGCTCACGCCCCCGGCGCGGGGTCGTCCAATTCGACGTCCAGCGTGCGGGCGCCCGGCCCGGCCGTGCCCAGCCGGTCGTGGGAGTTGACGATCGCGCAACTGCCCAGCGACAGGCACCCGCAGCCGATGCACCCGGT
>JBCEBZ010000082.1:0-6578 GCA_039206675.1 Rhodococcus sp. (in: high G+C Gram-positive bacteria) | reverse complement strand
GCGCAGCACCGGTGCCACCGCGGACAGTGCTCCCTGCGCGACCACGGTCTTCGGATCATCGAGCGTGGCAATGGGTCCGAGCGGCTTGAGCTTCTCGTGCACCAGCGGGATCCGCGAGGAACCACCGGTCAGATACAGGGCCTCGAGCTGCGAGGGGTCGGTGATCTGCGCGTCGGCGAGGGTGGCCCGGGTCAGGTTCACCGCCTTCTCCAGCGGGACGGAGATGAGGTCCTCGAACTCGTCGCGGGTGATCTGGAACGTTTCGTGGAACCCGCCACCGGCGACGGTGATCGTCGCGGACGGTGACTCCGAGAGCAGTTCCTTGGCGCGGCGGATCGAATCGTCGAGGTTGTGCCGCACACTGATCGGCGCGGACTGCCGCAGGTAGGTCAGCAGTTCGGGGTTGCGGCCTTCGAGTTGCTCGTCGACCCATCGGCGGATGAACGCGTCGAAGTTCTTCCCACCCAACCCGTTGTCGCCGCGGGCGGCGATGACATCGAAGGTGCCTTCGCTGGTGGCGGCAAGGACCGCGATGTCGAGGGTGCCGCCACCGAAGTCGAACACCGCGATCTTCGCACCCGGGGCGAGGGTGTTGGTGCGGGTGTAATAGTGCGCCGCGGCCCGGGGTTCGGACACGGTCTGCACGATTCCCGGGTTCAGCCCGAGGGTGCCGGCGGCGTCGAGGAGGACCTGCACTTCGCGCGGGGACCACGCCTCGGGGTGGGTGAGGACGAGCTGCGACGGCGCCTTGCCGCCGTGTGCGCTGGTCGCGCGGGTCATCACGTTCTGCAGTACGGCCGCCACCGGTACCGAGGCGGGCAGATCGTAGGAGTTGACGGTGACCATGCCCTGCCGGATGACGCGCTTCGGCGAGGGCAGGAACGCGGCCGGGTTGCGTTCGGCCTGGTTGATCGCGACGTCACCGACGGCGATGGAGTTCGGGGATTCCACGAACACCGCGGACGGCATCAGGTTGCCCTGGTGGGTCAGCGGCAGTGCTTCCACCGAACCGCTGACCGCACCGGTGTGCGCCGCGGCCGTGTTCGACGTGCCGAAGTCGATACCCAGAAGCCACTCAGACATGGTCGTGTCCCCCCTCAGATCCCAATTGTTTCTGCGCAGCGCCGACGCGACGGCTGCAGCGCGAGAGCATCATGTCATGCAGACGCCGGCCTGCTTGCCGGGGCCAGGACGCTCGGCCGGTGGTGCTCATGGTGGTGGTGCTCCTCACTCGCGGCACCCTTCGTGCCTGTCTGCAAGTGAGATGCACCCAGCGGGGGAAAAGTTCCCGCCCCGATCTCGTGCGGCACTTCCCGGTCTCATTGAGTCCGGATTCCGCAGATCTTCCACTCGTTGTTCTCACGCGTGTAGGTGAAGATCTGCGTCGAGGTGGTGGGGTCGGTTCCGGGCAGGGTTTGCGTCAGGCGCACCCGCGCACTGCCGGCGTCCTTATTGGTGCTGACAGAGATGATCTCGTCGATCGCAAGCTTCTCCCCGGCAACACTGACCACGTCCTCGGCGGTGGCCTGTTTCTTAGCGCACCGGAAGCCGTTGACGACCTCGAGGCTGGCGCCAGGGACGTCCCGCGCGTAGGCGGTGGTCAGCTCACGGATCGCCTGCTCATCGGCGGCCGGATCGGCGACGGTCGCCTGCGACGGCCCCGCGCTGGCGTCGTCGGAGAACACCGTCTGACTGAGCACCACCCCAGTCCCGACAACGACCACGATCGCGGCCGCTGCTGCGGCCGCCCACACCTTCGCCCGACCAGCGCGTCCGGCCGACTGCGGCGCGGCCGCGGGAGTTGACCACACCGGGGAGGACTGAGGGACCGGTGCTGGGGCGGCGTCGACCGCACCGGCACCTGCAGCTGTGAGGGCGCCGCGGGCGACGACCGTCGTCGGGTCATCGACCGTCGTGACCGAGACGATGGAGGAGAGACGCTGGTGCAGGAGTGGGATGCGGGACGCCCCGCCCGTCAGGTACACCGTGTGCAGGTCGGATCCGCGGACACCGGCATCGGCCAGGGTCCGCTCGACCAGGCCCACACTCCGGGTGATCATCTCGTCGATCAGCGAGTGGAAGATCTCCCGGGGGAGTTCGATGTTCTGGAGGTGCCCGGCACCGGTGACCGTGATGGTCGCCGAGGGCGCCGTCGACAGCAACTCCTTGGCCCGGCGGATCGAGTCGTCCAGCCGCCGCAGGTCACCCGCGGGGGAGGCCTCCCGCAGGTACGCCAGCAGCTGCGGGTTCTCCGCCGCCAGCCGAGAATCCACCCACCCGCGGATCGCCGCGTCGACGGCGGATCCGCTCAGCGCATGATCGCGGTGGGCCGCGAGCACGGTGAACTCACCCCGGCCGGTCGAGGCGAGCACCGTGACGTCCAGGGTGCCGGCCCCCACGTCGACCACCCCGAACTTCGTGCCGGCCACGATGTTCGCCGGCACGCACTGGTGAGCGGTGGCGCGCGGCTCGGAGATCGCCCGCACAGATGCCGGTTCGAAGCCCAGGGCGGCGGCAGCGTCATGCAGCACCCGGACCTCGTCTGGTGTCCAGTCTTCGGGATGGGTGAGGATCAACTGTGCAGGCGATTCCGCCCGCCCCAGCTGCGCGGTCCGCGCCGCGATTGCCCGGTTGACCGCCTCCCCGAGGACCGCGGTGACCAGACGCACCGGTGCGATGTCGTAGCCGTTGATCGGCACCGCGTGCAGGCCCACCGACCGCTTCGGGGTCGGGGTGAAACCGCCGGGATTGCGATCAGCGGCGTCGAGCGCCGCTTGGCCGGCGATGATCGTGTTCGGAGATTCGACGAACACTGCCGACGGCATCACCGTGCGCTCGGCGGACAGCGGAACCACCGACACCGGCGACCCCGGTTCCATGCTCGCGGCCACGGTATTGGCCGTGCCGAAATCGATCCCCAACAGCCACGACGAAGACACGGTTCGTTCCCCCCAAGATCCATCCACCATTGTCGAGCCCGCACCCTGGTGGCGCGGACCGCCTCGCATCATTCCACTGCCATCGTCGTCGGCCACTATCCGGCGTTGCTCCGGGCAGTGAGAGTCTCCTCCAGGCGGTGTCTGATCGGGCGCAGACGCGATGCCGTGACTCGCGCATTCACCTTCAGAGTCAGCGCGACCGCGACCCAGGTCGCGATCACGAACCCGCCGATTCCGTCGGCAGCGAGATGGACGGCGACGACGACTCCCAGGACGATCAGCGAAATAGCAAGCAGAAGAACAATTTTGCCGCTCCGCGCGATGCGGTCCTTCTCGTTCAGTGCGCTTTCGGCGAGGCTGTTGGTGTCCGGGGGCGCCGAAGAAGTGTTGGCGAGGAACAGGTCTCGGCGACTGTCCCAATACACGGCTTCCCCGACTGACAGGTCGCCGCACTCGAACAGCCGGTGACGCAGTCGTGCGGTGTCGTCAGACATTGTCCATTCCCACTCTCGTGACGAGCGACCTGTCCTACTGGGACAAGGCGTGGTAGGTGCGGATGAGGGGGACCAGGGCAGCGTCTTCGGCGGCGGTCATCGTCGACAGTGCCTGTCCCTGCGCCCAGGACAGTTTCGTGCGAGCCTCCGCCTGAACCTGTACTGCCGGCGACTCCGGAGGCAGACCCAGCTTCTCGGCGACGGTGCGGCCTTGCAGGAGTCGGCGCAGTTCGGTCACCACGGGGGAGCGGGGGTCGGCTTCGAGCATGCTGCGCAGCGCCCCGAACAGCACGATCGGTTGCATGGCCGGGTCTTCCCGCACCTGGTGGACGATGCCGCGGATGTGATCGCGGGCGGGATGACGGTACGCGAGGTTCTCGAGCTCGAGGAGGATCCGCTGGGCGCGGTGCACGGAGGCGAACTCGGCCACCGAATTGTGCAGGATCTGACGCAGCGGCCTGATCCCGGAGGTGTCGGCGAGCCACTCGTTCAAGGCTGCCGCGCCGCGGGCCGCGACCTGGCGGCCGTGGATGATGCCGTACTCCCCGAGAAGATCGACCAGCCGGTCCCGTTGCTGGGCGGTGAGGTATCGGGTGTCGTCGGAGTCGAGAAGGTCGATCAGGTCGAACGGGGCGAAACCGCCGAGTTCGGCGAGGGTGCGGGCGTCGACCTCGGTGAGGGCACCGGTGTGGCTGGTTTCGGCCATCAACCCCGAGATCGGGACCACGGTCATCACCGTGTCCGCGAGTTGCGCGGCGAGGGTGCGGGCATGCTGGTGGGCGTGTTCGATCGGGTTCCGCTGCCCGAGTGCACCTTCCCCGAAACCGTCGGCACGGGAGAGGACCCCGAGGGTGTTGAGCGGGGTGAAGCCGAGCTGCTTGAGGAACGCCACCTCGTCCGCGCGCGGGCTGGAGTCGAACAGGAACACCGCGGCGTCGGCGTCGACGGACGCGGTGCGGGTCTGCTCGAAACCGTCGATCAGCACCCGCCGGGTCGCGGTCTCGTTCGCCTCGGTCAGCGTCGCCAGCCCGGGGGTGTCGACGAGGGTGAAGTCGCGGATCGCCGCCGACGGAAGGTAGCGGTGGATGTAGGCGATGTCGGCGGCGGGAACACCGAGGTCGGCGGGCTGACCGCGGACCAGTTCGACGGGTCGGCGGGTGCCGTCGAGCCCGACCACCTCGGCGCGGGAGGGGGCGCCGTCCTGGTAGACCGCGACCAGCCGGGTGGCCTCGAGCGCCGCGGTTTCGGCGACCGGGGCACCGATCAGGGCGTTGACGAGGGTGGACTTACCGGCCTTGAGACGTCCGACGATCACCACCCGCGGCGGGGACCACAGGATCGCCCCGATGCGGTTGGCGTGGGCGATCAGGTCGCCGCCGAGGCCGGCGAGGGCGTGCAGGCTCCGGTCGAGGCTCGCCCGGACCGGGTCGAGCGGCATTGTGGGAGTAGACATCACACCGCCGGCTCGACAGTCTCGGGTGGCGCGTAGACGGCAACCTCGGCGTACCGGATGATCGTCTCGCCGGTGATCCAGCCGGGCCGCAGCTGCCGGGCGATGGTGTCGACGTCCCCGGGTGCCACCGCGGACGTGGTGTCGACGGCCCGGTGCAGGGCGGGATCGAATCCGACACCGACGCGGGCGTCGATACGGCTCACGCCGGCGCGGGTGAGGTCTTCCGCGATCTGGGTGCGCAGCGCGGCGGCGTCGGCGAGGTCGTACAGGGAGATCAGCGCCTGCACCAGCTGCCGTTCCACCGGACCGGTCACGTACTCCGGAGCGGACGGGGCCGGCGCAGTAACGGCGGTCGTGGGAGCCGGGACCGGGGGAGCGGGTGGTGGGGTGTAGAGCTGCGTGCCCTGCGGCGCCGACGCCGGCGCGTACCCGGCGGCGGGCGCGGGTTGGGGTGCGTTGAGGGTGCGCAACGCCCACCCGCCGGCGAGTCCACCGAGCAGGCAGATCAGCCCCACTGCGACAACAAGTCCCATCTGATTAAACCCCCTGTGATGATGTGAGCCGTGCGATGACGTTCTCGACTTCGGCGCAGCGCGCGGTGACCACACGCTGATTGTTCTTCAGCCGCGTGATGGTCTTCTCCCGCGTGGCCGCGTCCTGCCGCGCGGTCTCCTTCGCGTCGGTGACCTGCTTCTGCAGCTCCTCCATGCGGGTGCGCAGGTGCTCGCGGTAGCGGATCACGATCTCGGGGCGACTGAGCGCGGTGGCGCTCTCGAGCAGCCTCGCGGTCGTGGTTTTCGTGGTGCCGATGGTCTCCCGCAACCACGTCAGAAGATTCGTCTTCCCCGACCGCATCGCCCGGAACCCGAGGTTGACCCCCACCCAGACGGCGCCGACGACCACACCGACCCCGATCACGCTGGACACCCCGATCAGGCCGCCGATCATCGACGACCCCATGACCCCCATGGTCAACATGCTCGGATCGAGCAACCCGTGACGTTTGCTGCCGACCTGCGCCGTTTCAATCCGCCGGTCCGCGATGGTCACCATGATCTGGTGGTAGATCTCGTTCCACACCACCTCGGAGTCGAAGCGGGGCGAGACGATCACGGTGTACATCTGCTCGAAGAACAGGTTCATCGCCGCGGCCATCGCCCGGTGCAGGTCGGTTTCCATGTCCGCAGTGAACTTCTGCGGGTTACGGCGCAGCACCTCCATCCCGTTCTTGTTGACCCGGTTCGTCCATTTCGTGCGGATCTCGTCGAGCTGGCGGTCGAGTTCGTCGGTGGCCTTCTGCCGGATCAGGGTCAGATCCCGCGCAAGATATTGCTCCCACTGCTGGGAGTGGTCCTTGAGTGATTGCAGCTTCTCGAGCTCGGCGGTCAGGTCGGGGATGACGTCCTCGCTGCCCTCGGCGGCGGCGAGTTCGGTGCCGATCTTGTCGAGGATCTTGCGCATCCCCCCGAGAGCGGTCCGCAGGCCGTCGACCACGGGCAGGTGCTCGGCGACGTCGAGCCGCGCAAGGATCTCGGCGCGCAGCGCGGTGATCCCCGACGCCTGCTCCGCCCGTTGCCGTTCCGGTCCCGCCGGCATCTCGGCGGCGACGACCGCCCGCAGGCTCGACACCCCGATCACGGGACCGGTGCGGTGCAGATGGTGCCGCAGCAGCTTGCGGTTCTCCTCGACGAT
>JBCEBZ010000081.1:0-6578 GCA_039206675.1 Rhodococcus sp. (in: high G+C Gram-positive bacteria) | reverse complement strand
CGCCGATGCCCTGGCCGGTGAGCGCGTTCTTGAAGATCTGCTCGAAGCCGAGGAAGCGGATGATGCCGAGGTCGACGGTGGGGTGGAAGCGCAGGCCGCCCTTGAACGGTCCGAGCGCGCTGTTGAACTCCACCCGGTAGCCGCGGTTGACCTGGACCTGTCCGGCGTCGTCGACCCACGGGACGCGGAACAGCACCTGACGTTCGGGTTCGCAGAGCCGGTCGAGGATGCGGGCCTCGACGTATTCGGGGTGCCGGTCCAGGACCGGGCCGAGGGTGGCGAGGACCTCCTCGACGGCCTGGTGGAACACCGCTTCCCCGGGGCTGCGGTGGCGAACGCTGCGCAGCACGACGGAGACGTGGTCGGTAGTGGGGAGAGTATCGGTGTCGAGGAGAGTCATGGCTTCCTTCCGCACGATTTCGGGGTGAGACGTCTAGCTCAGGACACGGATGTGGTGGGGAGGGACTCGAGCTGCCGGAGCGAGGGCGAGGCCGCCAGCGCGGTGAGCAGACGCTCGGTGTCGGCCATCTGGTCGTTCCAGATCGCGCGGACGATGTCGACCCGCAGCTCCGGTTCCTGCACGGTGCCGAAGTAGTTGGTCAGGGCCAGCCCCTGAGGTCCGGCCTCGGTGTGCAGCGCGATCATCCGGGCGATCAGCTTGGCCTGCACGCCGTAGACGGGGATCTGCGGTCCGCGGGGTGCGATCAGGCCGACGAAGTACAGCTTCTCGGCGCCCTCGGGCAGGATGCCGCCCGCGTACCGCACGGGCACGTTCGACCGCCAGGTGATGGTGTCGGCGTCGAGGAAGGGCAGGGAGACGTTGAAACCGGTGGCCCAGACGATGGAGTCGTACTCGCGGGACGTGCCGTCGGAGAAGTGGACGGTCTTGCCGTCGAACCGCTCGATGCCCGGACGGATCCCGACCCGGCCGTGGTGGACCCAGTACAGCAGCAGGTCGTTGACGGTGGTGGCACCGTCCGCGAGGGTCTTGGCCTTCGGGTCGGGCATCCCCGGGTAGTTCTTGTTCTCCCCGATCGACACCCGGGCGAGCAGTCGGCTCAGCAGATCCTGCTCGTCCGGGGAGAACTCGGCGAGGAACGGGACTTCCTGGCGCGGGACACCGAAGTACGTCTTCGGCTGGAAGTAGATGCCCTTGCGCATCACGATGTCGGCTTCGCGGCGGTGCTGCGCGACGTCGACGGCGATGTCGCAGCCGGAGTTACCCGCGCCGACGACCAGGACCCGGTTCCCGTCGAGGTCGCCCACATTGTTGTATTCGCTCGAGTGCAGTTGCTTCCCGGTGAATTCGCCCGGGACGTCCGGGACCTTCGGGCTCCACAGGTGTCCGTTGGCGACCAGGACGCCGTCGAAGATGCCCTCGTCGCCGCGAGAGGTGGTCACCCGCCAGCCGGCCGACCCGACCGGTCCCTGGCCTGCGGGCACCGGAGTCACCGACAGCACCTCGGTGCCGAAATGGATCTTCTCGTAGTGACCGTGGTGGCGCGCATAGGATTCGATGTACTGGCGAACCTGATCGCGCCGCGGGAAGTGCGGGTACTCGGCGGGCATCGGGAAGTTCTCGAACCGGGTCATGTCGCGAGAGGTGATCAGGTGCAGCGCGTCGTAGTCGGTGTGCCAGTGCCCGCCGACCCGCTCGGTCTTCTCGAAGCACTCGACGTCGTAGCCGGCTTCGCGTAGTTGCTGAAGGGCGGATACGCCGGCCGCGCCGGCACCGATGACACAGTAACGGGTCATTTTCTGCTCCCTTTGTTCGATGGGGGCGAGCGCCCCGAACGTGGTGATGCAAGTCTGAAAAAAACGATCGCTCTCGTAAATGGCGATATCTCGCGAGCAGCTCAAGGGATACCCTTGAGCAAGGCCCGGACGCGGCGCCGCACGCCGTGTCGACGACGACTCGAGGAGCCCACCGATGGCAACAGCGCCCATCACCCTGCAGCAGCTGAGCTATTTCCTGGCCGCCGTCGAGCACGGTTCGTTGTCGGCGGCGGCCGAGGCGAATTTCGTTGCCCAGCCGAGTCTCTCCGAGCAGATCCGCCGGCTCGAGCACCAGCTGGGCGTGACGCTGTTCGTGCGCACCAACCGCAAACTGATCCTCACCGACGCCGCCCGGATGCTCCTTCCGCATGCCCAGCGCACCCTCGCCGCCGCGGAGGCGGCGGCCACCGCGGTCGACCCGGTACGTAATCTCACCGGCGGGACCGTCGCCTTCGGGACGTTCAGCAGCGCCCACCACCTGATCCACACGGATCTGATCGAGAAGTTCCGTGCGCTGTATCCACAGGTCCACGTGCGTCTCGTCGCCCTCAACTCGGTTCAGGTGGCCGACGCGGTCCGCGACGGACAACTCGAGGCCGGGCTGGTCGCGCTGCCTGTCGACGACCGCGGCCTCGACGTCGGGCCGGTCGAGTGGCTCGCCGAAGCGGTCTTCCTCACCCGCGATCGTGACCGCGCGGCTCGCCCGGTGTCCATCCAGGAGGTTGCCGAGGCCGAGCTGATCTTTCCGGAGATGCGATGGGGCGACATGGACCCCACCCGGCGCCGGTTGCTGCTGATCGCACAGAACGCCGGGGTGACGATCAGCCCGATCGTCGAAGTCGAATCACCCGCCGTCGCACTCGAACTCGCCGAGCGTGGGGTCGGGGACACGATCAGCTCGCTACCCCTGGCTCATGCCCTCGGTTCGACGAAGTCCCTGGCGTGGGCCTCGCTGGACCCGCCGCTGTACGAGACGTTCGCATTCATCACCCGCCGCGACGCCAGCCTGTCACCCGCTGCGACGATCATGATCCGTCTTGCCCGGCAACTGCTCTCACAACTCCCGCAGGTCGACGTGCCCATCGAGGCCGACGCCGGAGTGTGGGCGCCGCGGATTACCAAGAGGTAACGGCATTTCCTCCACGTAACAGTTCGCGCGCCACCGTCGCGGACACCGGTTCCTCCGCCACGAACCCCGACGCTTTCGCACCGCGCTGACCTGCGCACTTCTCCTCCGCCTGGGACGGACCGTCGCTCACTCAAGGGAAACCCTTGAGCAGCCATCGGAAATATCGGCTTCACCGATAGCGAAGTGGCGCGGAACACTCGTCGTCATCCCGGACACGGATTCGCAAGGCCTCGCAGTTCACGCGGGCCGATCCGGGATCAGCTGCCATCAATCACCCCGATGCCCAGGCGCGGGAGTGGACGGAGGAACGCAATGACGACTATCGGGCAGAGATGTACTTCGACACCCCCCGGTGACGGCCACTTCCAACGCAAGATGTCGCTGCAGGCGGCGATGTTCATCGGCGTCGGTGGCCAGATCGGCTCCGGGTGGTTGTTCGCTGTGCTGGCCGCGGCCGGGATCGCGGGCCCGTCCGCCATCGTCTCGTGGCTCATCGGCGGCGCACTGACGATGGTGATCGCGCTGGCCTGGATGGAAGTGGGATCCACCATCCCGGTCAGCGGAGCCATCGCCCGCTACCCCTACCTCTCCAACGGCGGGCTCGCCGGCTGGATTCTGGGCCTGTCGTACTGGCTGGCCAACGTCTCACTGCCCGCGATCGAGGCCGTGGCCGCGCTCACCTACCTCGGCGGAATCTTCCCCGACCTCGGACTGCTCACCGTGCGCGACGGGGTCTCGATGCTGTCGTGGCCGCGGGGAATCCTGGCCGCGACCGCGTTGATGGTCTTGTTCCTGGCGATCAACCTCTTCGGCGTCAAGCTTCTCAGCGAATGCAACCGCTGGGTCACCTGGTGGAAGATCATCATCCCCACCGCCACGTTCCTGCTGCTGTTCCTGACCTTCGACGGCTCCAACTTCACGTCCTACGGCTTCTTCGGCGACCACGCAGGCGGCGGCCCCGGATCGATGTTCGAGGCGGTCGCGGTGTCCGGTATCGCGTTCGCGCTCATGGGTTTCCGCGGTGTCATCGACTTCGGCGGCGAGGTGCAGCGACCCGGCCGCAACATTCCCCTCGGAACCGTCGGATGCGTCGTGATCCCGCTCGCCATCTACCTGGGCCTGCAGATCGCCTTCCTCGGCGCGATCGACTGGGCCGATGCGGGTGTGTCCGCCGGCGACTGGGTCGCCCTGGCCGGAAGCTCCTGGGCCGACGGCCCGCTCGCCGCCGCACTCCACTCCTCCGGATACGCGCTGCTGGGCGCGTTCGTCTCCGTCCTCCTGCTCGACGCGATCCTCTCCCCCGGCGCCGCCGGCTACATCTACCTCGGCAACGGCGCCCGCGTCGGCTACGGTCTCGCCGTCAACCACTTCTTCCCCCGCATCATGGCCAAGGTGAACCGGCACGGCGTCCCCGCCGTCTCCGCGGTCGTCTCCTTCGTCGTCGGTTGCCTGTTCTTCCTTCCCGCGCCGAGTTGGTACCGGCTCGTCGGCTTCATCAGTTCCGCGCTGATCCTGAGCACCATCGCGGCGTCCGTCGCACTCGTCGTCTTCCGGCGCACCGCACCGAACCTGCACCGCCCGTTCCGGCTTCCGGCACCCGGAGTCCTCGCGCCCGCCGGTTTCGTCGCCGCCACCGTGATCATCTACTGGTGCGGTTTCATCACCCTGTTCAACCTGAGCACCATCCTGCTCGGCGGCATGGTGATCTACAGCGTCTGCTACTCCGCGCAGATGGGCTGGACCCGACTCGGACCGTCGGTCGCCGTGGCCGCCGTGTTCGTGGTGGGCTGGGCCCTGGTCACCGCCACCAGCGGATACCTGCTCGCCCCCGCCGCCGTCGACGCGCCCCCGGCGTCCGCCCTCCTCACCCGGCTGCTCCTCATGGTCGCGCTCTGCGTGGGCTTCCTGTTCGCGATGCACCGGATCAGCACCGAGGAAGGCCGACGGCACCTGGCCGGCGGGCACTGGGTGGTCTTCCTCCTGCTCGGCCTGCTCGTCGTCTCGGCCATCGGTGAATACGGCCCCCTGGCCGCACCGTGGCTCCTCTTCCCCGCCGACACCCTGTCCGCGGTGGTCGTCGGACTCATCGCCTTCTACTGGGCCGTCAAGACCGGATTCCGCACTCCCGGGATCGACGAACTCGATCCGCAATCGACAGCCGACGATCAGCCCGCCGCCTCCACCGAGCCCGGGCCGAGTCTCACCGCTCCGTGATCTCCACTTCCCCATTCCTCCCGTCACTCCACACGAGACAGGCACAACCGCAATGACATCGACCGCAATCGTCACCGGCGCAGCAAGCGGCATGGGACACGCCACCGCTCAGCATCTGATCGACGCAGGCTGGAACGTCCTGGCCCTCGACCTGAAGGACAGCGACCTGCGGACCGGATCCGGCAGCCTCCGCGAACTCTCCGTGGACATCACCGACCGCGACGCCGTCGCCGACGCCATCGCGGACGGTGTTCCCGCAGGCACCAATGTCGACCTGGTCGCGAACGTTGCCGGGATCTATCCCCCGAGCACCCTCGACACCTTCACCGAGGAACTCTATCGATTCACGTTCGACGTGAACGTTCTCGGAACCCTGAACGTCATCGCCGAATCCCGCACCCGAATGGAGAACGGGGGCGCGATCGTCAACTTCGCCTCGGTCGACGCGTTCACCGTCTCCCCGGGCCAACTCCTCTACGGCGCGTCCAAGGCGGCAATCGTCATGCTCACCAAGGAACTTGCCCTCGAACTCGCACCGCACGGCATCCGCGTCAACGCGATCGCCCCCGGCTGGGTCGACACCCCCGGCAACAAGGCCACCGGGCGCATGGCCGAGGCCGCACGGTCCATCCCACTCGGACGCGTAGCCCAACCCGACGAAATCGCGCAGTGGGTGCTGACCCTCGGAACCCCCGCGGCGTCGTTCATGACCGGCGAAACCATCGTGCTCTCCGGCGGCGATGTGATCCGCTGACGGCAGACCACGATCGAAATTTCGAACACAGCGCCTCGGCAGGCGGTCACCCTGCCGAGGCGCTGTTGCTGATGTTCGAAGGACCTGCGACGCGCTATCAGGCCGGATCCCCGGTCGCGTCACGGAAGTCGGTATCGCGAGTCGATGGTGCGAACGGTCCCGGATCTGGACCGCATGACGATGGACTGGGTGGCGGCGGTGCCGTGGGTGTAGCGGACTCCGCGGAGGAGGTCGCCGTCGGTGACCCCCGTGGCCGCGAAGAAGACGTTGTCTCCCGAGACGAGGTCTTCGGTGGTGAGGACGCGGTCGAGGTCGTGGCCGGCGCCCACGGCTTTGCGGCGTTCGGTGTCGTTGTGGGGAGCGAGACGAGCCTGGATGGTGCCGCCCATGCAGCGGATCGCGGCGGCGGTGATGATGCCCTCAGGGGTGCCGCCGATGCCGATCATCATGTCGGTCCCGGATTCGGGTCGGCAGGCGGCGATTCCGCCGGCGACGTCACCATCGGCGAGGAGGCGGATGCGGGCTCCGGTGGCGCGGACTCGCGCGATGAGTGTGTGATGACGGGGGCGGTCGAGGATGCACACGGTCAGATCCGACGGTCGAGCGCCACGCGCTGCGGCGAGGCGCCGAATATTTTCCTCGACAGGCGCGGTGATGTCGACGACGTCGGCGGCGTCGGGTCCGACGACGAGTTTGTCCATGTAG
>JBCEBZ010000080.1:0-6580 GCA_039206675.1 Rhodococcus sp. (in: high G+C Gram-positive bacteria) | reverse complement strand
GTGACGGGTGTTCCCTGACGAACGACATCGTCCTCCCGGACTTCCTGGACCTCGCCGACGAGGCCCAGCAGAAGCGCTGGCTGCCCGACATCGTGAGCGGCGAGCGCACCATCGCCGTCTCGATGTCCGAGCCGGGGACCGGCTCGGACCTGCGCGCGATCAAGACGACCGCGCGGCGGGAGGGATCCGGCTGGCGGATCACGGGATCGAAGACGTTCGTGACCAGCGGTATGCAGGCCGACCTGGTGATCGTCGCTGCACGGATCCCCGACGAGGACGGCGGCGGCTTCGGCCTTTTCGTCGTCGAGGATGGACAGCCGGGCTTCGAGCGTGGACGCAAGCTGTCGAAGATCGGCCGCAAGGCCCAGGACACGGCCGAACTGTTCTTTCAGAACGTGGAGGTGCAGCCCGAGAACGTGCTCGGCGAACCGGGCAAGGGTTTGCGCTACCTGATGGCGAACCTCGCGCAGGAACGGCTGTCGATGGCCGTTGTTGCCGTGGCGAGCGCCGAGTACGCCCTCGAACTCGCGTTGTCGTACGCAAAGGAGCGGCGTGCGTTCGGGAGCCCGATCGGCAGCTTCCAGGCGAACCGTTTCACCCTCGCCGAACTGTCGACCAAGGTCCAGATCGCGCGGATCTATCTCGATCGCTGTCTCGACGCACACGGGCATGGTGAGCTCACCGCGGCCGATGCGGCAGGGGCCAAGTTCTGGACCACAGAACTCGAATTCGAGGCTCTCGATACGTGCCTGCAACTGCACGGCGGGTACGGCTACATGGAGGAGTACGAGGTGGCCCGGCGGTGGCGGGACTCCCGGGTGCAGCAGATCTACGGTGGTACCAACCAGATCATGCGGGAGATAGTGGGTCGCTCACTGGGACTGTGAGAACACCAATGAGGGCGGGCCGGGAAGAATTCCCGGCCCGCCCTCATTGGTTGCGAAACTTATTCTGCAGCAGCTCCGCTGGAGAAGAACCTCTCGATCTCGGCGGCGTCGTACCCGGCGTCGGCGAGAATCTGACGGGTATCGGCACCGGGTGTGCGCGGCGGCCCCGGCTTGGTGGCCGGTGCCCCGTCGAACCGGGGAGCCGGCGCGGCTTGCACGATTCCGTCGACCTCGACGAACGTTCCGCGCGCGACGTGGTGCGGGTGCGCGGCCGCGTCGGCGAGCGTCAGGACCGGGGCGTAGCAGGTATTGCGTCCGAGGAGCAGTGCGTCGAGTTCGGCCCGGTCGAACGTCGCGATACGCCGGCCGAGGACGTCGCGGAATTCGTCCCAGCGGGTGGTGTCGAACTGGTTGTGGCGCAGATTGTCCGGGAGTTCCAGTGCGTCGCAGAGGTCCTGCCAGAACTGATCCTCGATGGCGCCGATGCTGACCCACTGGTCGTCCCGCGTGCGGTACACGTCGTAGAAGAACGCGCCCGTGTCGAGCAGGTGGGTGCCGCGATTCTCGCTGAACGTCCCCTCTCCGCGGAGACCGTGGAACATCGCCATCAGGGCCGACGCGCCGTCGATCATCGCGGCGTCGACGACGCGCCCTACACCTGTGGTCCGCGCGGACATGATCCCGGCCAACATGCCGACGGTGAGAAGCATTCCGCCGCCACCGAAGTCGCCCACGAGGTTCAGCGGCGGGACCGGTGCTTCGCCGCGGCGTCCGATCGCGTGCAGTGCGCCGGTGAGCGCGATGTAGTTGATGTCGTGCCCGGGCATCGATGCGAGGGGTCCGTCCTGACCCCAGCCGGTCATCCTGCCGTAGACGAGGGCGGGGTTGACCGCCATACAGTCGGCGGGGCCGACGCCGAGGCGCTCGGCTACACCGGGGCGGAAGGTCTCGACGATGCCGTCCGCGTTCTCGCAGAGCCGGCGCACGATCTCGGCGCCGCCGGACGACTTGAGGTCGACCGCGATCGAGCGGCGACTGCGGAACATGACTCCGTGTCCGCTGGCGGCCCAGGGGTTTCCGCCGGGACGGTCGACGCAGATCACCTCTGCGCCGAGGTCGGCGAGCATCATTCCCGCGAACGGTCCCGGACCGATTCCGGCGAGTTCGACGATCCGGACGCCTGCGAGGGGAGCGTTCGTATCCGGCACGTCAGCCCGCCTTCGTGACGACGGGCATGCCGCCCTTGTTGGCCGCGGCATCGGCTCCGACCTCGTCGGGGTTCGCGACGGCCTTCGCCTTCTCCGACTCGGGGACCGCGATGGCGGCGTTGAACTGCTTCAGGATTCGGAAGGTGGCGGCCTCGTCGTCGTGCGGCAGGATACGGCCGACGCGGTTGGACAAGGTCAGCAGCGGCTTCACTGCAGGAAGCACGAAACGCCACGGCGTGGGCTCGACGTGCAGATCCCTGATCACACTCGCGGGCAGCCAGGTCGACAACATGCCATAGGCAAGCTTGAGGCGGCGGTCGGTGGTCATGAACTTCGCGACGGGTGCGGGCAGCACCTCCACGTCGCCCGGGGGATTCTCGACGCTGAACTTGATCACGGAATGGACGACGTCGCGGCACAAATCGTCGGCGGGTTGCTCGATGAGTGTGTGGAAGTCCGTCTTCTTCCGGGCATCGTCGTAGCCGGTGTGCAAGATGTCCTCGGGAACTCCGATCACCCATCCCACATAGCGGCTGAGGGCGAAGATGTCTTCGATCTCCCGGTCCGTGAAGCGGATTCCGGAGCTGTGCACGGCATCGATGAACTTCACGCCGAACTGGCCGGCCTGGGTCACCATGCCGTCGAGGTTGTTGATCGGGATGCCCCAATTGGCCCAGTCCCAGGCATCCGACCGGCTCAATCCGTGGCGGACCGCGGCGTGGATCATCCGGACCTTCGCGGTGAGCCGGAAGCCCTCCTCGAAACGGCCCATGCCGCCGGGCGTGTACGCGGCGACGACGTAGCGGAAGCTCTCCACGAGTCGGGTGCCGACGTGGTCGGCCTTGCGCATCCGGCCGCTGAACAGGACCGGGCGGGTGGCGCTGTACATCGAGAAGCCGCCGGCGATGGTGGCCCAGGCCAGAATGGGCGGGACGATCGGCCCGGCCCGCCAGAAGGCGACGGCACCGCGGTAGAGCTGATCGAAGTCCACCCACTCGGGGACATGGTCGAGCTGCCGGAACAACTCCACCATGCCGGCCGGCGGGTCGTCCAGGGCATCGATGCCGTGCTCGAGTGCGATGTCGAACGTGCGCCAGTTGGCGCCCGTGGACTTGTCGCGAAAGTCGCGCATGGCCAGGTACGCGGCATCATCCGCGAGGAGCGCATGATCGGTCAGCTTCTCGGCGAACTCGCGGCCGTACATGGCGATTGCCCTGTCCCGGTTGTTGATCCGGCCGAGATCGATGCCGCGTGGCAACCCCTCCGGTACGTCGAGTGCGCCATCGCGTCGTGGTGTCTCGGTGGTGGCAGTCATCCCTACTCCTCACGTCTGAGCGGTGTATTGGGCCGAACGGTGGGCACGTAGATCCGCACAGACCCATCCCTGTGACCTCCGTTACAAGCAGCGTAAGGCAATCTGAACACATTGTCTACACGCACTGTATGGTGATCTTATCCAGCTGCCTGTGAACTCGGAGCCGAGCTCGTTCGCAGGCAGCCATCACAACCCGAGAAACGAGGCGCACCGCAATGACACGACACCTGGTCGAGCCCGCGACTGCCGGTCACGACGTCCTGGACACACTCATGGCAAGTCGATGGAGTTGCCGCGGTTACCTCCCCGACCCCGTTCCGAAGGCGGTGATCACGGCGATACTCGAGACTGCCCGCCGGGCGCCCTCGTGGTGCAACACCCAGCCGTGGCACCTCCACATCGCGCAGGCGGACGCGACGAATCGCTTCCGCGCAGCACTGGCCGAACACGTCGGGCAGGCACCCGCCGAGAACCCGGACATCCCCTTCCCGGAGGCATACGAGGGCGTCTACCAGGAGCGCAGGCGCGCAAGCGGATGGCAACTGTACGAGAGTGTGGGCATCGCCAAGGGAGATCGGGTCGCGTCCGCACGGCAGATGATGCGCAATTTCGAGTTGTTCGACGCGCCTCACGTCGCCATCGTCACCACCGAGGCCAAGCTCGGGACATATGGCGCCGTCGACTGCGGCGTCTTCGTGAACAGCTTTCTGCTGGCCGCGCACAGTCACGGTGTCGGGACCATTCCTCAGGCCGCGCTCGCCAGCCAGGCACCCTTCATTCGCGAGTTCTTCGACATCCCGGAAAGCCGTCAGGTACTCCTGGGGATTTCCTTCGGATACCCGGACGTGGACCATCCGATCAACTCGTATCGGACGGAGCGTCAGTCGAGCGACGAAGTCGTGACCTGGCTGGAGAGCTGAGCCGATCAGAAGATGCGCCGGGCCTTCATCTCGGGAAAGACGTCCGCGATACGCACGACGTCACCCGTGGTGGGGGCGTGGATCATCTGACCGTTGCCGATGTAGATGGCGACGTGCCCGGGACCGCCCGACTGCCAGTTACCGAACAGCAGGTCGCCGGGCCTCGCCTGATCCATCGGAATTTCCTGCCCGACGTTCCACTGGGTCTCCGACGTCCGTGGTAGGGCGATGCCCGCGGCGGCATGGACCGCGAACGACGTCAGCCCCGAGCAGTCGAATCCGCCGCCGGAGGGGCCGTCGATGTTGCCGCCGCCCCACACGTAGGGCAGCCCGAGGTAGCGGACGGCCGATTCGACCACACGCCCACCTGCGCCGTCGCCCAGCGGAATCCCGATGAGCGGCGCGAGCAGCTGCGCGAACGACAGTTCACTGCCCCGAATCTTGGCGACATACGGTTTGGTCTGGTTCTCGTAGTCGGGGCTGCCGGAGGGCATTCCGCCCGACCGCAACACGGCACCCGATCCGGCGTTGTACGCCGCGATCGTGAGGTCGAGGGTGTCGCCCGACACCCGGTCCTGACGCTTCCAGGCGTCGATCTGTTCGTACATGTCGCACAGCAGATTTCCCGACGCCATCACGGGGTCGGCGATACCGAGCACGTCCGCCTTTCCGTCCTCGTCGGCATCCTTTCCGTAGATCGCCCAGGTGCCGGGCATGAACTGTCCAGGTCCGAGCGCGCCGGACGGGGACACCGGCGCGGTGGCGCCGTACCGGAATCCGTTCTCCGCCGCATACAGCGCCGCGATGGTCGCTGGTGTGATTCCGTCGCAGATCGCACCGGCCTTCCGCAGCCACGGTGCGAACAGTGCGATCGCACCCACCGGCGCGAGGGACGCGCGGGGAAAGGCGGCCGGAACCGGTTGCACCACAGAGCCGGTGCCGGTTGTGACCCCGACCTCGTCGGCGGGCGGGCTCGACAGGAACACCGGTGCCGGCGGAGTTGTTTCCGGCACCGCTTCCGGGACGACTGCCTGAGGGGGTGTTGCAGGGGCCGGATCCGGTGCCGGGGGCGTCGGGAGGCCGGGCGGAAGATACGGTTCGAGTGCGGCGGCAGCAGCGGCGGTGACGTCGTCCACCGCCTGCTGAGCAGGTGCGCGCACCGGCTCGGGCAGCGCCGCGATCACGTCCGACACCTGCTGGTCGGCGCTCGGCGCCGAGTACGACTCGAGGGTCTGCGTCGCCTGATCCTTGATCTCCGGCGGCGCATCGGTGCCCTGAATGAATGCACCGGCCGCCGCGACCACGGCGACGATCAGGGTCGACGGATCAACGGACATCGACCGCACCTTCCAGCGGAGCGGTGTTGTCGTCGTAGAACCAGCCGTCGGAAGTCTGGTCGAGACTTTCCTCGATGGCGAACTGGGCGCTCTCCGGCAGGGTGTGCATGATGCGGCGGACACGTTCCTGGCGGCGGGCGACCGCCTGGCGGAACGGCATTCCCGGGGTGGCCTTCATCTGCGGGACGATGCCCTCGACGTCGTCGACACCGCCGGCGTGATGGCCGGCGTCGACCATTGCCTGTTCCGCGGCCATGGTGGCCTCGTCCTTCTCCTCGGACATGCCGATCGGGCCGATCATGGTGCCGTTGAGGAACTGCTTGACGACCGGCTGGTCGCTGGTGAGGAGCACCTCCCGCGGACCGAACATCACCAGTTGCCGGCGGAAGAGCATCCCGATGTTGTCGGGAACGGTGCGGGCGAGGTTGATGTTGTGCGAGACGATGAGGATGGTCGCGTCGATTTCGGCGTTGATGTCGATCAGCGTCTGGGAGATGTAGGTGGTGCGGACGGGGTCCAGACCCGAGTCCGGCTCGTCCACCAGAATGATCTGCGGGTCGAGCACCAGGGCGCGGGCCAGGCCGGCGCGTTTGCGCATTCCGCCGGAGATTTCGCCGGGCAGTTTGTCCTCGGCGCCGAGGAGGCCGACGAGTTCCATCTTCTCCATCACGATCTTGCGGATCTCGGACTCGGACTTCTTCGTGTGCTCACGCAACGGGAACGCCACGTTGTCGAACAGGTTCATCGACCCGAACAACGCACCGTCCTGGAACAGCACCCCGAACAACTTCCGGATCTCGTACAACTCCTTGGCCGAGCACTCGAGTATGTTGGTGCCGTCGATCACGATCGACCCCTGCTCCGGGCGGAGCAGACCGATCAGCGATTTCAGGAACACCGACTTACCCGTACC
>JBCEBZ010000079.1:0-6586 GCA_039206675.1 Rhodococcus sp. (in: high G+C Gram-positive bacteria) | reverse complement strand
CCGACGCGACGGCCCGACAACTCGCCTCCGTCGACACCTGGCGCTCGGCGACCACGCACAACGCCCAGCGGCTGTTCCCCCGACTCGCCGCCCACCAACGAGATTGAAGCGCTCGCTCGTGTCCATGGCAATTCCGATCACAACCTTGTGTTCTACTTAGCGATCGCTATACTCCGATTATCGAGCCGGCCGTGAGGTCGTGACCCGCAGGAGTGCGTATGAAGGTCGTTCTACCGCTGTCCTCGCCGACTGGCGCGCTCGCCGACGTCGCGGACATGGCCCGCGGGGCCGAGGCGAGCGGCTTCGACGGTGTCTCGTTCAGCGAGGTCACGTCGGATCCGATTCTGCATCTGACGATTGCGGCGGGGGTGACCGCGCGCGTCGACCTGCTGACCAACATCGTCGTGGCGTTCGCCCGGACGCCGATGACCCTCGCGGTGCAGGGCCGTGCCCTGCAGGACTACAGCGGCGGCCGGCTCTCGCTCGGTCTCGGCAGCCAGATCAAGCCGCACATCGAGAAGCGGTTCTCGATGCCGTGGAGTGCACCCGCCCCGCGGATGGCCGAGTTCGTCTCCGCGATGCGGGCGATCTGGGAGTCGTGGGCCACCGGTGAGAAGCTGGACTTCCGTGGCGACTTCTACACGCACACCCTGATGACCCCGATGTTCACGCCACCGACCGAGGGGCCGGCACCGGAGGTGCTTCTCGCCGCTGTCGGTGAGAAGATGACCGAGACCGCGGGCCGGGTCGCCGACGGAATCCTGTTGCATCCCTTCACCACCGACCGCTACGTGCGGGAGGTGACGCTTCCCGCGCTGGCTCGGGGGCGTCGTGCACCGGGGGCGCCGGCGGGTGACCCCGAGATCATCGCGTCCGGATTTCTCGTGACCGGGCACACCGAGGAGGAACTGGCCGCGTCGAAGACGGCGGTGCGGCGGCAGATCGCGTTCTACGGTTCGACCCCCGCCTACCGGCCGGTCCTCGATCTGCACGGCCTGGGCGATCTCGGCGACGAACTCAACCGGCTGTCGAAGACGCCGGACGACGACAGGTGGGCCACCATGGGCACTCTCGTCGACGACGAGATTCTCCGGCTCTTCGCGGTCGAGGGTGCCCCCGCGGAGGCGGCGAAGGCGCTCTTCGACCGCTCCGGTGACGTCGCGACCCGCTACACCATCAACAACGTCGGCGTCCGCACCCCGGAACTGCAACGCGAGGTCGCGAAGTTTCTGCAGGCCGGTCGTCCCCGACCCGAAGGACTGTCCTCGTGAACGTGTACGACGCGGTGCGGTCGCGGCGTTCGGTGCGCGACTTCACCGGCCGGCCGGTCGAGCGTGCGGTCCTCGAACGCGTCCTCGACGCCGCGACGCGGGCACCGTCGGGTGGCAACGTGCAGCCGTGGCACATCTATGTCGTCGAGGGTGCGTCGCGGGACCGGCTCGTAGAGAAGGTGGCTGCGCGTCTTGCCGCCGGCGATACCGGTGACGTCCCGCAGTACCCGATCTATCCCGAGGGCCTGAAGTCGCCGTATCGCGAACGGCGTTTCGCGGCGGGTGAGCAGCTGTATGCGGCGCTCGGGATTCGCCGCGAGGACCGCGGGGCGCGCCGACACCGGTTCTCCCGCAATTGGGAGTTCTTCGGCGCCCCGGTCGGCCTGTTCTGCTACGTCGACCGCGACATGGGCTCTGCGCAGTGGGCCGACCTCGGGATGTACCTGCAGACGATCATGCTGTTGCTGCGTGCCGAGGGTCTGGCGTCCTGCGCTCAGGAGGCGTGGTCGGTGTACCACGAGACGGTCGACGAGACGGTACAGCCGTCCGACGGGTTGATGTTGTTCTGCGGCATGGCCATCGGCTACGAGGATGCCGGCGCGGTGGGCGCCGACGTGCTCATCGACCGCGCACCGCTGTCGGAGACGGTACGCTTCCTCGCGTGACGCCATTGTTGCGTGATGCCGTGCTAGCGGGATTGGTTGAGGTACGCGGTCACCGCGGGCGGAATGACGCACGGGTGATCGCGTCGGGCGCCTTCGCGGAGCGCGACCATCAACACGCTGACAGCAGGTTCGGCATCGTGAATCCATTGGCGTAGACCTGCGCGGAGGCAGCGGTCGAGGACGGACACCAGTTCCCGGCAACCGGATTCGATCCGGTTCCCGGCAGCCAGGCACTCACACACGAGAAGGTCCGCCCGCAGCCGGGCGCGAGGGCGGGCATCGCCATTGATGGACTCGGCGAGCGCGACTGCCCGCGCGACGGCAGCGTCGGCGTCGGCGGCTGAACGCGACGCCACCATCGATCGGATCGCAGTGTCTTCCCGTAACTCGTCGGTGGCCTGCATGATCCCGTCGACCCGCGTAGCTTTCCGAATTGCCGAGCCCGCGCGACTCGATTCGTCGACGGCGATGGTGAACGTACTGTTCCTGCAACGGATTCGTTCATTGTCGATGCCGGCTCTCAGTCGGGGCAGGTTCAACTTCTGCGCCAAGGCAGCCCCTTCATCGAGCAGCTGTGCCGCGGCCTCTTCGTGGCCCAGGGCCGTGTGGACACGGGCTCCGGTCCCATAGGTCGCGAGCATGAAGTCGACGGATCCCCCTTCCTCTCTGAGGAAGTGGCTCTGGTCGAGAAGGCTCTCGGCCTCGCTGACGTGACCTTGCTCGTACCGCAGTTCCCCCAGGAGTGCCGCAGTGAGCCTGCCGCCGTAGGACAGTGCGTCTTCCGTGTCGGTCGCGAGTGCGAGTGCGTGCCGATAGCTGGCTTCGGCGGCTTCGAGGTCCAACTGCTCACGCGCAGCGATTCCCGCCAGGCAGTAGCCGTAGATGACGCCGAACGGGCCGGTCGAGCGAGAGTGGAACGGCAGTGCCCATTTCTGCCAGCGTCTGGCGGCTGCGAAATCGAAGTGATGGATTGCGCTGAACGACGCCAAATCGGCAGTGCCGCACAGTACCCACGGGCGCAACGACGACGTCCGGGCGGCGCCGAGCGCAACCGCCTCGTCTATTCCTTCCAAACTGTCGTCGAGCGCCGTGAGTGTCGCCCGAATCAGCGTTGCCTCCACCGATCGGTCACTGGGTTCGGTGGCATCGGAATTGCCACCGGTGGCAGAGTCGAACCGGACGAGGGCGAGCGCATTCTCCGCATCCGCGGTGTGATGGAGCAATGCGTGTGCCCACGCCACCAGGATCTGCAGGCTCGGTTGTTCGGCGACGGCTCGGGTCGGAAGCTTTGCGGCCAAGGCGAGCAGGGTGGCCATCCTGGACTGTTCGAGGAGATCGAGCGCGGCCCCGTCTAGCAGGTTCAGGGCGGGCCGTTCCTCGCCTGCGGCGAGGTAGTGGTCGACCGCAACGCTGATCTGCCCGTTCTCCGCGGACCAGCGGGCGGCCCGTCGATGCAGGTCGACGATGCGGGCCGGGTCGTCGCGTTCGAGGCGACGACGCAGGAACTCCGCGAACAGGTGGTGGTAGCGGAACCACCTCGCATCGTCGTCGAGGCGGCGAAGGAACAGATCGCGTGCCTCGACCTCCTCGAGCATGGATTGCCCTCGCCGTCGTCCGGTCAACGCGTCCGCCAGTGCGCCGCTGATCCGCTCGGGCACGGCCGTCGCGAGAACGAAATCGAGCGTGGTCGCATCGAGACCGTCGAGTACGTTCTCGGCGAGGTACTCGCCGATCTCGCGGTGTCTGCCCGACAGGTGCTCGATCAATTCCCGTGGGTCGGGGCGTTTCCGTAGTGTCAGCGAGACGAGCTGAAGTGCCGCGGCCCAGCCGTCGGTGGTTTGTTCGAGGGCGGCGATCTCGGTGTCCGTCAAATCGAGTCCGCTGTGTTGCGTCAGCAACCTGCCGGATTCTGCACGGTCGAAGCGGAGTTCGGTGGCGTCGAGTTCGATCAGCTCGTTGCGGACGCGCATCGAGCTCAGTGGCAGACCCAGCCGGGACCGACTGGTGACGATCAATTGCAGGTGGTGGCAACCGTGCTCGAGGAGGAAGGCAAGCGCGGACCGTGGGGTCTCGTTCGTCACCAGGTGCCAGTCGTCGACGACGAGGGTGACGTGGCTGTCGGCATCGTGGAGCCGGTTGATCAGATTGGTGAGTACGTACCGATGGACCGCTTCGCCGTGTCCCTCGAGTTCCCGGACCAGTTCCGAACCGAGGACGGGTTGTGCTCGGCCGATCGCCTCGACGATGTGCGCGAGGAACCACACGAGGGTGTTGTCGTCGTTGTCGATCGACAGCCACGCGACCTTGTGCCCTTCGCCGCGCAGCGCCTCGGCCCGTTGCGCAGCGAGCGTTGTCTTGCCGTATCCGGCGGGCCCGTGGATGAGCACCAGGCGGGGCCGGATGCCTCCGGCGTCGAGGCGCTCGAGCAGGTGGGTCCGCGTGACCATGGGGTAGGTGGATACCGGTGGGCGGTATTTCGTGGGGGCGCGTGGAGGTTGATTGCCGGGCGTCGGACGGGGTTCGCGGCGGCGGAGGTACTCCGCAGCGCGATCTCCGAACGAGTCCGGGATCGCACGAATAGGCGCCTGCTTGTCGTCGTCGAGCGGCAGCGGGATGTCGGCGACGGGTGCCCCGATCTGATCCGCGGTGTCGCGGAGTCGGGCACCGAGTTCCTCCGCCGACGGTGGTCGCGCCGTCGGGTCACGTGCCATCGCTGCTTCGATCACGGCGCACACCGGATCGGGGATTCCCTCGTCACGAAGGTCGGGTACGGGTGCGGTGCTGATCCTCAGCAATTGCGCGACCAGTTGCTCCCCTCGTCGCCGACCGAACGCGCAGCGCCCCGTCAGCGACGTGAACAGGGTGGCCCCGAGACCGTAGACGTCGGATGCGGTCGATGCGGCGGCCCCGCCGAGTACCTCGGGCGCGAGGTACGCGGGCGAACCGAGGACGAGACCGCGAGTGGTGTCTTCGCCTCCGGTGATGCGCGCGATACCGAAGTCGGTGAGCTGTGGCTCTCCGTACTCGCTCAGGAGAATGTTGGCAGGCTTGACATCCCGATGCAGCACTCCGGCGCGATGCGCCGTCTCGAGCGCACCGGACATCTTCACGCCGACCGCGAGAGCATCGGCCACACTCAGGGGGCCGTGCGCTCCGATCCAGGACTCCAGCGAATCTCGTCGATGGAAGGGCATCACGATGAACGGGCGCCCGGTTGCGGTGATCCCCGCCTGCAGCACGTGCACGATATTGGGATGCCCGGACACCCGGCCCATCGCCTGCTGTTCGCGCAGGAACCGAACGCGGTCGACCGGTTCGTCGGAATCCGCGTTGAGGAGTTTCACCGCGACGAGTCGGTCGAGCGATGGCTGCCGGCACCGATACACGACACCGAATCCGCCGCGTCCGGCCACGGCATCGACCTCGAACCCCTCGGCCATGAGTTCCGCGACGACGTTACCGTCGAGCGATCCCCGCTGCGTGCGCTCGGTCTCGTCACCGGACATGGCGCGCCCCGGGGGTTCGGCTCACCTGACCGCCGGATCTCCGATCTGTGTCCATGGGGCTCCCTCGACGTCGCCTGACCCAAGCTTAGATCGCGGGGGCGTGTGCACTGCGCGGCTTTCCGGGCAGGCTTCACCGTCCGTCTCGTATCGCCTGCCCGCTCTGCGCTGCGTCCTACAAATTATGTTGCACACCACCAAAGTTCCGTCTCGTAGGAAGGGTCGGGCGGTGCCGATCGGCCTCGACCGGCTTCGGTCGGAGACCCCGACGGACCGGGGGTCGTGGGTGAGGAGGTGCAGGTGGTGCGCCCGTGCAGGGGTATCCATCACCACCCCTCGGGGGACTATTCGCAAACCGGGTGCTCGACGGACGCTGGGGATGTCGGAAACCGACCATTCGGAAAGAGAAGTCCCTCGATCGAAAGGAACCCGCCCCATGCCCCGCATCCTCGGCATCACCGTCCCCGACGTCCACGAACACGATCCGCCGGGTGCAATCCTGCCCGCCGTCTCACCCGCCGTCGAATCCGACCCGAAGCCCGTCCGTCACCACTGGACCTTCGCGCGGATCGGCCTGTACCTGCTGCTCGCGTCGCTGCCGCTGCTGGCGATCTCGGCGCAGGTGTTCGGCGTCGTGCCGATGAACACCACCGGTGCGCTGGTGATCATTCCGCTCGCCGCCACCCTCGCCGTGCTGTGCGTGTTCGCTCCGCACCCGATCGACCGCATCGTCGGCCACGGCCTCGGCTGGGGGATGTTCGCGTGTCTGGCCTACGACGTCTTCCGCCTCGACACCGTGTATCTGCTCGGTCTGTGGGGCGACTTCATCCCGAAGATGGGCACCTGGCTCCATGCGGGAACCGACACCCGGACCGGTGCGATCGTCGGATACCTGTGGCGCTACTTCGGCGACGGCGGCGGAATCGGTATCGCATTCTTCCTCATCGCCCTCGCGCTCGGCCTCCAGCACCGGTCCAGTCGCACCGTCCTCCTCGCGTTCGTCACGTTCGCGGTGTTCCCGGTCTGGGCCGGGCTGATCGGCACGGTCGCACTGTCGGCGCGCGGTCAGCGCGACATGTTCCCGCTGACGCCGACGACGATCACCCTGTCGCTGATCGGGCACCTGATCTTCGGCCTGGTGCTGGGC
>JBCEBZ010000078.1:0-6594 GCA_039206675.1 Rhodococcus sp. (in: high G+C Gram-positive bacteria) | reverse complement strand
CGACGGCGCTGAACGGTTCGTCCATCAGCAGGATCGGCGGATCGGCGGCCAGCGCGCGGGCGACGCCGACGCGCTGTTGCTGTCCGCCGGAGAGCTGACCTGGATAGCGGGAGGCCAGCGCCGGGTCGAGCCCGACACGTTCGAGCACCGCCAGCGCGGCCTTGCGGGCGTTGCGCCGTGAGTCGCCGCGCAGCACCGGCACGGTCGCGACGTTGTCGACCACCGTGCGGTGCGGCAGCAGTCCCGCGCTCTGGATGACGTAGCCGATGCCGAGGCGAAGCTTCACCGCGTCGGTCCTGGCGATGTCGCGGCCGTCGACCGTGATCGTGCCCTCGGTCGGGGTGATCATCCGGTTGATCATCCGCATCGACGTGGTCTTACCGCAGCCGGATGGCCCCACGAAGACCGTGAACGATTCGGCTTCGATCTGCAGGTCGAGGCCGTCCACCGCCGTCGTGCCGTCCGGGTACCGCTTGGTGACTCCCGAGAATGTGATCACGGCAGGCTCCTCACGAGACCGGCTTGTCGAGCCCCTGATCCGTCACCCACTGCTTCGCGGCCGCCGCCGGCTCGGTCTTCGCGTCCCCCGAGACGGAATTGTTGAGCGCGACAAGCTCTTCGGTGGTCAGCTTCGCGGACAGGGCGTCGAGGGCGCGGGTCAGCTTGTCGGAGGACTTGGTGGTACGCAATACCGGGACGACGTTCTGCGCCGCGAAGTTGTTCTGTGGGTCGGCGAGCACCACGAAACCGTTCTCGGCAATCGCCGGAGACGTGGTGAAGATGTCGGCGGCCGTGATCTGTCCCGACGCGAGAGCGTCCACCGTGGCCGGACCGCCGCCGTCGGCGATCGGCACGAAGTTGTCGGGAGTGATGTCGAGGCCGTATTTGGCCTTCAGGCCGGGCAGGCCACCGGGACGTTCCTGGAATTCGGCCGGTGCGCCGAACTTCACCTCGTTCGAGTGCGCCGCCAGATCCGCGATGGAGGTGAGGTTCCAGCGCTCCGCCGTCTCCTTCGTGACGACGACGGCGTCCTTGTCCTCCGCGGGGGCCGGGGTGGTGATCGTCAATTCCGAGCCCAGCGCGGCAGGCAGCGCCGCGTCCACGTCGGCGGCGCTGGTGGCGGTGGAGGCCGGGTCGAGATACTGGAGGAGGTTGCCCGTGTAATCAGGGATGACGTCGATCGACCCGTCCTTCAGTGCGGGAATGTAGGCCTCACGGGATCCGATGTTGAACTTCGTCGTCACGTCGAACCCGTTGGCGCGGAGCACCTCGGTGTAGATGTTCGCGACCGTCTCCGATTCGGGGAAGTTCGCCGATCCCACGATGATCGCGTTCGGGTCGTCACCGGAGCCCTCACCGCCGCCGGACAGGGGGTCGGATCCGCCGCCACCGCACGCCGCGAGCGACACGACGGCGACCGTCGCGAGAGCGATACTGCCCACGGAGCGGCGGGTGAAGCCCGACAGAATTCGTGAGGTGCGCATGAGCGTCCTTCCCGTTGTCACCGGCGCCGGACCTGCCGACGGAAGCCGGTGGACGCGTGTCCGCGCCATCGGTTGGCCAGTGTAACGATAGGGGCGGACAGAGCACGGTTTTCGACCAGCTCGAGGTAAACGAAAGGCGCGACGTGGCACACACACGCACAGACGAATCGGCCCGCCGCGGGCACCGCCCGGCGGCGTGGTTCCGGGCACTGACCGCCGTGTGGGCGTTGCTTCTCACCGCGGGACTGGCGTCGGGATGCGCACGGGGCGACACCACCCTCGACGGTTCCGCGGGGCAGGGGCCCGGCGAGATCGTGGTGGGTGCCGGCGACGGTGCGGAGAGCCGCGTCCTCGCCGAAATCTATGCGGGTGCCCTGCGTTCGACAGGCGCGCCGGTCACCACCGACGCCGGCCTCGGTGACCGGACCGCCTACCTCGGGCAACTCGATGCCGGAACCGTCACTCTGGTGCCGGAGTTCACGGGCCGGCTGCTCCGCTATTACGACCCCGGGTCGACGGAAACCGAACAGGACGACGTGTTCGAGGCATTGAGCAAAGCTCTGCCGCAGGGACTTTCGATCTCTGACTTCGCCGCCGCCGAGGACAGGTCGGTGCTCGCGGTGACCCCGCAGGCATCCGAACGGCTCGGTCTCACCACGCTGGACGACCTCGTTCCCGCGTGCGGAAAGGGCACCGCCGTCCTCGCCCCGGCCTTCGACGCCGACGCTCTCGCCGGCCTCACCGGTTGCACGTTCGCGCAGACGCGGAGGGTGGCCGACGACGCCGCCGCGGTCGGTGAACTCGCCGTCCCCGCACCGGCGGACGGAGCCGTGGTGGCCGGGGTGACCACGGCGTCGCCCGACGTCGCAGACGCGGATCTGATGCTGCTGTCCGACGACGAACACGTGTTTCCCGCGCAGAACGTGGTGCCGCTGTTCCGGATCGGGGCACTGAGTGAGGCCCAGCTGAAGGCACTGAATGTCGTGGCGGGTGAACTGACGACCGCGGACCTGGCCGACATGATCGGCCAGGTCCGCGGTGGTGCCGATTCAGCCGACGTGGCGCGGGTGTGGCTGGACGCCCATCTGTGAACCCAGGAACGCCCCGAGTTCCGCGACCGCGTCCGCGGCCTCGCGGACCAGGGACGCCTGAAGATGGGCGACGTGCCACAGCCGGGCGTACTCGGTGAGCGTGACGTCCACATTCGACTCGTTCAGCTTGTCGACGAATTCCATGATCTGCGGGTAGAGCACCTCGTCCACCCCGACGTGGATCACCGTCGGCGGCAGTCCCGCCAGATTCCCCTGCAACGGTGCGTAACCCGGGTCCCGTGCGTCTCCGTTACCCAGGTACTTCTCGGCGGCGTCGAACGACCACGCGGTGTTGACGACGAGATCCCGGTCCCGGGTCGTGTCGCGCCTGCCGGGATCGACCCACGGGGAGATCAGCGCCAACGCCGCAGGAGTCACTCCGTGCCGGTCGATCAGGCGTCGTGCGGTGGCGACGGTCAGGCCGCCACCGGCCGAATCGCCAGAAATGGCAAGTTGCCCTGTCTCGTAACCGTGTTCGGTGTTCAGTTCCATGTACGCGGCGACCGCGTCCTCGAGCCCGGCCGGGAACGGATGTTCCGGAGCCAGCCGGTAGTCGAGGGTGTAGACGACGCTGCCCGATTCCCGGGCGAGGTGAGCGGCGAGCGAGCGGTGGGTGGCGAGCGAACCGATCGTGTACGCCCCACCGTGCAGGTAGAGGACAGCGGTCCGGCGTTCGGTGGCTCCCACCGTGATCCGCTCCGCGGGGCGTCCGGCCAGGACGGTCGGGCGGACGACGGCACCGGCGGGCACCTGCTGCAACGGGGCACCCACGTCGAGGAGAGTCCGCTGCACCGAGTACGGAAGCCTCGAGTTGAGGCTGAGGCGATAGAACGGCCGGAGCGCCGTCGCGACGACCGGCAGCGGCAGGTGGAAGCTCATCGGGACCTCAGTTCGACTTGGGGAGGACGCGTCCGGCGACGAGGGCGACCACCCGCTGGTAGCTCGGCCCGACGAGCCGCACCCAGGCGTCGAGGAACTTGGCGTCGGCGCCGATCAGGACACGCGCCTTGCCCTTGCGGACACCGGTCACGATGGTCTCGGCCGCGGCCTCCGGCGTGGTGCGTGCCAGCTTCTGGTCGAAGAACTTCGCGAACGTGTCGAGGTCCTCGCCCGGGCCCGCGGTGGCGTTGCGGGCGATGGCCGTCTTGATGCCGCCGGGGTGCACGCACGTCACCTTCACGGGATGCTTGGCGATCAGCATCTCCTGGCGCAGCGACTCGGTGAAGCCGCGCACCGCGAACTTCGCCGAGTTGTACGCGCTCTGCCCGGGCATGGACAGCAGGCCGAACAGGCTCGAGACGTTCACGACGTGGCCGTCGCCCGACGCGATGAGATGCGGCAGGAACGCCTTGGTGCCGTTGACGACTCCCCAGAAGTCCACGTCCATGATCTTCTCGATGTCCTTGAACTCGGACTTCTCGAACTCGCCGTGGTAGGCGATGCCGGCATTGTTGTAGACCTGATTGATCTTGCCGAAGTGGGCCCGCACCTCGTCGGCGTACGCGAGCACTGCCTCGCGCTGGGTGACGTCCAGGTGGTCGGACTTGACCTCGGCGCCCAGCGCCTCCGCCTGGCGTGCGGTCTCGGCGAGTCCGACCGTGTCCATGTCCGAGATCGCCAGCCGGGCACCGCGGCGCGCCAGGTCGAGGGCAAGCGCCCTGCCGATGCCGGAGCCGGCTCCGGTGATCACGACTACCTTGCCTGCGAACTCGCTCACTGTGCTGTCACCTTGTCGTCGTCGAGGTCGATCTGCGCCGGGACGGCGGCGGATCCGGGGGTCTTGCCGTTCACATGCACGGGCGCAGGCAGATCTGCGGTGGCCACGCTGTCGTACGCGGCGAGATCGAAGCGCCTGGTCTCGTTCCGGAACTGGAACGTGAAGCCCGGCCACAGGGTGGTGTTGTTGCCGTGCTTGTCGAGGTACCAGCTCGCGCACCCGCCGTTGTTCCAGACGCTGTGCGACAGCTTCTCCTGGAGGTCGGCGTTGTACCGGTCCTGGGCGTCCTGACGGACCTCGATCTTGCCGATGCCGTACTTGTCGATCGTCTGCAGGGCGTCGACGAGGTAGTTGAGCTGCGACTCGATCATGAAGACCATCGAGGTGTGGCCTAGGCCCGTGTTCGGGCCGACCAGGAAGAACATGTTGGGGAAGTTCGCGATCGCGGCGCCCTTGTAGCCCTGCTGGCCACCCTCGTCGAAGACCGCGGCCAGCGAGCGGCCGTCCTTGCCGAAGATGCCCTCGAACGTGGGGGAGTCGGTGACGTGGAAACCGGTGGCGACGACGATGGCGTCGACCTCGCGGACGGTGCCGTCCTTCGAGACCACCGAGTTCGCCGTGACCTCGGCGATGCCGTCGGTCACCAGGTCGACGTTGTCCTGCGCCAGCGTGGGGTAGTAGTTGTTCGAGATGAGCATGCGCTTGCAGCCGATCTGGAAGTTCGGCGTCACCTTCTTGCGCAGATCCTTGTCCTTGATCTGACGGCGCAGGTGGCGCTCGGCCGCGAACTGCAGCGGCTTCATGAAGACGGGGGCCTTCGCGAGTCCGACAACCTGGCTCTCGCGCATCCAGTAGATGCCGGAGCGGCACAGCTTCTGGAAGCCGGGGAGGTATTTGAACGCGGTGTGCTCGAGCGTCGTGTACTCGCGGTCCGCCCGGGGGAGGATCCACGGCGCCGTGCGCTGGTACACGTCGAGGTGCGACACCTTCTTGCCGATGGCGGGCACGATCTGGATGGCCGATGCGCCGGTGCCGATGACGGCGACGCGCTTGCCCGTCAGGTCGGCGTCGTGGTTCCAGCGGGCGGAGTGGAAGATCTCGCCCTCGAACCCTTCGATGCCCTTGATGTCGGGGAGCGAGGGCTCGCACAGTGCGCCGACCGCGGAGACGACCACCTTCGCGACGAAGTTCCCCTTGGTGGTGCTGACCTCCCAGCGAGTGGTCGACTCGTTCCAGTGGGCGGACTGCACGTCACAGCCGAACAGGTGCTTGTCGCGCACCTTGTACTTGTCCGCCACCGACTGGATGTACTTCTGGATCTCGGGCTGCGTCGAGAACGACCGGGTCCACTCCGGGTTCAACGCGAACGAGTAGGAGTACAGATGTGAGGGAACATCGCACGCGGCGCCCGGGTACGTGTTGTCTCGCCAGGTACCACCGACCTCGTTGCCGCGTTCGAGCACGAGAAAGTCGGTCTTGCCTGCCTGGGTCAGCTTGATCGCCGCGCCGAGGCCGGCGAACCCGCTGCCGATGATCAGTGTGTCGACGTGGCGGACACCTGCGGTGGGGGCATAAGTATCTGTGACGGGGAGACTCATGTAGGCAACCATAGGGCGCTATTGAGGGGCAGTCAATAGCCTATTGACCTTCATTCAGTAGTCTTGTCTCATGGACGTTGTGAAGCGGACCCGTCTCAGCCCCGAACAGCGGCGCGCGCAACTGATCGACCTGGGCGCCAAAATGCTGGCCGAGCGCCCGCTCGAGCAGATCTCCGTCGAGGACATCGCAGATCAGGCCGGTGTTTCCCGCGGTCTGCTGTTCCACTACTTCGCGTCGAAGCACGACTTCCACCTCGAGATCGTGCGGCACACCAGCAACGAGATGCTCGCCCGCACCGCCCCCGAGCCGTATGCCGGGGAAGCGCGCGATCCGATGCAGGTTCTGCGTTCGGTGCTCGCGTCGTACGTCGACTACGTCACCGAGAACCGAGGCACGTACGTCTCGCTGCTCCGGGGAACGGCGAGCGGGGACCCGGACATGCGCGCCGTCTTCGAGCAGACCCGCGCCGTGATGTCCGAGCGCACCCTCGAACAACTGCCCGCAATCGGCATCGAGCCCACCCGCGCGGTCGACCTCGCCGTCCGGGGCTGGATCGCCTACGTCGAGGAAGTCACGATCACCTGGCTGCGCGACCCGCATCTGTCCCGGGAAGAACTGATCGAACTCAACGTCCAGGCCCTCCCCGCGCTGGCCATCGCCGCCGCACCCGAAATCGCCGCCGCTCTGGCGTCGGCCAGCCCGA
>JBCEBZ010000077.1:0-6596 GCA_039206675.1 Rhodococcus sp. (in: high G+C Gram-positive bacteria) | reverse complement strand
ACTACACGCTGCCCAAGCTCGGCATCGAGGTCTCGTTCGTCGAAGACCCCGACGATCTCGAGCAGTGGCGCAGCGCCGTCCGCCCGAACACGAAGGCGTTCTACGGCGAGACGATCGCCAACCCGAAGAACCACATCCTGGACATCGCGGGCATCTCGAAGGTGGGCCACGACAACGGGATCCCGCTGATCGTCGACAACACGGTGGCCACACCGTATCTGCTGCAGCCGCTGAAGCACGGCGCCGACATCGTGGTGCACTCGGCCACCAAGTACCTCGGCGGACACGGCACGGCGATCGCCGGCGTCATCGTCGACGGCGGCACGTTCGACTGGACCCAGGGCCGCCACACCAATTTCACGACCCCGGACCCGAGCTACCACGGTGTCGTCTTCGCGGACCTCGGCGCCCCGGCCTACGCCCTGAAGGCGCGCGTGCAGTTGCTGCGCGACCTCGGTTCGGCGGTCGCCCCGTTCAACGCGTTCCTCATCGCGCAGGGCATCGAGACCCTGAGCCTGCGGGTGGAGCGGCACGTCGCCAACGCGCAGAAGGTCGCGGAGTTCCTCGAGGCACGCGCGGAGGTGACGTCCGTGGCGTACGCGGGTCTGCCGTCCTCGCAGTGGCACGAGCGCGCACGCCAGCTCACCCCGAAGGGTCCGGGTGCGATCGTGACGTTCGAACTCGCCGGCGGTGTCGATGCCGGCAAGAAGTTCGTCAACGCGCTCACCCTGCACAGCCACGTCGCGAACATCGGCGACGTCCGCTCGCTGGTGATCCACCCGGCGTCGACGACGCACTCGCAGCTGACGCCGGAGGAGCAGCTTGCTGCCGGTGTGACGCCCGGACTGGTCCGGCTCGCCGTCGGCATCGAGGGTATCGACGACATCCTCGCCGACCTCGAGACCGGATTCGCCTCGGCCGCAGTCTGATCCGATGCCGGGGGGCCGAGGCCCGGCCCCCCGGCGTTTCAGATCATGGCACGCATCATCCCCTGGGGTTCGCCGCCGAGCTGGGTGAGTGCGCTCGCATGGTTGGTGGGTCCGGGCACGTGGACCGCGTGCGCGAGACCGGCGTGCGCGTCCCGCCAGAACCGTTGCATCGGCGTCCTGTAGTGCAGCGCGCCACCGCCGGCCCGCGCGAAGATCTCGTCCACGGCACGCACCGCACGCCACGCCGCGGCGATCTGCGTGCGGCGTCCGATCGCACGCTCCTCGAACGTTACCTCCCTGCCCGCGTCGACCTTGTCGTAGAACCGGTCGGCGGTCTCGATGAGCGAGACCCGGGACGCGTTGATCTCGGCGGCGGATTCGCCGATCGCACTGAGGACGTACGGGTCCTCCTTGATCTTCTGGCCCGTGATGGCGACGCGGTCCTTCTGCACCGCGATGTGACAGGCCAGCGCGCCCTCGGTGATGCCGATGACGGCGGCGGTGATGCCGAGCGGGAACATGCAGGAGTACGGCATGTTGTACAGCGGTTCCGGCCTGCCCGCCTCCTTCTGCGCCCGCCCGTCCATCACCTTCGACGCGTTCAGCGTCCGGTAACCGGGGACGAACGCACCGTCGACGATCAGGTCCTTGCTTCCCGTTCCGCGCAGTCCGATGACGTCCCACGTGTCCTCGACGATCTGGTAGTCGGTGCGCGGCAGGATCACGTGCAGCGACGACGGCGGCAGTGCGATGCCGCCCTCACCGTCGCCGACCATCGCCCCGAGGAAGGCCCACTGACAGTGGTCGGTTCCCGACGAGAACGACCACCGCCCGTTCAGGACGTATCCGCCGTCGACCGGTGTCGCGACGCCCATGGGTGCGTACGGCGACGCCATCCACGTGTCGTTGTCCTCGCCCCAGATCTCCTCCTGCACCTGCGGGTCGGCGAACGCCAGTTCCCACGGATGCACGCCGACAATTCCGGCGACCCATCCGCTCGCGCCGTCGAGGGCGGCGATTCCCATCACGGTCTCGGCGAATTCGCGGGGGTGCACCTCGAGGCCGCCGTACAGCTTGGGCTGCAGCGAGCGGATCGCACCGGAGTCGCGCAGGAGGCCGGCTGCGGTGTCGGTGAGCCGGCAGTCCGTCTCCGACCGGACGGCCTGCCCGCGAATCTCGTCGGCGACGGCTTCGATTCTGTCGAGAACCTGACCCATCGGGACTCCCCTTCCACCGCGACGAGAACACGTTCTAGTCAATATAGCCCGGCATACCGATCCACACTCCGCACTTGAAAGTTCGTGGCACCTAAATCTATAGTGCGGAGATACGAATCAGCAGGTAGATCCGCGCGACCACGATCAGGAGCTCCGTGAGCATCGAGGCCCCCAGCCCTCTCCGCCCGCGCCGCAGGCCCCGCAAGGGCAGCCTCCGGACGGTCGCGCTCCTCGGCCCCGCGTTCGTGGCGGCCATCGCGTACGTCGACCCCGGAAACGTGGCCGCCAACCTCACCGCCGGCGCGAAGTACGGGTACCTGCTCGTCTGGGTCCTGGTGCTCGCCAATGCCATGGCCGTGCTGGTGCAGTACCTGTCCGCCAAGCTCGGGCTGGTCACCGGCAAATCGCTGCCCGAGATGCTGGGCACACGCCTGCGGACCGGCAACCGCCGCGCGTTCTGGTTGCAGGCGGAGGCGATGGCGGTCGCCACCGACCTCGCCGAGGTGATCGGCGGCGCGATCGCGCTCAACCTCCTGTTCGGTGTCCCCCTCTTCGTCGGCGGCCTCATCACGGGTGTCGTGTCGATGGGCATCCTGTCGATCCAGAGCCGCCGCGGTCAGCGGACGTTCGAGTTCGTCGTGATGGGACTCCTCACGATCATCACCGTCGGGTTCCTCACCGGACTCGCGTTCACCGACGTGTCGGGCCCGGATGCACTCGCCGGTCTCGTGCCGCGGTTCGAGGGCACCGAGACCGTGCTGCTCGCCGCCAGCATGCTCGGCGCCACCGTGATGCCGCACGCGATCTACCTCCACAGCGCTCTCGCCCGCGACCGGCACGGGAACGACCTCGAAGGCCCCCGCCTCGCGCGACTGCTGCGGGTGACGAAGTGGGACGTGGTCGGTGCGCTGATCGTGGCGGGCGCGGTGAACATCGGCATGCTGCTGCTCGCCGCCTCGGCCCTGCGCGGCATTCCCGGCACCGATTCGATCGACGGCGCGCACGCCGCCATCCAGAACTCACTGGGCCCCACCGTCGCGGTCATCTTCGCCGTGGGCCTGCTGGCGTCCGGCCTGGCCTCCACGTCGATCGGCTGCGCGGCCGGCTCCGAGATCATGTACGGCCTGCTGTCGATGCGCATCCCGCTGCTGCTGCGCCGGGTGGTCACCCTCATTCCCGCACTGGTCGTGCTGGCGGCCGGCGTCGACCCCACATTCGCGCTCGTCCTCAGTCAGGTGGTGCTGAGCCTGTGCATCCCGTTCGCGGTCATCCCCCTCGTGCGGATGACGTCGGACCGCGACCTGATGGGCGTCCACCGCAACGCGACGGCCACCACGGTCGCCGCCTGGGTGGCGGCGTCGCTGATCGTCGTGCTCAACGTGTCGCTGCTGTGGCTGACGTTCACGGGTTCGCACTGATCACTCGTGCCGCGGCGCCCCGGACACGACGCGTTCCAGCGCCCGCAGGTCCTCCGACAGCATCCGGAACATCCAGTAGGCCCCGAGGAACGCGAACACGCTGCCGACGCACAGCACGCGGAGCGCGACGACGACCCGGGGCAGGTCCTCCGGGGGAATGAACGTGGCCCCCGCGATCCCGAGCAGCGGCACGGCGGCGGCCGCGGCGAGAAAGAACGTGCTGCGCCGACCCAGCCGCCGCAGCATCCGGGCGTCCGAGGCGCTGATCTCGCCGTGCCGCAGGAAGACCGGGTAGAGGCAGCGCACGGCGTAGAAGTTCACGAAGAAGAACGGGTAGACCACGGCGATCGCCCCGCAGACCAGCTGGGACGCCGTGAAGTGGACGACGGTGTTCCACGGAACCTCACTGCCGCTCACCTCCAGCGTGATCGGCACGACGAGGCCGCTGACGATCCACAGACCGAGGCAGAGCAGGGCGCACCGCTGACCGAGCAGCAGGGTGTCCTTGCGGGCGCGGGCGAGTTGAGCACCGGAGTACACCCGCCCTCGGCGCAGACCGGCCGCCACCACCGTCAGGTAGATCACCATCGACACGGTGCCCGCGGTCCCGATCAGGAACGCGATCGTGTAGTCGATCCGGGTGATCCGCTCGAAGTTCTCCTGCGCGCCGGGCGGCAGCTTGCTGATGATCAGCGTGCTGTTGTGGTGGTAGCTGTAGAGGATGGCCAGGAAGTTGGGAACGGCGATGGCCAGGAACATGATCGGATGCGTCCACCGGCGCATCCGCAGTCGCCAGCTTCCCGGCGGGGGGTCGACCAGATCGCGGGCGTGCGCGTCGAGGCAGACGTCGAGTTGCTGGGCGAGTTCGGCGCCGGAGGAGTACCGGTCCTTCGGTTCCGGTGCCAGCGATGTGAGCAGCACGCGCCGCAGCGCGTTCGGGCAGTCGGCGGGCAGTTCGCCTGCGGCCGGTTCGTCGTGTCCCCGGCGCCGCGCGAGCATGGCGTCCAGGGTGGTGCGGTCGCCGGGCGGGTGGGAGTGCAGCTCGGCGTCGCTGTCGTCGAACGGTCTTGCGCCGGTAAGCAACTCCCACAGGACGACGGCCAGCGAATACAGGTCGCTGCGGGTGTCGAGATCGGCGGGGGTGCCCGGCCGGTCCGGGTGGATCGCCTCGAGCTGTTCCGGTGACATGTACGCCAGCGAGCCGCCGAAATAGGCGACCGGACTCGCACCGGCGATGTTGCCGCTGAAACTGATGTTGAAGTCGGCCAGCTTCGGGACGCCCTCCGCCGTCAGCAGCACGTTGGCCGGCTTGACGTCGCGGTGCAGGACGCCGTGCTCGCCCGCGTAGTCGAGCGCCTGCGCCAGCCTCCGGCCGAGCCAGGCCACCGTCTCGGGCCACGTCAGCGTCGCGATCTCCTCGCGCACGCCGGATTCGCTGGGCCGAATCTCGCCCCTGCCCACCAACGCCCGGTCGATCGCGTCCAGCAGCACGGCGCCGCTGCGCGCCTCCGGCGGCGTTTCCCGCACCCGCACGACCACGTCGAGCAGCGTCCCTCCCGGCACGTACTGCATGTACAGCAGCCGCAGGTCGCGGCCCGCGAGAAGTCGCTGATCGAAGACCCGGACGATGTAGTCGTGGTCGAACTGGGCCAGGGTCTGCGGTTCGGTGCCGTGATCCTCGGAGATCTTCACCGCGACCAGCCTCTGCAACGACCGCTGCCGGGCGAGGAACACCCGCGCGAACGCGCCCCGGCCGAGGAGGGTCACGAGGTCGAAGTCGTCGATCCGGCGGCCCACCGCGAGATCGTCGAGCGCGCCCGCGCCTCCCGCGGACACCGTCGACGCCTGCTCCCCGCGGCGGAGCACGGTGCTCTGGTACTCGCCGGTGCCGAGCAGTTCTTCGAGTTCGCCCGCCTGCCCCGGAAAATCCAGCGTGTACTCGCTCGCCTCGACCGACTCGCCGCTGCGCCGCCGGATGTGGAACTCCTCGTACAGCAGGTCCGGCGGCAGCGGCCACCGCCGCAGTTCGGGCAGCTCCGCACAGTATTGCGCCAGCCGTTTCGGGTGATCGCCGCGCAGCCAGCGGTTCTCCAGATCGACCTTGAGCAGTTCGATGAGCGTGACCCGGCGAAGTGCCGGAGAGGCGGGCAGATAGGCGACCAGATCGGGCGCGGACGACGAGGACTCCCAGGCACTGGCGAAGCGCGCGACGGCGTCGCCGACCGCCGTGTCCGACACCCGGACCTGCTCGGAAGCGGCCGGTGAACCTCGCCGGGAGGGCATGAAAGCCATGGTAGCTGGCCACACCCGTCCGGCTACTGCAGTTCCGACACCGGGGTCGACGGGTCGATGGTGACGCCGATCCGCGTCAGATTGCCGTGCAGCACTTGCCAGATCGACACCTCGAGGAACTGGGCGAGATCGTCACTGCCGAGCGCCGACTGCGGGTTGCTCAGCCACCTGTTGACGCTGGCGTCGACGAGTCCCACCAACCCGAATGCCAGCGATTCGGCCAGATCGGAATTGCCGGCGACCGCGTCGAGCACCGTCGCGAGCAGACCCGACAGCTGGAGCGCGATCGCGGTCTTCGTGCCCGTCACCACGCGCGATCCGGTGGTGCGCCTGCTCGGCGATCCGGTGCCGAGGAACTGGTGGAGTCGCGGATACTCCACGATCCACCGCAGGTACGTCTCGACCGCGCGCGCGATCGCCTCACGCACGGTGCCCTCCGGTGTCAGCGTGGGCGCGAGGTCGGCCATCAGCCGTTCGATGATGCGGCCGCGCAACTGCTCGTCGAGGTCGCCGCGGTCGGTGAAGATCCGGTAGACCACCGACCGCGGCACGTCGGCGCGGTTCGCGATCTGCTGGACGCCCACGTCGGGGCCGTCCTCGTTGATGGCGTCCATCGCGGCTTCGAGAATCCGGCTGCGGCGTTCCGCCTTGTGGTCCTCCCAGCGCGTGGCGCGGCCGTCACCCTGGGGCGACGCGGCGGTTTCCACTTTGTCCGGCATCGCCCATACGTTACCCATCCG
>JBCEBZ010000076.1:0-6599 GCA_039206675.1 Rhodococcus sp. (in: high G+C Gram-positive bacteria) | reverse complement strand
AGATGCGCGAGCAGGCCAAGCGTTTCGGCGCGGACATCCGCACCGAGGACGTCGAGGAACTCGACCTCACCGGCCCGATCAAGAAGGTCGTCGTGAACGGCGAGACCTACCAGGCGCACGCGGTCGTGCTGGCGATGGGTGCCGCAGCCCGCTACCTGGGGATTCCCGGGGAAGAGAAGTTGCTCGGCCGCGGCGTCAGCGCCTGTGCCACGTGCGACGGGTTCTTCTTCAAGGACCAGGACATCGTCGTGGTCGGCGGCGGCGACTCCGCCATGGAGGAGGCCACCTTCCTCACCCGTTTCGCCCGCAGCGTCACCGTGGTGCACCGCCGCGAGGAGTTCCGTGCGTCCCGCATCATGCTCGAGCGGGCCAAGGCGAACGCGAAGATCCGGTTCGTGACCAACGCGGCGCCCGTCGAGGTGCTGGGGGAGAACAGCGTCACCGGCCTCGTGGTCCGCGACACCGTCACCGGTGAGACGTCCACGCTGGACGTGACCGGCATGTTCGTCGCCATCGGCCACGATCCGCGCAGCGAACTGGTCAAGGGTCAGGTCGACCTCGACGAGGCCGGCTACGTGATCGTCCAGAACCCGACCACCGCCACGTCCGTGGACGGCGTCTTCGCCGCCGGCGACCTCGTCGATCACATCTACCAGCAGGCGATCACCGCTGCCGGCACCGGATGTTCCGCGGCGATGGATGCCGAGCGCTGGCTGGCCGAGCGCGGCGACATCACCGCCAACACCGTCGCCGCCGCCGGCTCACCGGTCGACGCCTGAGCCGTCCCCACACACCCACCTACCCATCTCGAGTAAGGGAAATCCCCGTGTCGAATACCGTCACCATCACCGATGATTCGTTCCAGCAGGACGTCATTTCCAGCGACAAGCCCGTCCTCGTCGACTTCTGGGCCACCTGGTGCGGCCCCTGCAAGATGATCGCCCCCGTCCTGGAAGAGATCGCCGGTGAGCACAGCGACAAGCTGACCATCGCGAAGCTCGACATCGACGCCAACCCGGGCGCGGCCCGCGACTTCCAGGTCATGTCGATCCCCACGCTGATCCTGTTCAAGGACGGCAAGCCGATCAACACGATCGTCGGCACCAAGGGCAAGGCTGCGCTGCTGAAAGAGCTCGCCGACGTTCTCTGATCGACACCCGAACACCCAGCGCGATTCCCGATTTTGTGGGAATCTCTGAGACAATCGATCGATGTGCTCCAGTCGCATCAGCTAGACCGACCGGGCACATCGATCGTTTTGTTTGTACCGAGATTCGTATTTCTCGTTGATTCGGACTGAGAGGCCCTGAAACATGCACCGACTCCGTCACGGCGACCATGGTCCGGCCGTCGCTGAGATTCGGGGCACTCTGGCCGGTCTCGGTTTCCTGCACAACGGTGTCCCCGGCACCCGCCGTGAGAACATCAACGGTTCGCACTGGATCGCCCCCGACGCCGTGTTCGATCACCACCTGGACAGCGCCGTACGGGCCTTCCAGCAGCAGCGTGGGCTCCTCGTCGACGGAATCGTGGGTCCCGCCACCTACCGGTCCATGAAAGAGGCGTCGTACCGCCTGGGCGCACGCACGCTGATCTACCAGCTGTCCGCACCGCTGTACGGCGACGACGTCGCCACCCTGCAGACCCGCCTGCAGGATCTCGGCTTCTACGTCGGACGCGTCGACGGCTTCTTCGGCCCGCAGACCCACAATTCCCTGTCCTCGTTCCAGCGGGAGATCGGGATCGCCGCCGACGGCATCTGCGGTCCCGCCACCCTGCGGTCGCTCGAGTTGCTCGGCACCCGCGTCACCGGTGGGTCACCACACGCGATGAGCGAAGAGGAAATGGTCCGCAGTTCCGGACCGCAGCTGAGCGGCAAGCGAATCGTCATCGATCCGGGTCTCGGCGGCGACACCTACGGGACCATCGTCCGTTCCCCGTACGGCACGATCTCGGAGTCCGACATCCTGTGGGACCTCGCCAGCCGCCTGGAGGGCCGCATGGCCGCCACCGGGATGGAAACGTTCCTGTCCCGCCCGCACCACGAGAACCCCACGGACATCGAACGCGCATCCACGTCGAACGCCTTCGATGCCGACCTGATGATCTCGCTGCGGTGCGACGGAAACACCAGCCCGTCCGCGAACGGTGTCGCGAGCTTCCACTTCGGCAACTCGCACGGTTCGACGTCGATGATCGGCCAGGTTCTCACCGGATTCATCCAACGGGAGATCGTGGCGCGCACGCCGTTGCAGGACTGCCGCACGCACGGCCGCACCTGGGATCTGCTGCGCCTGACGAACATGCCGACCGTGCAGATCGACCTCGGGTACCTCACCAACGAATTGGACGCCACGGTGCTCTCCAACCCGCGGGCGCGGGACGCCATCGCCGAGGCGATCCTGATCTCCGTGAAGCGTCTGTACCTGCTCGGTCAGGACGATCAGCCGACCGGAACGTTCACGTTCGCGGAGTTGCTCGCCGAAGAGCTGTCTTCGTCCGAACGTTCCTGACCCCCCGCCCGAGCGCTCAGTGCGCTCCGACGGGTGTCCGCTCTCCGATATCGACCATGCTCACCGAGGCGGTGTGGATGAGACGCTCCAGCGCGGCCTCCACATCTTCCTTCCATCCGTGATCCCGGTTCAGTTCGAGCCGCAGTCGCGGGAATCGGTGATGGGGCGCGACGATCTCGAAACCGTTGTCCTCGAGGAAGTCCGCCGGAATCATGCACTCCTCGGGGGAGCACTCACGAGCCGCGGTCGCCGAGGCCGGACCGTGGGTGTCGACCGGTCCGGTCCCCTCGGTGTTGCGGATCCCGAACGCCTCGAGCGCGCGGACACCGCGGCGCACCAGATCGGCCACGACGGCCTGGATCAACGTGGTTCCCAGGTTCTGTTCTTCGCCGGCCGGCTCGAGCCGGAGGCTCGTGAGGAGGACGGCATCGGCGCCGACCGGAGCGGTCGGGAGTAGCTGCGCGCGGGGCACCGATCGCGGGGGAGCGTAGAGGGCGCTGCCGACCGGCTTTCCGTCCATGACGGCAACCTGCCCGCACGATCCCCATTCGAGCATGACCATCGACAGCCAGGCTTCCTTCTCGAATTCCTGGTCGCAGAATCCGCGCGAACTGTGGATCGCCGCCGGATCCATCTCCCAGAAGACACAGCGACGGGCATGGGCGGAGAGTTTGTCCAAGCCGTCGAGAGTGAGCGATGTGACGTGAGTCGACACTGGCTAGCTCAGCCTCCATATGTCACTACCGCAGATCATTCGACATCCTCTGGTATTCAATGTGTTTCGCCCCGATTGTTGTGCTGGATCCGGTTCGCCGGCGGCCGCTGTCACAGTGACGGATCATCCGCGGGTACTTCTACCTCCCTCAGGCGCTCACGAATCGGCTTTCTGTGCCTCCATCATCCCAACGATCCTCTGAAGATCGTCCACCGAACCGAACTCGACCACAATCTTGCCCTTGCGCTTGCCGAGGCTGACCGTGACCCTCGTGTCGAACGAGTCGGACAACCGCTCGGCGACGTCCTGCAGGCCCGGCATCTGGATCGGCTTGCGTCGCTGGACGGGGTGCGCCTGGTCGTCGCTGCGGTTGGCCAGCGTCACCGCCTCCTCCGTCGCGCGAACGGACATGCCCTCCGCGACGATGCGCGCCGCCATCACTTCCTGCGCATCGGCGCCCGCCTCCAGCGACAGCAGGGCGCGCGCGTGTCCGGCGGACAGCACACCCGCCGCGACGCGTCGCTGCACGGGAATCGGCAGCTTCAGCAGTCGGATCATGTTGGTCACCACGGGACGCGAGCGGCCGATCTTCGCCGCCAGTTCCTCGTGGGTCACCTCGAACTCTTCGAGCAACTGCTGGTACGCCGCAGCCTCTTCGAGAGGGTTCAGCTGCACGCGGTGGATGTTCTCCAGCAGCGCGTCGCGGAGCATGGCGTCGTCGCCGGTCTCACGGACGATGGCCGGGATCGTCTCCAGCTCGGCTTCCTGGCTGGCCCGCCACCGCCGCTCGCCCATGACGAGTTGGAACTTGCCGTTCTCGAGCGGGCGCACCACGATCGGCTGCATCAGACCGAATTCGCGGATCGAGTGCACGAGTTCCGCCAGAGCGTCGTCGTCGAACACCTGACGCGGCTGCTTCGGGTTCCGCTCGATCAGGTCGGGAGCGATCTCCCGGTACACCGCTCCGGTGGGGGAGGGGAGGGGTTGGGCACCGTTGCCGGATGCGCCGTCCGCGCCGTTGCTCTCTCCCTTGTTTCTCGTGGATGCGGGAGCGGTCTTCTTGCCGGTCGCAGAATCCGACGAGTTCGGTGCGGGCTCGGTCAGCACGTTGCGCCGGTCGGTTCCGATCACGACGTCGGCGGCGGCGTTACCCAACCCCGGCCCGGTCGTGGTCGGCCCGGTAGGAATGAGCGCAGCCAGTCCACGGCCAAGTCCACCCTTACGCGTCTGGCTCATCGCTGCTCCTGCTTCGTGATGTGCGCGGTGCGTGCTGCGAGTTCACGTCCCGCATCGAGGTAACTCATGGCGCCCCGTGAACCGGGGTCGTAGTCGAGCACGGTCATCCCGTACCCGGGCGCTTCGGACACCTTGACGCTGCGCGGAATGACCGCGCGGAGGACGGCGTCGCCGAAGTGGGTCCGGACCTCCTCGGCCACCTGGTCCGCCAGCTTGGTGCGCCCGTCGTACATCGTGAGGAGGACCGTCGACACGTGGAGGTCGGGGTTGAGATGCGCCTGCACCAGTTCGATATTCCGCAGCAGCTGTCCCACACCCTCGAGCGCGTAGTACTCGCACTGGATCGGGATCAGCACCTCCTTGGCCGCGACCATCGCGTTCACCGTGAGCAGTCCGAGCGACGGCGGGCAGTCGATCAGGATGAAGTCGGCATCCACCTCGCCGAGCGCCTTCGCGGAAAGCGCACCCTTCAGCCGTCCTTCGCGGGCGACCATGGAGACCAGTTCGATCTCGGCGCCGGCAAGGTCGATCGTGGCCGGAATGCAGAACAGCCGGTCGTTGTGCGGGCTCTTCTGGATCGCCTCCGCGGCCGTCACCTCTCCGAGCAGAAGCTCGTAGCTGGACGGCACACCCGAGTGGTGAGCGACCCCCAGCGCGGTGCTGGCGTTGCCCTGAGGGTCGAGGTCGATCACGAGAACGGTCAGCCCCTGAACCGCGAGAGCGGAGGCGAGGTTGACGGCACTCGTCGTCTTACCGACGCCGCCCTTCTGGTTGGCGATGGTGAGGATCCGCCGCTCAGGTGGCTTCGGCAGGGTCACCGAGTGCGGGTGCAGCACCTGGCTCGCGCGGTGCGCGGCGGCACCGATCGGAGTCTCCTCGACGGAGATTCCGTTGTAGGGGGCCGTGAATCCGTCGTCCCCGTTCCCGGAGCTCGTCGCCTGGTCGGATTGATGGTCGGTTTCACGTGAAACCGTTTCACGTGAAACGGCGGATTCAGGCCCACCCGACATTGACTACTCCTTCGATTGGGAATCGCTCGTTACTCGACATATTCACTCCCTGGTCCACCGTGCTCATCGTCATCGACGCTGACGGCGTTTCGGTAAACGTTCTGCCCGAACGACAACGGTGGGGACAGGAAGCAGGCCCACTCCGCATTCCACGATATCCAGCTTGCCAGCACCCAACCGAGTCAGGGAAGCGCGATCACGGGATATCTCTTCGGCGGCGCTCGAACCTTTCAATGCGAGCATTCTCCCATGCTCGTGGATCAGCGGCAGCGACCACTTGGCCAACTTCTCCAACGGGGCCACTGCGCGAGAAGTGACGACGTCCGCGCCGCCGGCTTCCTTCACCACCCCGGACTCCTCGGCACGTCCCCGGACGACAAGAACGTCCAGACCGTTCGACTCGACGAACTCGGCGAGATACACCGACCGGCGTAGCAACGGCTCGACCAAGGTGATGCGGAGATCGGGTCGGGCGATCGCGAGCGGGATGCCGGGCAATCCGGCACCGCTTCCGACGTCGACCACCGACTCGCCCTCGGCAATCAGCTCACCGACGACGGCACAGTTGAGAAGGTGACGCTCCCAGAGCCGTGGAACCTCCCGTGGTCCGATCAACCCCCGCTCGACACCGTCGGTCGCCAACGACTTGTAGTAGCGCTCCGCAATATCGAATCGTTCACCGAACACCTGGCGTGCCGCCGCTTGTTCGTCCCATTCGGCCGGCTCTCCAGCATTCGGTTCCACGTGAAACATCCTCCCGCGACTAACGCGAAGTCAACAAACACAGCCTCTTCATTATCCGCCCTCGCTCGCGACTATGTCCCTCAACTCGAACGCGCAACGCCGGACAGTGTCGAGCCGCACCCCCTTCCGGTGGGGGAGGGGAGGGGTTCGGCGTCCTGACGGGTCCGGCGAGCACCCGGCGAGAGGGGTACGCCGCGTCGCTCCGATGCGGTGCCACGTGGGGAGCGTCACCTCGGACCGCACTTCTCCGGACTCGACGCCGAGATCGCCGACGCGATGTTTCACGTGGAACCGCAGGGGATGAAAGCGTGAGCGGGCGGGAAGCCGGCGGTCTTGCTCTCATGCGCAGTCGTGGGATCTTCACCCGGGGTCGACCACCGG
>JBCEBZ010000075.1:0-6608 GCA_039206675.1 Rhodococcus sp. (in: high G+C Gram-positive bacteria) | reverse complement strand
TGCGACAACGCGGCACCCGCGACCGCCACCTGCGCCCGCACACGCGAACTCGTGACCACCGACTCGTCACACTCCCGGCCATCGAAACGAACATGACCCGATCGACAACCACACAGATCGGTGCGCATTCCGCTCCGGAGCTACTGGCGCCGCCGGCCCGCGGAGGCCTGGAGATCTGCAGGCCTCCAGGTTCGGGTAGTCCCGTTTACCCACCGATAAATCGGGCATGGAGCTGACTTCACCTTCCCGTCCAGTCCTGAAGTAAAATCGCTGGTGGCCGAGGTGTGGTATGAATCTTACGACCGTTAAATGCAAGCCCGGGATGCATCCGACAGCCTCGTGTGCCGCGGACCGAGTTCGATCACCTGGGCGGGGGAGGCCAGCGATGCAAGACCCGGGCGTGACCGCGATGAGCGGTACGAATCATCGAAGGGCCGAGCAGTCCCGAAGAGGTGCCCGCGGGCACCGCCCGAATGTTGGCCAGGACCGCGTCATGGATGCCGCCCTGCAGTTGTTTCTCACTCATGGCTATGCGGGTACGAGCCTGAAGGCGGTCGCGGACGCGCTCGGCATCTCACCGCCGGCCTTGTACTGGTACTTCCCGTCCAAAGAAGATCTGTATCTGTCGGTACTGCAACGGTCCATGGAGAATTTCACCAGCTATGTGGGGGAATCCGTCGTCATCGACGACGACCCCGTGTACAAACTGAGCCAGCTGGTACGTGCGCATGTCACCTGGCAGCTCAATCAAGCGAACGCAGCTCAGGCATTCGATCTGGCCATGACCGTCAAGGGTCGGTCGATCAACATCCCGGAAGAGAGATTGGCGCCGGTCGTCGAGATGCAAACAGACTACGTGGCCATGGTTCGTTCCATCCTTCATGAGGGGATCGACGACGGAGTGTTCGTCGTCGACGACGTCAAGACCACAGCCTTCGGCATCATCACTCTGTGCGAGTACGTCACCACCTGGTACAACCCGGCGGGAGAGCTGTCGATCCCCGCTGTGGCGAACCGTTACGAGGGAATTGTAAGGCGCATGGTAGGTGTCGCATCCCACCGCGCACCCCAACTACGCCAGATTGCCGGCGACTGAGTACACCCCGGCACAGTCGGTGGTCGACCTCCGGGCCGTGAAGCGCGGACGTCGAAATCTGCGCGGGCCACACAACCTCGACGTTCCTTACGCGGGTTCACCTCGACGCGTCCTCTGACCGCCACACGGGTCGTGGCGCGAGTTTCCAGTCGAGTGCTCACCTGCCCGCGAGACGGGCCTTGTCGGCGGACGGCTCGCATCCTCGCGGTGGATCCCGCCCCGGTACTGAGATGGCTTTATCATCATTCAATTGGATTCGGCGACGCTTCATCGTGTCGCCCGAGCCACACACTCACTCGACCCGCCCCGACGGCTTCGAATCCCGCATGGAACAGCACGTCAGCGATCAGGCTGCGGGTTCCGGGGAAAAATTGCCCGATCAGTTGACAGGATGCGACCTCCGCACTTAAATTAACGTTAATTCGATCATGTGGCGTGCGACACACCCGTTGCAGGCCCCGGCAGGAGACGAGAAAGCGGCCGAGTCGCCGCGGCGGTCCACTGCCGCGTTCATCCCTGTCCCGAGGGGCAACGAGGCCTCGTAAACGCACCAGCTCGGCTCGCACCGATGCGAGTTCGACCAACAATTCTGAAGCGGTCATACCGAAAGGGCCCGAAACAGATGGCAACACAGGACAATCTCGGTCGGACTACAACGACCACGCGGACGGCGACACCGGTCGCCCCGCCGACCGGAACCGTAGCCACCGAGGCACCAACGGGAACCCGCCTCGAAGGCCGAATGGGCGGTGTCTCGCTCGCACTCACCGTTCTGGCCTTCTCCGCTCCCCTGTCCGTAGTCAGCGGCTACATCCCATTCACAATCGTGTTCAACGGCATGGGCGCACCGTTTGCCTTCGTCCTGGCCACCGTCATCCTGCTGCTGTTCAGCGTCGGGTACGTCACGATGGCTAAATGGCTGCCGCGTCCCGGCGCCTTCTACGCCTTCATCAGTACCGGGCTCGGCAAAGCCATGGGCTTGGGTGCAGCGTATCTGGCGTGGATCTCCTACCTTCTCGTCCTGACCGGGACGTGCGCGTTCCTGGGCATCACCGCCACAGCATTGATCGAGAGCTTCGGCGGACCACACACCTCCTGGTGGATCTGGTCGGCCATCTCGTGGCTCATCGTCTCCGTCTTCGGATATTTCAATATCGAACTGTCGGCGAAGGTGCTGTCGATTGCAATGGTCCTCGAGGTCGCCCTGGTCCTGATCTTCGACACCTTCGTTGTCGGAAAAGGTGGTGCAGAGGGTCTTTCGGCAACTCCGTTCTCTCCCGCCACCTTCATGCACGGCGACATCGGTGTGACCATGCTCTTCGCGATGATGGTCTTCATGGGCTTCGAGGCCACCGCGATCTTCCGCGAGGAAGTCCGATCTCCCGAGCGAACCATCCCCCGTGCCACCTACGGAGCAGTGCTCTTCGTCGGGTGCTTGTACACACTCTCGTGCTTTGCGCTGGTAGTTGCTTTCGGATCACAGGCGCAAGACACCGCGACCGCGGCGCCCGCAGCGATGTTCAATGAGGCAATCGGTCGTTTCGTCTCGCCGGTGTTCATCAACATCGGCTTGGTCTTGGTCATCACGTCCGTTCTCGCCGCGATGCTCTCGATCCACAACGTCATCGCCCGGTACGCCTTCAACCTGGCCAACGATGGAGCGCTCCCCCATCAGCTCTCGGAGGTCCATCCAGTTCATGGTTCGCCGGCGCGTGCATCCAACTTGGCCGCGGTAGCGGCTGGCCTCGTAGTCCTGGCCATGGCGACGCTTCCCTTCGACGAAGCCGTGCTGTACGCACAGATGGTCGGGCTCGGATCACTCGGCGTGCTCGCTCTCATGGCGGTCGTCAGCGTCGCAGTCGTGACGTGGTTTGCACGAAACCGCAACACCATTCAGGAGAGCCCGATCAAGTGTTACGTTGCGCCGGCCCTCGCAGCTGTCGCTTTGACCATCACCGTCGTCCTCGCCGTGGCGCACCTCGAGCTCCTGGTCGGCGGCGAACCCGGCCAGTACACGTGGTTGGTCGGCGTTCTCGTCGCCATATTCGTGCTCGGCGTGTCAGTCGCGCTCTTCTTCCGGCACAACAACCCCGTCAAGTACCAGCATCTCGGGCGTTCAGAGTAATCATCCGCTGTCGCAGGCGGGACCGCGACTCCCGGTCCGGACCGTGTGAGAACGCCTCAGCAAACATCTGCACAACCCGATCCGATTGAAAGGCAGTGACACAATGTCCCCACAGAAATCGAGCGGCCGACTGACAGGCCGCACTGCGATCGTCACCGGCGCCGGACGCGGCATCGGTGCGGCGATAGCGCAACGTCTCGCCGACGATGGCGCCAACGTCCTCCTGGTCGGGCGCTCCCGCCGGCCGCTGGAGGAAACTCGCGAGAAGATTGCGCAGACCGGCGCACACGCAGATATCGCGACCGGCGACATCTCCGTCCCGGACGACGTCGACTCGATCGTCAGCCACGCGATGAGATCGTGGGGTCGTGTCGACATCCTGGTCAACAACGCAGCAGTGTTCGACGAACCGCCGTTCATGGAGGTATCTCCGGAGGCATTCAGGACAACGTTCGACATCAACGTGATCGGGACGTTCCAGATGTCACAGCGCGTGGCCAAGGAGATGATCGGAGCGGGCGGCGGCTCGATCGTGCACATTTCATCGATCGACATCTATGGCGCAGACGGCCCGGTCACCGCCTACACAGCAACGAAAGCGGCGGTGTCGAGCATGGCGCGGACCATGACGATGGAACTGGCACCACTCGGAATTCGCGTGAACACAGTGGCCCCTGGGTTCATCAACGCCGACATGTTGATCAAGACCTCGACGCCGAATGTCATCGAGCACATGACGAAAGACTTCAAGAGGGTGCCCATCCGGCGTCTGGTCGAGCCCGAAGAAGTAGCCGCGGCCGTCTCCTTCTTGGCGTCCGACGACGCGTCGGCGATCTCCGGCATCGACCTGGTCGTCGACGGCGGTCTGACCGCCAACCTGTACGCCATAGAGACCCTGCCCGACCCGATGATCCCGCTCGGCAACGGCTGACTACCGCACAGAAGAGGACTCAGCACAGTGGATGCCTGCACTTCCGAACTCACATCGACCGAGCTCGATCAGAGCACGGAACATCGATACTTCCCCTGGGAAGAACCACAATTCGCACGTGATCCGTATCCCTGGTACGCGCGGGCCCAGACCGAAGCTCCAGTACTCTACGACGACCTGGGCTTCTACGTCGTCTCTCGCTACGACGACGTGATGACCTTCGGCAAGCATCCAGCGATGTCGGTCGAACCCGGGTGGGACGAGGCCGGCCCGTGGGCAGTGGTTCGTGACACCGTGATCGGTCGGGATCTGCCAGACCACACGAGACTGCGCCGTCAGACCAGCAAATGGTTCGGACCGAAGATAGTCACGCAGTGGACAGAAACCACAGCGGCTGTGGTCCTCGAAGTCTTGGAAGCGCATAAGGACAACATCGTCGACGGCTGGCACGACCTCTCGGTGCTGCCCACACACCGGACGATGTGCCGGGTGCTCGGTGTTCCGGATGGCGACGCCGATCAGATCCAGGACTCCATGTTCAAGACCATGCCCATGCTTGCCGCCATCGCCGAACCAGGGACCACGGCGCTGGCAGAGCAGGGCTTCGAGGAGCTGAACAGCCGCGTCTCTGCCTTGATCGAGGCGCGGCGAGCAGAACCCGGCTCCGGTTTGCTCGACTCCTTGCTCGGCGCCGCTGATCGTGGCGAGATCTCCTGGCAGGAAGCGCACGCGACGACGCTCATGCTCTACAGCCTCGGGCACATGGATGTCGGTTACCTGGTCGCCGCCGGCCTGAACATCTTCGCCTCGAAGCCCGACGTATATTCCCGCTACCGCGACTCGGCCGAGCTCCGTGATTCGATCGTCAACGAGATCGTTCGATTCGATCCCCCGGAACTGTGCTTCTATCGCACGTCCACGTCTGATATCAGCATTCGGTCCGTTGAAATTCCTGCAGGTTCCAAGGTCCGATTCATGATCGGCGCCGCGAACCGCGATCCCGAGGTGTTCACCCATCCTCAAGACTTCGATGTCGAACGGCCGTCACGCGAGAGCCGGAATCTGTCCTTCGGTCTCGGTTCGCATAGCTGTGTCGGGCAGCACATCTCGCGCGCACAGGCACGCGTCGTGTTCGACCTCCTGGCTGAGCGATACAGTCGCATCGAGTATGTCTCCGAGCCCGAGATGGATAACACCGACTTCTCGCGGCACTTCACCTCCCTGAAGTTGCGGCTGGTGCCCTGAGCCGCTCGCTGCGACCGAAATGATCTGACGTAGTGCGATGCACAATCCCCGGAGGGGTGAGAGGAACGCTGGCGGCGTTCGTGAGAACGCCGGCCCCAGCGCACTCTCGAAGGTCCGAAGTACCTCGGTCGCCGGACGCAGTGGAGCGTCCCTCTCCGGGGATCACCGAACCCGCTCACCGAGCACCCGATCCCGCGGAAAGGGAACACGGCAGGCGAGCGGGTGACCCGGGCTGATCGATCGGACCGAGCACTGGTCCGAGTCGGATCGCTAGTCGGTGGTGTTGAGACGCACGTCTGAGCGATCCGATGGCGAGCATTCCCGTGTGATCACCGTCGGGGCGCCTGCCGCAGCGTTCGAGCGGACTGCTGGTGTGAGGAAGATGGCGACGAGGACGAGGCTCAGTGGCAGAACCAAAGCGGTTCGCAAACCCAGAGTGTCACCGATGATCCCGATGACGGGCGGACCTGCCAGGAAGGCAATATAGCCGATAGTGGCGACGACACTGACGCGTGCCGCACTGTCTCGTCCCGAAGCCCCCGCAGCAGAAAGCGAAACGGGAAATCCGAGCGAGGCGCCAAGGCCCCACAACACGATGGCCACGACCACGAGCACGTGACTTTCCGCGAAGATCACCACGATGAGACCGACAGCTCCGAAGACGGCGCTGATCCGGAGTATCGCAGCTCGCCCAATCAGCTCCAGGAGGCGGCTGCCTGCGAACCGGCCGACGGTCATGGCTGCCGCGAATGTTGCGTAACTCGCGGACCCCCAACTGGCATCGAAGCCGTGTTCGTCAACCATGATCAACGGCAGCCAGTCGTTAGCCGTACCCTCCGCAAGCGCCATCGCGAGCACGATGACTCCGATGAGCACCAGACGCGGATCCCTCGCCATTGCCAGCGACGATTCGAAACTCGACTCCTCGTCCTCTGCGCGGGTGTCTCGGCGTCCCGTGCCGGGCGGTATGAACCGCGAAGCGTTGAGGAGGCCGGCGCACACCATCGTGCCGACGATGAGAAGATGCCAGCCGACCGCAAACCCGGTCCACGTGAACAGAATCCCTGCGCTCGCCCCAATCACGGTGCCGAGACTGAAGAAACCGTGCAGGGCGGCCAGGACCGGTCGTCCAGTCGCCCGTTCGACCTCTGCGCCATCCACATTCAGCGCAACCTCGACGCTGCCGATGCCGAGCCCGAAGAAACAGAGTC
>JBCEBZ010000074.1:9733-25351 GCA_039206675.1 Rhodococcus sp. (in: high G+C Gram-positive bacteria) | reverse complement strand
TCTCCAAGCGGTACGGTGACGTCGTCGCACTCGACGACCTGTCCTTCGAGGTCCGCCCCGGCGAGATCTTCGGTTTCGTCGGCAGCAACGGCGCGGGCAAGACCACCACCATGCGCATCGCGCTGGGCGTCCTGTCCGCCGATTCCGGCGAGGTCCGGCTCGGCGGAAAGCCGGTGGACCTGGATGTGCGGCGCACCATCGGGTACATGCCGGAGGAACGCGGGCTGTACCCGAAGATGAAGGTGGGCAAGCAACTCGCCTACCTCGCCGAGCTGCACGGCATCCCCCGCCCCGCGGCGCGGGACGCCGTCGAACGCTGGACCGAACGCCTCGGCATCGCGGAGCGTGTCGGCGACACCGTCGACGCCCTGTCCCTCGGCAACCAGCAGCGGGTCCAGTTGGCCGCCGCGCTCGTCCACGATCCCGCGGTGCTCGTTCTCGACGAACCCTTCTCCGGGCTCGACCCCGTCGCCGTCGACGTCATGAGCGACGTGCTGGTCGAGAAGGCGAACACCGGAGTGCCGGTGATCTTCTCGAGCCATCAGCTCGAACTCGTGCAGCGCCTGTGCCACCGCGTCGGCATCATCAGCCACGGCCGGATGCGTGCGATCGGCACCGTCGACGAACTGCGCGGCGGCGGCAACGCCCAGCTGGAAGTCCACGCACCGGAGGCGCCGGTCGGCTGGGCCCATCACCTCGACGGGGTCACCACGATCAGTCACCTCGACGGCCGCACGCTGCTGTCCCTGGACGACCACGTCGACGACCAGCTGGTCCTGCACACCGCCCTGAAAACCGGACCGGTGCACGAGTTCTCGCTGCACCGGCCCACCCTGACCGATCTGTTCCGAGAGGTGGTCACGGCATGAGTGCCCCACTGAGCCCCGCCCGCGCGATCGGCCTCGTGGCCCGACGCGAATTCCTGACCCAGGTGGCGAAGAAGAGTTTCGTCATCAGCAACGTGATCATCCTGCTGGCCATCGTCGGCGGCATCGTCGCGTACTCGCTGTTCTCGGGCGGCGACGAAGACCGGGCCACCATCGGACTCGTCGGCGACCAGTCGCTCGCGCCGGTTCTCGTCGCCACCGGCGACGCGACCGGGACACCGGTCGACGTCGTCCCGGCCGCGGACGAACAGGCCGCACGCGACCAGGTGAGCGGCGGCGACCTCGACGTCGCGCTGATTCCCGGCACCGACGGATCGGTCACGGCCGTCACCGAATCCGAGCTGGGCTCCGGACTGCGCACCGTGATCGACGCGGCCGTCGTCCAGCAGGCCCAGGCCGGCGCCCTCGCCGCGCAGGGCGTCGACCCCGCGGAACTCGCCGCAGCGACCGGCCGGGCAGTCGTCACCGTCGACGCACTCGACCCGCCCGACCCGGAAAAGGGCCAGCGCGTGGCCCTTTCCGTCGCCGTCGTCGTGCTGCTGTACATGCAGATCATGATGTTCGGCATGTACGTGGCCATGGGTGTGGTCGAGGAGAAGTCGAGCCGCGTCGTGGAACTGCTCCTGTCGACGCTGAGGCCGCTGCAACTGCTCTGGGGCAAGGTGATCGGCATCGGCGCGGTCGGCCTCGTCCAGCTGACCGCCTACGGTGTTGCCGGGGTCGCGGCCGGACTCGCGACGGGCGTGCTCACCGTGACGGGGACGGCGATCGGTGTGCTCGCCGGAACGCTCGGCTGGTTCGTGCTCGGATTCGCGTTCTTCGCCGTCCTCTACGCCGCGGCCGGGTCGATGGTGTCGCGGCAGGAGGATGTCAACGCCACCGCGTCGCCGCTGATGGTCCTGATCGTCATCATGTTCTTCAGCGCCTTCTCCTCGGTGAGCAACCCGGACGGCACCCTGAGCAACGTCCTCAGCTGGATTCCGCCGTTCTCGGCGATCCTGATGCCGCTGCGCATCGCCGCAGGTGTGGCGTCCCCGGTCCAGGTCGTCGTCACCATCGCTCTGATGCTCGCGGTGACCGCCGCACTCAGCGTGCTGGCCGCGAAGATCTACCAGCGCTCGATCCTGCGGATCGGCAAGGTCGTGTCCTGGAAGGAGGCGCTCGGGCGGTAGCGAATCCCCGGCGCCCGCCCGAGTTCCCCGGGTAGTCTTCGAATCGTCGATCGATGCTGCTCAGCTGCCGTTTCGGAACGGGGAACACCATGGTCGTCCGCCACCGGAAGCCGATCGTCGCCATCGCCGTCGCCGTGGTCGTGTCCATGACGTCGGCGCTGACGGCGTGCACGTCCGACGAGCCGACCAGCGCGGCCGGTGGCAACGCCGGGCCCGACGGCGCCCCGGTCGCCTACGAGGAACCGGTCAAGCTGTCGAGCGAGAACGGCGTGCTCGAGGTCCGGCTGTCCGCCCACCAGGGCACCGTCGACCTCGACACCGTCTCGGAACCGGTCTCCAATTTCCTGGTGTTCGGATACGAGGTTCTGCGGGGCAGGAGTTCGAACGGCTCGGCCACGGGCGAGAACCTCTATCCGGCGCCGACCTTGCGCGTCGATCCGGGCGAGCGCCTGATCATCCACTACGACAACGATCTGCGGAACCTGACGATCGAGGACTTCTACGATCCCGCGTTCACGCCGGCGGGCGGTGACGTCCCGATCTATCCGCCGGCCCTCGAATCCGCGCCGCTGAACCTGCACACCCACGGTTTGCACGTGAGCCCGGACGGCAACGCCGACAACGTGCTGCTCGACATCCCCGCCGGGATGGGCAACGTCTACGACTACGCGGTGCCGAAGGACATGCCGAACGGAATGTACTGGTACCACAGTCACCGTCACACGCTGACCGCGCAGCAGACGTACGCGGGGCTCGCGGGACTGCTGGAGATCGGGCGGCCCGACGGCAACCTTCCCCTGGTGACGCAGAACGACGTTCCCATCCGCGACATGGCGCTGCAGTACAACTTCGTCTTCGACCGCAAAGGCAAGGGGAACCAGCTGAACGACCCGAACTGGCCGCAGTTCGTGAGCACACTGAAGCCCCCGGAGGGGCCACAACTGGCCGACGGCACGTACTCGCCGAGCCTCGCCCCGGTGAACTTCGCCGAGACGACGGACGGCGCCCAGTACGTCACCAACTGGTATGCCGGGCCGCTGTCACCGGCGAATCACCGCGGCCAGAACCAGTTCGTGCCGGGCAATCTGCAAAGTTTCCGCGGTGATTCGACCACCGTCCCCGCCGACCCGTCGCTACCGGACAACGAGCGCGACGTGCAGTACACGATCAACGGGCAGTTCCAGCCGGAGCTGAAACTGAAGCCGGGCCAGACGGAGATCTGGGTGCTGGCGAACATCAGCGACTTCGCCTACATGCCGCTCCGGCTCACCGAGACCGCGACGGGCAAGCATCCCCCGTTCTCGATCGTCGGCCAGGACGGAAACCCCTTCACCCAGGTGCAGCGGCCGGTCGGCGGCGACGGCACCCGGCTGGTCATCCCGCCGGGGTCGCGGTATGCGATCGCCGTGACGATGCCGGACACCGGCGATCTGGTGCTCGACATGCCGCCGCTGGAGGGGGCGAAGCCCGTCACCAATCCCGGCGTGCTCTATACGAACAACGGCACCGACAATCCGCCGGCCGAACTGGGCACGGTGACCGTCGACCCGTCGGTCATCAGCTACGCCGACGGCTTCTTCACCTTCCCCACCCAAACGCTCGTCCGCGTCACACCCGACAGCGGCGAAGGCCGGACCACACCGTTCGAACCCGGCCAGAATCTCGACGCCTACACGTCGTTCGTGGACACGTCGGTGATGACTCCCGACGTGAAACGCACCCTCACGGTGTCGGGCGGGTTCGGCAACGAGAAGGCCAGCAACAGCGACCCGAAGGCGTTCACCTACGAGTTCGACGACAACACGTTCCCGAACATCCCGCTGATCCAGCCACGCCTCAATTCGGTCGAGGAGTGGACGATCACGAACCTCAACAACGACGAGCATCCGATGCACATCCACGTCAACGACTTCCAGGTGATGGACATCGTCGATCCGATCGCGGGCACCAGAACCGGGGTGCAGCCGTGGGGCGAGGACAACGTCAACGTGCCCGCACCCGTCACGGACGCGAACGAAAACCCGCTCGAGCCCGCATCGGTGACGCTGCGCACCAAGTTCACCGAGTACACCGGCACTTTCGTGATCCACTGCCACCGCCTCAACCACGAGGACAACGGGCTGATGGCCACCGTCAACGTGATTCCCGAGGTGTCGACGTATGCGGTGGCGGTGCCGGGAACGCCGGGCACACCCGCCACCGTGCAGGTCCACGACGGCAACGGCGACAGGGTGATCGCCGCCGTCACCCCGTTCCCGGCCTTCGAAGGCGCCCCGACGGTGGCGATGGCCGACGTCAACGGCGACATGATTCTCGATCTCGTCGCCGGTACGGGTGCCGGCGTGGCGCCGGAGGTCGTCGCGTACGACGGCAACGACGTCGGCTCCGGCCCGTTCACCGCCGAGTTGGCCCGGTTCGCCCCGTTCGATGCCGGGTTCCGCGGGGGCGTGACCGTCGCGGGCGCGGACATCGACGGAAACGCGCTGGCCGACAACATCATCGTCGGAACCGGTCCGGGCACCGAAACGCAGGTGAAGGTGTTCTCGTCCACCCTGCCCGCGGACGAGGGCGCGGCACCCGAGACCTTCTCGGCCTTCACGCCCTACCCCGGTTCGCAGTCCGGGGTCACCGTCGCCACCGGCCTGATCGACACCGCGTCGGGCCGGGCGAGCATCGTCACCGCCCCGGGACCGGGAGAAGCACCTCGTGTGAAGACGTTCCGGTACGACCTGTACGAGCCGACCGCCGCGGCGCAGGCCGACGGCACCGCGGACGAGCACGCCGGCCACACCGGTGGCCCGCGGACGACGTCGGAGTTCCTGGCGTTCGACGAGAACTACCTCGGCGGTGTCTCCCTCTCGACGGGCTGGGTGGCAGGCGCCGAGGGCGGAGCGAAGAGCATCGTCACCGGCATGCTCGGGGGCGACGGCACGGTCCGCGTGTGGTCGAGCGGGTCACGCCTCGACGGCGAACCGGGCATGTACCTGGAGAGCCCGAACCATCACTCCGACGGCGCCGTCGTCTTCACCCAGATCGCATCGTTCGCGCCGTTCGCCGGCGGCACTCCCGGCACCGGCGTGCAGGTGGCCACGACCAGCACCACCACGGGCGCCGACCTGCTCGGCCGCGGCGGCGGGCCGGGCGGCGCCGAGGTGCGCAAGTTCGGGCTGGGCCGCCCGGACCCGCAGTCCACGACGGTGGTGCCGCTGCCCCTGGGCACGCTCCCCGCGCTCCCCGCGGCCCGCGGATCCGTGCCGCTCGGCGGGCGGTAGGCGGGGTCAGGCGGTCCGCTTCTCGGCGGCGGCGGCGATGTCGTCGAGATCCTGCCGGATCATCTTGGTGGTGGCCTTCAGCGCGAACGAGCCGAACACCTTCATCAGGAATCGCGAAAAGGCACCCATGCCGGTTGCTTCCGCCGAGAAGTGGAACGTCAGGGTGGTGCCGTCGCCGGCGGGCGTCAGGGTGAACACCGTCGTGTAGTCGGCGCCGCGGGACGAGGCCTTCACGACGGTGCGCTTCTCCGGATCGATCTCCGCGACCCACATCTCCTCGGACGACGCCTTGCCGAACAGCACCCGGGTCTCACGCCACCGCGTGCCGACCTCGTAGTGCGTCGAGTCCAGCCGCTCGAGCTTCTCCACGCCGCTCAGAACCGACTCCGCGTTGTCCAGGTCGGTGAGGACGTTCCACACCGCGCTCGCGGGGGCGTCGATGGTTCGGCTCACTCGGATTTCCGAGGCTGACATGTGGCACCCGTTTCTCTCGGTGTCAGGGCAGGGTCCAGAACTGGGTGGTCACCACATAGAAGACGACGACCCAGAACACCATAGCCCCGGCGACGACCGCGAGCCCTCGAAGGTTCGTCTTCGCTTCGGGAACGCCTGGGGCCGGCCGCAGCCAGTGCCCCAGCAGCCGGTTCACGTAGTACGGCATCGTCACGAAGCTCATGATGAAGCTGGACAGCAGGTTTCCGACGAGCAGACCGAGCCACAGCGGCATCTCCAGCGGCGACAGCGCGAGGGTGAGGATCACGACCGTCGGATAGAGGCCGACCCACACCGCGATCGACGTCTTGGTCTCGGACGGTGGCGGCGCCTCGTGACCGTTCTCGTCGAACGCGAACCAGCTGCCGAAGGAGTTGTCGATGGTGCGCAATTCGAAGTCGTGGAACTTCTCCCCCTCCGCGAGCAACTCCTGACGTTTCGCCGAGGTGAGCCACGCGTCGAGGTCGGCGGCGTTGTCGTAGCGGTACAGCGCGGTCCACTCGTCCTGGACGCCTTCGACGGGACGGAACAGTTCGCTCCCGCGGAAGCCGTCGAACCTGCTCTCCTCCAGGCGCAGTCGGTCCTGCCACGCGAGGAAGTCGTCGACGTGTTCCGGGCGGACACGGTGCGTCACGACGACCGTCACGAGCGGATCCGCCTCCCGCGCGCCGCCACCGGTGATGACCTGCTGGGTGGCGGGGCCGTCGAAGTACGGCTGACCCGCGTCGAGGCGGTCCTGCCGGGTGGCGCTGTTGATCCACGCCTGCACGTGGGCGACGGAGTCGAAGCGGTAGACCACCACCCAGTCGGGTTGCACCGCAGTGGGTGCGGAGATCTCGGCACCCAGAAATCCGGGGTAGCGGGACGCGGCCGCGTTCATGTCCCGCTGCCAGGCCTCGAAGGCCTCCTCGGCCCCGGCACGCACCTTCTGGCCGATGATGACCGTCGCGGCGTTGCCGGTGACCTTCTCGGTGGGCTTCTCGGTGTCCATCGCCCTCTCCTCCCGGTTCAGGTCGTCGGAACCGATCGGCTGTCGCCGATGCGGCTGTAGATGCGTTCGGGGGTGAGCGGCAACTCGCGGAACCGCACGCCCGTCGCGTCTTCCAGCGCGTTGGCCAGCGCGGGCGCCACCGGGTTGATGCAGCACTCCGCCATACCCTTCGCACGCATCGGTCCGACGGAGTCCGACGAATCGACCAGCAGCACTTCGGTCCGGGGAATGTCGGCGAACGTGGGGATGCGGTAGTTGCGCAGGTTGGGGTTGGTCATCACGCCCTTGTCGTCGACGTGGAAGTTCTCGGTCAACACGAACCCGATGCCCTGGGCGACGCCGCCCTCGATCTGACCGCGCACCTGCACCGGGTTGATGATCACCCCGGCGTCCGTCGCCTGGACGCTGTCGAGGATGCGGATCTCGCCCGTCACCCGGTGGACGGCGATGCGGAAACCGTGGGCGTTGGAGACGACGCTACGCGGCGACCCGTACGCCTTGCGCGCCACGGTGAACCGGATACCTCGGGGGCGGGCGGCGTCGAGGAGTTCGGTCAACGGCACGCGTGTGCCGTCACAGAGCACCCCGTCGTCGTCCATCGTGCAGGAGGCGACGTCGACCCCGGTGTGCGCGGCGGCGAACGCCAGGATGCGGGTGCGCAGCGCTTCCGACGCCTGCGACACGGCGTTGCCCGCGACGAAGAGGCCCGCACTGGCGAACGCCCCCGTGTCGAAACCCGTGCGGTCGGTGTCGGACTGCACGAGACGCACCCGCGACGGCGTGGTACCGAGCTGGGTCGCCGCGATCTGCACGTGCGCCGTCGACGTCCCCTCACCGAATTCGACGGTGCCGACGGCGAGTTCGTACACGCCGTCGTCGCCGAGCGTCGCCCACGCCTCCGAGATGTGTTCGGTCGGCGGCGCGGTCTCGTGAAGCCCGCACGCGGTGCCCACGCCGACGAGCCAATCCTCGCCCAGCACCTGCCCGTTCGCGGTCCGCCCCAATGCGGCGTCCACGAGGTCGATGCACTGCCCGAGCCCGTCCTCCCCGAACACGACGTCGTCGGGCCCGTCCTCGATCGCCACGAGTGAGTCGCCGGGCCGGACGATGTTGCGGCGCCGCAACTCGACGGGGTCGATGCCGAGCCCGACCGCCAGTTCGTGGATGGCGGACTCCACCGCGAATGCGGGCTGCGTCATGCCGTACCCGCGCAGCGCCCCGCTGGGCACGGTGTTCGTGTAGACGGAGTACGCGTCGAACTTCTTGTTGAGGCACCGGTACGTCGAGATCGCGGCCCCCGCGGCGAACAACGTCTCGCCCCCGTGGTTGCCGTACGCGCCCGTGTTCGACACGTTGCGCACCTGGAACGCCGTGAGCGTGCCGTCGGCGCGGGCACCGAGCTTGACCGTCAGCTTCATCGGGTGCCGCGGCGACGCCGTCGTGAACTCCTCTTCCCGGGTGAACTCGAGGCTGACCGGCCGGCCCGTGTCGAGGGTGGCGAGCGCGACCAGATCCTCCGAGATCACCTCCTGCTTGCCGCCGAACGCGCCCCCGACCCGCTCGCAGAACACCCGCAACTGGTCGGGACGCAGGTCGAACAGGTGAGCCAGCTTGACCTTCGCGATCGACGGCGACTGCGAACTCGTGCGCACGTGCAGGCGGCCGTCCTCCATCCAGGCGATCGACCCGTGCGTCTCGAGATGCGCATGCTGCACACGCGGCGTGAAATACGTGCCCTCGTGGATCACGTCCGCCTCGGCGAACCCGGCGTCGATGTCCCCCACCTCGCCGTGCAGCTCGAGCAGGATGTTGCGCACCGGATCCTGGACGAACGGGTCGTCCGAACCGTGCAGTTGCGGTGCGCCGTCGGCCATCGCCTCCTCCGGGTCGAACACCGCAGGCAGCACGTCGTACTCGACGACCACCTTGCGGCAGCCTTCCTCCGCGGCGCCGACCGTGTCCGCCACCACCGCGACCACCCGCTGTCCGGCGAAGCGCACCGTGTCGTCGAGGATGTACGTGTCGTCGGGATCGACGAGGTGATCGGTGTGGATCGCGGTCGTGTACAGCTTCCGGGGCACGTCCTCCCACGTGTACACGCGGTGCACGCCGGGGACGGCGAGCGCCGCCGACGTGTCGATCGAGACGATGCGGGCATGGGCGTGCGGCGAATGCAGCACCTTCATGTGCAGCAGGCCCTCGATCTCCGTGTCCATCGTGAATCGGGCGCGGCCCGTGACGACGTCGGTGGCCGCGGGCGCCCCGACGCTGGTGCCGACGGCCCGGCCCGGTTCGGCGACCTCGATCGCGGCGACACCGTTCACCGCGTCCTCGATCGCCCGGTAGCCGGTGCAGCGGCACAGATTGCCCTTCAACGCACGGGGCAGGTCGGCCTTCTGCGCGTCGGTGAACGTCGCCGAGGTCATGATCATCCCCGCAGTGCAGAAGCCGCACTGGAACCCGGGGGCGTCCCGGAACTGCCGCTGCACCGGGTGCAGATCGTCCGGCGAACCGAGGCCCTCGATGGTGGTCACCTCACGTCCCTCGGCCCGGAACGCGGGTGTGATGCAACTGTGCACCGGATCGCCGTCGAGCCACACCGTACACGCACCGCAATCACCTGCGTCGCAACCCTTCTTGACGCCGTGATGGCCGAGCGAACGCACGAACGTCCGCAGGCACTGCCCGGGATGCGGCTCCTCGCCGAACGTCCTGCCGTTGACGGTGTACGTCATCGCCGCCCTCCTGCCGCGAGTTCGGTCCGGATCTCCTCGGCGAAATGCTTCGCGAGGTGACGACGGTGGCCGGGGGTGCCGTTGGGGTCGTCGAACCACACGTCCTCGGGCAACGCGTCGATGCGCTCCTGCAGCGCCCCGGCGCCGGGCACGGCGTCGAATGCGAACCGGATCGGACGCGTGGTGCCCGCCGTGATCGTGAGCAGCAGATCGCCGGTGCCGGGCGTCTGGGTGCCGATCAGAAACAGCGTCGACCGGCCCAGTTGTGTCAGCGTGAAGCGGCGGTGCGTGTGACGCTTGCGCAGGGCTTCGGCCGGGATGTCGATGCGCCGCAGGATCTCACCCGGCGCGAGGACGTTCTCGTGGTTGCCCGTGACGAACTCGGCGGCGTCCACGGTGCGCTCGGACCCGTCGGCCGCCCACAGTGTGTACGTCGCCTCGAGCGCGACGGCCAGCGTGATCATCGGGCCCGCGGGCAGCGACATGCAGATGTTGCCGCCCACCGTCGCCGAATTCCACACCTTGAACGACGCCAGGAACGCCTCACAACTCGTCGCGAACAGCGGTCCCGCGAGCCAGTCGCCAGGCGGCGCAAAGGCATACAGTTCACGGATCGTGCACGTCGCCCCGATCTCGAGACCCGCATCGCTCGGCACCAGGGAGTCCCAGCCGAGCGCCGTCAGATCGACGAGCCGGCGCAGGTGGGGTTGCTGCTCGGAGAACAACCACGTTCCCCCGGCCAGCCACGCGTCGCCGTCCCGCCACTGCGCACCCGGGCGGTCGGGTGGTCGCCGAACGACGTCGGTGATGGTGTTGAGGTCCATATGACTGCTCCACTCGGGGAATCTGTCGTCGTTCTCGTACCCGCCCTGCGTCAACCGCATCTGACTCTAGACACCGCAGTAGCCCTCTCGGCGTTTTTTGCCTTGTATCCGTGCCGTGCGCGACCGTCACCCGTCGTAGCAGACATCCGCCGCCCCGGCCCGACCGTTACTCTCAGGGCCATGGCCGCCAAGATCTCTGCCCACGACGTGCTCGAGTTGGTACTGGACGCAGGCAGCTTCGTCTCCTGGGACACCACGCCCGTCGACGCGCGGCCGAACGAGAAGTACCGGGCCGACCTGCAGAAAGCCGCCGAGAAGTCGGGCGTCGACGAATCGGTGATCACCGGCGTCGGCACCGTCCGCGGCCGCCCGGTCGCGGTGATCGCCTGCGAATTCGCATTCCTCGCCGGATCGATCGGCGTGGCCGCCGCCGAGCGGATCGTCTCCGCCATCGAACGCGCCACCCGCGAGGGCCTTCCCCTGCTGGCCTCCCCCACGTCGGGGGGCACCCGCATGCAGGAGGGCACCGTCGCATTCGTGCAGATGGTGAAGATCGCGGCCGCCGTCGCCACCCACAAGGCCGCCCACCTCCCCTACCTCGTGTACCTGCGCAACCCCACCACCGGCGGCGTGTTCGCGTCCTGGGGTTCCCTCGGGCACATCACGGTGGCCGAACCCGGTGCGCTCGTCGGTTTCCTCGGGCCCCGCGTCTACGAGGCGCTGTACGGCGAGAAGTTCCCCGAAGGTGTGCAGACGTCCGAGAACCTGTACCGCAACGGCGTCATCGACGGCGTCGTCCCCGCCTCCCGCCTGCGCAGGCTCGTGCACCGGGCGTTGAAGGTGCTGATCGATCCGCCGACACCACCCGCCGCCACCGAACCGGTGCCGGACGTCGACATCCCCGACGTTCCCGCGTGGCAGTCGGTGATGCTCTCGCGGCGCGCCGACCGGCCCGGCATCCGCCACCTGCTGCGGCACGCGGCGACCGAGCAGGTGCCCCTCAGCGGCACCGGTCAGGGCGAGACCGAGGGGACGGTGCTGTTGTCGCTGGCCCGTTTCCGCGGCGCTCCGTGCGTGCTGCTGGGCCAGGACCGTGCCGGACAGTCGGCGCTGAACACGATGGGACCCGCCGCCCTCCGTGAGGCACGCCGCGGCATGCGGTTGGCCGAGGAGTTGCAGATCCCCCTGGTCCTGGTGATCGACACCCTCGGTGCGGCGCTGTCGCAGGAAGCCGAGGAGCGTGGTCTGGCCCCCGAGATCGCCCGCTGCATCTCCGACCTCGTGACGCTGAAGACTCCGACCGTGTCCGTCCTGCTCGGTCAGGGCACGGGCGGCGGGGCGCTGGCGTTCCTGCCCGCCGACCGGGTGCTCGCGGCGCAGAACGGGTGGCTGGCCCCGCTGCCTCCCGAGGGTGCCAGCGCGATCGTCCACCGCGACACCACCCACGCACCCGAGATGGCGGCGGCCCAGGGCATCCGTTCCCTCGACCTGCTGCGGGACGGCGTCATCGACGCCATCATTCCCGAGCACCCGGACGCCGCCGACGAGGCCGTCGACTTCTCCAAGCGGGTCGGCGAGGCCATCTCCCGGGAACTCCGCGCCCTGACCGGGGTTCCGGAGAGCGAGCGCTTCGCGGCCCGACTCGCCCGCTACCGGAACCTCGGCCTCGGCTAGGAGAGTTTGATCGTCGGGTTGTACATGTCCATCCACAGCGCCAGGTCGAGGGTGCGCTCGAGTCCGCGACGCGACACCTGAGTGATCTGCGGGGTGTCGACGGACACCGCCCGCGACAGCCAGTCCGCGCTGACCAGGCCGAACACCGGGTGCGAGGGGTCCCCGAGCAGATCTTTGCCGTGCTGCTGCAACGCCACCGCATACTTGGGGTCCTGGGTGGACGGGTACGGCGACTTCACCCGGTCGATCACCGACTGCGGCAGCACATCCCTGGTCGCGGCCCGCAGCAACGACTTCTCCTTGCCGTCGAACGTCTTCAGCGACCACGGCGTGTTGTACACGTACTCGACCAACCGGTGATCGCAGAACGGCACCCGCACCTCGAGTCCGACGGCCATGCTCGCGCGGTCCTTGCGGTCGAGGAGGACCCGGACGAACCGCGTCAGGTGCAGGTAGCAGATCTTGCGCATCCGCCACTCGAAGTCGGATTCGCCGTCCAGACGGTCGATCCCGGAGATCGCTGCGTCGTACGAATCCTGCACGTAGTCGTCCATGTGCAGCCCCGCCGTCACGTCCGGGGTGAAGATGTTGCTCTCGTCGCCGAAGTGCTCGGCGAACTGCACGAGCCACGGGAAGGTGTTCGCCTGTTGCGCCTTCGGGTCGAAGAACTGCTTGTAGCCGCCGAACACCTCGTCGGCAGACTCGCCGGACAGCGCCACGGTGGAATGCTGCCGGATCGCCTTGAACAGCAGGTACAGCGACGCGTCCATGTCGCCGAGGCCCATGGGAATGTCACGCGCCCGGATGACCTTCGCGCGCACGGCGGGATCGGCGAGGTCGTCGGAGTCGAGGACGATGTCCTGGTGCGCGGTCCCGGACCTGCGGGCCACGTCGTGCACGTACGGCGTGTCCGGGGTTCCCCGCAGTTCGTCGGCGACGAAATGTTCGGTCTGCCCGACGAAGTCGACGGCGAACGTGCGGACGGTCTCCCCTGTCTCGGCGAGTTGCTCGGCGGCGATGCCCGTCATCGCCGAGGAGTCGAGACCACCGGACAGGAGGGTGCAGCGCGGCACGTCGGCGACCAGTTGCCTGCGCACGATGTCGTCGAGTAGTTCGCGGACGTGCGCGACCGACGTGTCCCGGTCGTCGGTGTGCGGGCGGGTCTGCAGGGTCCAGTACCGGTGCGTCCTCAGTCCGCTGCGCGAGACGGTGACCACCGTGCCCGGTTCCACCTCACGCATGCCCTCCCACACGGCGTGGCCCGGCGTCTTCACGAATGCGAACAGCTCCCGCACCCCGTCCATCGTGACGGTCGGCTCGGCGAGCGGATTGGCAAGGATCGCTTTGGGCTCCGAACCGAACAGCACCCCGTCGGGGGTCTCGTAGTAGTAGAACGGCTTGATGCCCATGCGGTCGCGGATCATCACCAGGGTGTCGGTCCGCGAATCCCAGACGGCGAACGCATACATGCCGTTGAGCCGCTCCGCGACGGCCTCGCCCCACTCCAGATATCCGTGGAGCACAACCTCGGTGTCGGAGTTCGTGGCGAACCGGTGACCGCGCCCGTACAGTTCCTCGCGCAGTTCGCCGAAGTTGTACACCTCCCCCGAGTAGACCATCGCCACGGTCCCGCCGGGGGTGTCCACGCTCATCGGCTGATGCCCGCCCGGCAGATCGATGATCGCGAGCCTTCGGTGCCCGAGCGCTGCATGTTCGACGACCCACGTGCCGCGATCGTCCGGCCCCCGGCAGTTCATCGTCTCGGCCATGGCATCCACGGTGGACTGCTCGACGCGTAGATCGCGATCGAACGAGACCCATCCGGCGATTCCGCACATTTGTTCCTCCGGCTGTCGCTGGCGCTCTTCCTTCGGCGCATGGTCAGTTGCGAGGCGGCGAACCGAGTCCGAACTGTGGCAATCACATGGACAGTTCTTTACTCTTGCTAACCACCCGTATTCCACGGTAACCCTTTTCGGCACACAGGCGGTGGGCCCGGAATCGCCGCCGGTCAGAACGGCGCCGGATCGCCGGCAGCGCAGACATCGGGAGCGCCGGCTTCGGTAGTGCAGGCTTCGGTAGTGCAGGCTTCGGTAGTGCAGGCTTCAGCAATGCAAGCGCCGGCAGCGCGGGCGCCGGGTGCTCGCGCGCCGGGCGACCCGTGCCGCGCCGCATCCAGGTGCGCCCGACGTCGGCGGCGCTCGGCCCGGATTCGCGCAGCGGCGTTCTGCTCGCGGGTGCGGCGGACTCCCCCGTCCGCGAGGTGGCCGCCTCCAGCAGCACCGTCACGCCCGCGCGAACCTAGGATCCCCGACGACCGCGGCCGGTATCGATGCCCGGTGGGCGCTACCAATTCGATTCCGCCCTCGGCGTCCACCTGCCAGTGGCCGGAATGTTTGAGCCTGTGATGGTTTCGGCAGTAGGCGGTCAGGTTCGCGGCCACCGTCGGACCTCCGGCGGCGGGATCGGAGTGATCGAACGGCCGATGGTGATCGAGGTCCGTGTTCCAGGCCGCGACATCGCAGTGCAACCATTCGCAGCCGCCGGCCAGCACCCGTAGCCAGGTGTCGAGAACGGCACCGGGACGGTACGTCGTCGCCCCGGTGACGCTCGGTGGCCGCACCGGTTCGACGTTCGCGGCGGCTGCGATCTCGCGTGCGTGCGCGGCGTCGACGATTCCGTAGCCGTCGAGGTAGGCCGGTTCATCGCCGCAGGCGAGTGTGGAGCCGAGCATGATCAGGTGCACGAGCGGCTTGCGCGCCGTGGACACGATGCGCGAATCCTGAGTGCAATCATTCTGCCCGCATTCGCATTTCACGTACCCGGCACCGTCGATGAGAGCGGACAATCCGTCGACCCGGCGCTGCTCGTAGGTTCGAAGGTCTTTAGGGCACACGGTGTTCGCCAGTTCGCGCAACCGTGCGTCGAATGCCCGGCCCTGTGCCGCAGGGACGGACCCGAGGATGCGACACATGCCGTCCTCGGCAGCACCGACTCCGACGAACCTGTCGGCCTGCGCCTTCTCCCGCTTGGCCCGCACCCCGTCCGGATCGAGCTTCGCGATGATGCGGTTGGCGGCGTTGGTCAGCCTGCGGCCGGTCAATCCGGTTCCACCGGAGCGTGGTGGGGCCAGAACCTGTTCGAGGAGCTGATGTTCCACCTCGCCGATGCAGTCGTCGGTGACGTTTGCCGTCGCGTCCTCGATCAGGCGAACTCGGTACATGTCGAGGTCGCCGCGCGCCATGGCCTCGCGAGTCGCAGGCAACCGGGTGCGCAGCGACATACCCAGGCCGATCAGCCGGCCCGCTGCCGCTCGCCCCATGGTGAGTGCCGCACCGATCTCGGCCTCGACCACTTCGTGCGCGGTCGACGTCCACGCCCCGTCGGACTCGATCTCGGCAGTGCGGCGCACGAACAGCTCGGCGATCACCGCCAGCTTCCGTTCGGCCACCACCGATTCACTGCGATGCAGGTCGGTCATCAGCTCGACCAGACCCACATCGGATTCCGCGTCGGCGAGACAGCAGACCGTCTCGTGAATCCCCCGATCGAATACCCCCGTATCGAACAT
>JBCEBZ010000074.1:0-9633 GCA_039206675.1 Rhodococcus sp. (in: high G+C Gram-positive bacteria) | reverse complement strand
TACCGGCCCAGTCGCCTTCGGCGATCTCCTTCGCCCGCTTCTTCACGGCGCGACGATCGGCGTCCGGGAACAGCTTCGGGGCCGCGTCGACCGCGGACAGGAGCGAGATGAGCGCGGCGGTGCGCGGAGTGGGGCCGACCCCGTCGAGGAGTGCGGCGCTCAGTTCGGACCGCAACGCGCGTTCGTGGCTGCCGTCGACCTCCGGCCACCGCGTGGTGGGGAAGAGGCCGAGGATCTTGCCCTTCTCCTCGCGGACCCAGCCCGCGTCGACGATGCGCTTCGAGACGTCGTCGCGGAGGTTCTTCGCGAGTTTCTCGATCGCTGTCTCCGGTTTCATCGGCTTGGCCGTACCGATGAGGTCGACGGCCCGCGTGAGCAGCGAGTCCTGCGGCCGCGCGCCGTCCCGCACGACGAGACGCCCCTTCTTCACGTCCTCACCGGGTTCGGCCGGGGTGACGACGTCACCGAGGGCCAGTTCGAGGAGGACGGCGCCGGCGAGGACGCGCGACATCCGGGTCCCGTCGACGACGGGCTTGCCCGAAGCGTCATCGAGCAGCAGCAACAGCAGGTCTTCGGCGAGCAGCGTCATGCTTCCACGATAGGTCCGCCGCCACGGCGAAGTCCGGTGTCCGTTCAGCCGCCCAGTGGAATGTTTGCCGGTTACCGTGAACGGGGAATGTTTCCGAGTATCAACAGACGGTTGTCGGGCACCGCAGTCAAGCACGAGGAGCGGCTATGAGCGCGATCGGACGCCGTCGGGGGCACCCGGCAATCGGATTCTGTCGGGCACTCCTGGCGGTCGCCGTCATTGCCTCGTCTGCCATGTTCGGTCAGGTGGCGACGGCGTCTGCGGACGAGTGGCGGGCGCTTCCCGCCGAGAAGCCGGCCTCGACGGACGGATCGGCCCTCGACCACGTCGAGGAGATCAACGACCGTCAACTGAACATGTTCGTGTACTCGGCGGCGATGGAGAAGGTGATCCTTCTCGAGGTGATCCGCCCCGCCGATGCCAGCGTCCCCCGGCCGACCCTGTACCTGCTCAACGGTGCCGGTGGCGGCGAGGATTCGGCGACGTGGCAGGCGCGGACGGATGTGGTCTCCTTCTTCGCCGACAAGAACGTCAACGTCGTCACTCCCGTCGGCGGCGCGTACAGCTACTACACCGACTGGCAGAAGCCCGATCCCGTCCTCGGCGTGAACAAGTGGACCACGTTCCTCACCGAGGAACTCCCCCCGATCGTCGACGCCACACTCGGAACGAACGGCGCGAACGCCATCGCGGGACTGTCGATGTCGGGCACCTCCGTCCTGAGCCTGGCCGAGGCGGCGCCCTCGCTGTACCGGGCGGTGGGCGCGTTCAGCGGGTGCGCCGAGACGAGCACCCAGCCCGGCCGCGACTACGTCACGTTCGTCGTCAGCTTCCGCGGCGGAGACGTCGAGAACATGTGGGGACCGCCCGACGACCCCGCGTGGGTGGCCAACGACCCCGTCGTCAACGCCGAGAAGCTGCGCGGCATCGACCTGTACATCAGCAATGCCACCGGGCTGCCCGGCATCCACGAGAACCTCAACGGCCCGGATATCAACGGAGATGTGGGGACCCTGGCCAACCAGGTGATCATCGGCGGCATCATCGAGGCCGGAACCAACGAGTGCACCCATCGGCTGGCCGACCGGCTGAACTCGCTGGGAATCCCCGCGACCTACGACTTCCGGCCCACCGGCACCCACTCGTGGGGCTACTGGCAGGACGACCTGCACAACTCGTGGCCCATGATCGCCGGGTCCCTGGGTCTCTGACCGGCACACCGCACGACTGCGCCGGGCGACGGGAGACCCGGCCGTCCGGACGGTGTCCCGGACACCCGACGTCGCATAGGGTGTCTCGGATCAGAGGACGACGAGAGGACGTGCATCGATGAGCTCCCCGGGAACTGCGCCTTCGAGCGACAACCATGGCCAGAGCTACGCCGAGGTCTACCGCCGGAGCTCCGACAGTCCCGAGGAGTTCTGGCTCGCCGCCGCCGGCGCCGTCGAATGGGAGCAGCCACCGACCCGGGCGCTCGACGACTCCGCCGCCCCGATGTACCGGTGGTTTCCGGACGCCTCGCTGAACACCTGCTTCAACGCCCTGGACCGGCACGTGCGCGACGGCAACGGGGACCGGGCAGCGCTGATCTACGACTCGGCGATGGTCCCCGACGCGTCCCGCACCTACACCTACGCAGAACTTCTCGACGAGGTGTCCCGGTTCGCCGGCGTCCTGAAGGATCAGGGCGTGGTAGCCGGGGACCGGGTGATCGTCTACATGCCGATGATCCCCGAAGCGGCGATCGCGATGCTGGCCTGCGCCCGCATCGGCGCCGTGCACTCCGTGGTGTTCGGGGGCTTCGCCGCGAAGGAACTCGCGACGCGCATCGACGATGCCGGACCGGTGGTGCTGGTGACGGCGTCGGGCGGCCTCGAACCGGGGCGCACCGTCGAATACCTCCCGATGGTGGCGAAGGCGCTGGAGTTGTCCGCCACCCCTCCGCACACGGTGATCGTCAAGGACCGGGAGCAGGTCGCCGGTTCGGCCGCCGACTACCGGGGCGGCGAGGCGGCGTGGTTCGACTGGGACGCACTGGTGGCGGATGCCGTACCCGCGGAGCCGGTTCCGGTGGCCGCGACGGACCCGCTCTACATCCTGTACACGTCCGGGACCACCGGGAAGCCGAAGGGCGTGATCCGCGACAACGGCGGACACGCCGTCGCGCTCACGTGGTCGATGCGCAACATCTACGACATCGGGCCGGGTGATGTGTGGTGGACCGCGTCCGACGTCGGCTGGGTGGTCGGCCACTCGTACATCGTCTACGGACCGCTGCTGGCCGGTGCCACGTCCGTGCTCTACGAGGGCAAGCCGGTCGGGACCCCCGATGCGGGGGCGTTCTGGCGGGTGATCTCCGATCACGGGGTGTCGGCCCTGTTCACCGCACCGACCGCAATCCGCGCCGTGCGCAAGGCCGATCCCGACGCGAAGGAGATCGAGAAGTACGACATCTCCTCCCTGAAGACGCTGTTCGCCGCCGGCGAGCGCCTCGACCCCGACACGTACGCGTGGGCCACCCGGGTCCTCGGCCGTCCCGTCGTCGACCACTGGTGGCAGACCGAGACGGGCTGGGCGATCTGCGCCAACCTGCGCGGGCTCGAGCCCATGCCGCTGAAGGCCGGCTCCCCCACCGTCCCGGTCCCCGGGTACCGGGTGCAGGTCGTCGACGGCGAGGGGAACACGGTTCCGGCGGGGGCCGAGGGCAACATCGTGATCGGCCTGCCCCTGCCTCCGGGGACCCTGGCCGGGTTGTGGCGCGACCCGGAGCGGTACGTGAAGTCGTACCTCGCCACGTTCGAGGGCTACTACCTGACCGGCGACTCCGGGTACATCGACGAGGACGGATACGTGTTCGTCCTCGGGCGCAGCGACGACGTCATCAACGTTGCCGGACATCGGCTTTCGACCGGCAGCATGGAGGCCGTGGTCGCGGGGCACCCCGCGGTGGCCGAGTGCGCGGTGGTCGGGATCCGCGACGAACTCAAGGGCCAGCGGCCCAGCGGCTACGTGGTGCTCAAGGCCGGCGTCGACATCGACCCCGAGACGCTCCGCACCGAACTCGTCGCGATGGTGCGTGATCAGATCGGGGCCGTCGCCACGTTCCGCGACGTGACGGTCGTACAGGCGCTGCCCAAGACCCGCTCCGGCAAGATCCTGCGCAAGACGATGCGGCAGATCGCCGACCACGAGGAATACACGGTGCCCTCCACCATCGAGGACGTCGCCGTCCTCGATGCGCTGAAGAAGCAGCTGCACCCGTGAGTACTTGTTAACCGCCCGCGGTTAACAAGTACTCACGGGGTCTTGATCTCGCCGTACCGGGCCAGGGCCTCCTGCCGTTCGTGGGAGTGGTCGACGATCGGCGGCGGATAGTCCTCGGGGCGGCCGTCTTTCAGCGCATGGACGGCCTTCCCGGAGATCCCCCGCAATTCGGGCACCCACCGCCGCACGTATTCGCCGTCGGGGTCGAACTTCTCGCCCTGCGTCGTCGGGTTGAACACCCGGAAGTACGGCGACGCGTCCGTCCCCGATCCCGCCGTCCACTGCCAGCCGTGCTGGTTGTTCGCCAGATCGCCGTCGACGAGCTGGTTCATGAAGAAGCGGGCGCCCCGCCACCACGGCAGGTGCAGATCCTTGACGAAGAACGACGCGACGATCATCCGCACCCGGTTGTGCATCCAGCCTTCGGCTTTCAGCTGACGCATCCCGGCGTCGACGATCGGGAATCCCGTCCGGCCCTCGCACCACGCCGCGTACGCCTCCTCGGCGTCGGGCCCGCTGTCGTAGCGGATGTGGTCGAAGCGCCGATCGTAATTACCGCGTGCACTGTCGGGACGCTGGAAGAGGATGTCGGCGTAGAAGTCCCGCCACGCGAGCTGCCGCCGGTACTGCTCGGCGCTCTTGCTGCGGCGGCGGGCGAGATCGCGGAGCATCGTCCGCGGATGAATGTTGCCGTACTTCAGGTACACCGACATGCGGCTGGTCGCATCGAGCCCGGGGCGGTCCCGCGCGTCCTCGTACCCGGCCAGGTCGTCCTCGCAGAACTCCGCCCACCGTTCCAGCGCCGCCGCCTCACCCGCGGCGTACCCGTCGGATTCGGGTTCGGGGATCGTCACCCGCCGCGTCTTCACGTCGTCCGGGTCCATCCACTCCACCGTCGCGGGACCGGTGTCGATGGGCGCGCGCCACCCGTGCTCGAGCCACTGCCGGAAGTACGGGGTGAACACACGGTACGGTTCCCCGTCCGCCTTGGTCACCCGGCCGGGCGCCACGGCGTACGGCGAACCGGTGGCCACCAGGTCGACGTGCTCGGCGACGGCGGCATCCCGCTCGCGACCGTAGGGCCCGTAATCGGCGCTGACGTGCACCTCGGCGGCCGCGACCTTCTTCGCCACCCGCGGAACCACGTCGACGGGATCACCCTTCACCACCAGCAGCCGGCCGTCGAGCCGGTCGTCCAGTGCGGCGAGACTGCGGAACAGGAAGTCCCGGCGGGCGCCGCCCGACGTATTCAGCAACCGGTCGTCGAGGACGAACAGGCCGAGCGCGCGTGCCCCCGACTCGGCGACCGTGTGCAGCGTCGGCAAGTCACCGAGCCGGAGGTCGCGGCGGAACCAGACGAGTGCGGTGTCCATGTCTGCCACGGTAACGAAATGCGGGCCGCTCAGTTGGTGGACGAGCGAGCGGAGGACAGCACCGACAGGTACGGGGCGTCGATGTCGTAGTGCTCGAAGGCCGACAGCGCCGCACGGGCGAACGCCCGCTGTACGGCCCACTGCCTGCCGGGCTTGGTCCGCGCGGTGATCCGCAGCGTGACCGATTCCGCGGTGACCGAGTTCACGCCCAGCAGTTCCGGGGGTTCGAGCACGTCCGCCGCGATCGCGTCGCCCGTGGAGGCCTCGGTAACGGCCTCCAGCGCCACCTCGCACGCTCGTTGCACGTTGGCTGCGTGCGCGATCGGCAGGTCGACCACCGCGACCGCGTACCCCTGGCTCATGTTGCCGACCCGCACGATCTCACCGTTGCGGCAGTACCAGAGGGTGCCGTTGACGTCGCGGATCGTGGTGACCCGCAGACCCACGGTCTCGACCGTTCCCACGGCCTCGCCGAGGTCGACGACGTCGCCGACCCCGTACTGATCCTCGAGCAGCATGAAGATGCCCGACAGGAAGTCCCGGACGAGATTCTGGGCGCCGAAACCGAGTGCGACACCGATCACACCGGCGGACGCGATGAACGGCGCGACGTTGACGCCCAGGACCGCGAGGACCTGCAGCACCACCCAGATGAGCACCACGATCGACACCGTCGACTTGAGCACCGACCCGATCGTCCGGGCGCGTTGTGCGCGACGCTCGTTGACCATCGCCTCCTTGACGCCGCGCGGGGCGCGTTCCCGCAGGGGGCGGAGCATGGCCGGTTTGTCCGAAGGCTCCCGGGGCCGCGTCATCCGGTCGATCATCCGGTGCAACGCGAAACGCAGCACGAGCGCCAGAACGACGTAGGTCGCGATCTCGGCCGGCCGGTGAATCAGCCAGTCACGGTTGGTTTCGGTCAGTTCGAATGCCTGCAGTGAAGAAAACATCGACCCCGAGTGTACGGACGAGACACGCTCCGACAACTGCCATCCGCACGTCCGGCGGTCGCTCCCACGGCACAATGCAGGGGTGACCGTCACAGACTCAGCCAGTGTCCTCGTGGTCGACGACGACGAGGACGTGCGGACGTCCCTCGAACGCGGCCTGCGCCTGTCCGGATTCACCGTCCTCACGGCCGTCGACGGCGCCGACGCACTGCGGGTGGTCAGCGAGCAACGCCCGGACGCGATGGTGCTCGACATGAACATGCCGGTCATCGACGGCACCGGCGTGGTGACCGCGCTGCGCGCCATGAGCAACGACATCCCGATCTGTGTGCTCAGCGCCCGCGACACAGTCGACGACCGCATCTCGGGCCTGGAGTCGGGCGCCGACGACTACCTGGTCAAGCCGTTCGTCCTCGCCGAACTCATCGCCCGGATCCGGGCGATGCTCCGGCGGCACGGAACGACGACCGCCGCGCCGGCCGACTCACAAGCGTCGCCGCCGATCCGGATCGGTGCGCTCGAGATCCGCATGTCCGCCCGCCGGGTCTTCATGGCGGGCGAGGAGGTCACGCTGACCAAACGGGAATTCGAACTGCTCGAGGTCCTCGCCCGCAACGTCGGCATCGTGCTGAGCCGTGAGCGGCTCCTCGAACTGGTGTGGGGATACGACTTCGTCGCCGACACCAACGTGGTCGACGTCTTCGTCGGCTACCTGCGGCGCAAGTTCGAGGTCGGTGGTCAGCCGCGCCTCCTGCACACGGTCCGCGGGGTGGGGTTCGTGCTGCGGGAACCGTCGTGAAACGGTCGTTCTCCCTCCGGACCCGTGTGGCCGCCGCGACGGCACTGGGTGCGACGATCATCGTCGTCGCGCTCGGCATCCTGGTGTCGCTGGCGATCAACCGCAACAACCTGTCGCAACTCGACCGGCGGCTGGAGACGGCGTCCGACGTCCTCGTTCCCAATGCGGCCACCGCCGGGCTGTTCCTCGGTGCCCTCGGCGACAAGGGCGCGTTCGCCATCACGATCCGGTCCGCCGACGGCGACACCGTCCTCGTCAGCACGCCCACCCAGCTACCGGAACTGGACCCGGGCACGCAGACCGTCGAGGTCGGAGACACGCGGTACCGGGCGTACACCGCCACCGTTCCCCTTCTCGGCACCCGGATCTCCCTGGCCGTGCCGTACGCCGAAGCGCAGGACGTGACGTCGGAGCAGCAACGCCAGGTCGCCCTCGTCGGTGTTCTCGCGGTCGCCGCCGCCAGCGGCCTCGGGTGGCTGTTCGGTGGTCGTGCGGTGCGCCCCCTGGTCGACCTGACCGGCCGCATCGTGCGCCGCGAACCGAAACTGACACCCACGTCCTCGGGGGTGCGGGAGGCCGACGAACTGGCCTCCGCCGCGGAGTCGATGCTGCGCGACGTCGCCGAGGCGCAGGACGCGACCACCGCCGCTCTCGCCACCGCACGCGACTTCGCCGCCGTGTCCGCGCACGAACTCCGCACCCCCCTCACCGCGATGCGCACCGACCTCGAGGTCCTCGCCACCCACGACCTGACGCAGCCGCAGCGGGACGAGATCCTGCGCGACCTCGCGCGGGCGCAGGGGCGGGTGGAGTCGACACTGTCCGACCTCGAGCGCCTCGCCCGCGGCGAACTGTCCACCGACAAGGACTTCGTGGACTGCGACCTCGTCGACATCAGCGACCTCGCCGCGGAGGAGGCGATGCGGCACAATCCCGGCCTGCAGGTGACCGTCGACGCGGCCCCGGTGACGGTCCGCGGCATGCCCGGCGGGCTGCGCCTCACGCTGGACAACGCCATCAAGAACGCGGTCCGGCACGGCGGCGCCACCGCGGTGACGATCACACTGAGAGCGGCCGACGGCATCACCACCGTCGTCGTCGACGACAACGGTTCCGGGGTGCCCGAGGCCGAGCGGTCCGTGGTGTTCGAACGGTTCCACCGCGGTTCCAACGCGACGAAGAGCGGGTCGGGCCTGGGGCTGGCGCTCGTCGCCCAGCAGGCCGCCCTGCACGACGGCAGCGCACGTTTCGAGGTCAGCCCGCTCGGCGGCGCACGGCTCGTCGTGGAGCTGCACACCGACACCACCCGGAAAGCGGAAAGCCCCGCCTCACCGTGAGGTGATGCGGGGCCTTCGGAGCGAAAGAGACTATTCCTTCACGTCCAGCAGGTCGATCATGAACACCAGCGTCTTGCCGGACAGCTGGTGCCCGGCGCCGGCGGGACCGTAGGCGAGCTCCGGCGGGATGGTGAGCTGACGACGCCCGCCCACCTTCATGCCGGGGATGCCGTCCTGCCAGCCCTTGATGAGGCCGCGCAGCGGGAACTGGATGGACTCGCCGCGGCTCCAGGAGGAGTCGAACTCCTCGCCGGACTCGAACTCGACGCCGACGTAGTGCACCTCGACGGTGCCACCGGGGACGGCCTCGGCGCCGTCGCCGACCACCACGTCCTTGACGACCAGGTCGGTCGGGGCGGGGCCCTCTTGGAACTCGATCTCGGGCTTGGTCATGTGTCCTCCTCGATGAGGGCTCTATGGTTCGGCACAGGTATTCGCGATCAGCGACCCGTGACGTCCTTGTAGTCACGCTCGGTGTAGCCGGTGTAGATCTGGCGCGGACGGCCGATCTTCGTAGCGGGATCTTCGTGCATCTCGCGCCAGTGTGCAATCCACCCGGGCAAGCGGCCCATGGCGAACAGAACGGTGAACATGCGCGTGGGGAAGCCCATCGCGCGGTAGATCAGACCCGTGTAGAAGTCGACGTTCGGGTACAGCTTGCGCTCGACGAAGTAGTCGTCGGTCAGCGCCGCCTCTTCGAGGGCCATCGCGATGTCGAGCAGTTCGTCGTCGCCGCCGAGCTTGTCGAGGATGGTGTGCGCCGTCTGCTTGACGATCGCCGCGCGCGGGTCGTAGTTGCGGTAGACGCGGTGCCCGAAGCCCATGAGCTTCACGCCGTCTTCCTTGTTCTTGACCTTGCGGACGAAATCGCCTGCGTTGCTGCCGCTGGCCTTGATCTCGTCGAGCATCTCCAGCACCGCCTGGTTGGCGCCGCCGTGCAGCGGACCCCAGAGTGCGTTGATGCCACCGGAAATCGAGGTGAACAGGTTGGCGTCGGACGAGCCGACCAGGCGGACCGTCGACGTCGAGCAGTTCTGCTCGTGGTCGGCGTGCAGGATCAGCAGCATGTCGAGTGCCTTGGCGATCTCGGGATCGATCTCGTAGGGCTCCGCGGGGAAGCCGAACGTCATCCGGAGGAAGTTCTCGACGAGGTTCAGGGAGTTGTCCGGGTACAGGAACGGCTGTCCGACGGACTTCTTGTACGCGTAGGCGGCGATGGTCGGCAGCTTCGCGAGAAGACGGATCGTCGACAGTTCGACCTGTTCGGGGTCGGCCGGGTCCAGGGAGTCCTGGTAGTACGCGGACAGTGCGTTGACGGCAC
>JBCEBZ010000073.1:0-6641 GCA_039206675.1 Rhodococcus sp. (in: high G+C Gram-positive bacteria) | reverse complement strand
TCGGGACGGTCCAGGTACGCGTTGGCGTGGCGGACCGCGACGTCGGCGGCGATCTGGTCGAGGCCGATGCCGCCGAGGCTCGACTGCAGTCCGGTGAAGTACTCGTCCACCAGTTCCTGCGACAGGCCGATGACCTGGAACAGCTGGGCGCCGGTGTAGGACGCCAGCGTGGAGATGCCCATCTTGGACATCACCTTGAGCACACCCTTGCCGGCGGCCTTGATGTAGTTCTGGATGGCCTTGTCGAGGCTGACACCCTGCAGCTCGTTGTTCTGCACCGCCTCGTCGACGGTCTCGAATGCCATGTACGGGTTGACCGCCGCCGCACCGAAGCCGATGAGGAGCGCCATGTGGTGCACCTCGCGGGCGTCGCCGGCCTCGACGATGAGACCGACCTTGGTGCGGGTCTTCTCGCGCACCAGGTGGTGGTGCACGGCCGACGTCAGCAGCAGCGACGGGATGGGCGCGTACGTCTCGTTCGACTCACGGTCGGACAGGACGACGAGGCGCGCACCGCCGGCGATGGCCTCCGACACCTGGTAGCGGACGTCGTCGAGGGCCTTGCGCAGACCCGCTCCGCCCTCGGCCACCGGGTACAGACCGCGGACGATGACGCTGCGGAAGTTCGGGAATTCGCCGTCGTCGTTGACGTGAATGAGCTTCGACAGGTCGTCGTTGTGCAGGATCGGCTGCGGCAGGTAGATCTGCCGGCAGGACTCCGCGGTGGGGTGCAGCAGGTCGTGCTCGGGGCCGATGGTGCCGCCGAGGCTGGTGACGACCTCCTCGCGGATGGCGTCGAGCGGCGGGTTCGTGACCTGCGCGAACAGCTGCGAGAAGTAGTCGAACAGCATCCGCGACCGCGACGACAGCACGGCGATCGGGGTGTCGGTGCCCATGGAGCCGAGAGCCTCGGCCCCGGAGATCGCCATCGGCTTGACGAGGAGGTTGACCTCTTCGTTGGTGTACCCGAACATCTGCTGACGCAGAACGACACGCTCGTGCGACATGTAGGTGTACGGGCGGTCCGGCAGGTCGTTCATGTGGGTCAGACCCTGGTCGAGCCACTCCTGATAGGGGTGCTCGGCGGCCAGTTCCGACTTGATCTCGTCGTCGCTGATGATGCGACCCGCGGCGGTGTCGACGAGGAACATGCGGCCGGGCTGCAGCCGGATCTTCTTCACGACGGTGGCCGGGTCGATCGGCAGGACGCCGACCTCGGAGGCCATGACGACGAGGTCGTCGTCGGTCACCCAGAGGCGGGAGGGGCGCAGGCCGTTGCGGTCGAGGACGGCGCCGATGACGGTGCCGTCGGTGAAGCACACCGACGCCGGTCCGTCCCACGGCTCCATCAGCGACGAGTGGTACTGGTAGAACGCCCGGCGGGCGGGGTCCATGCTCTCGTGCCGTTCCCAGGCCTCCGGGATCATCATCAGCACGGCGTGCGGCAGGCTGCGGCCACCGAGGTGCAGCATCTCGAGCACCTCGTCGAACCGCGCGGTGTCGCTGGCGCCGTTCGTACACACCGGGAAGATCTTCTCGAGCTGGTCGCGACCACCGAAGATGTCGCTGTCGATGAGCGCCTCACGGGCACGCATCCAGTTCTCGTTGCCGGTGACGGTGTTGATCTCACCGTTGTGGGCCACGCGCCGGAACGGGTGGGCCAGCGGCCACGACGGGAACGTGTTGGTGGAGAAGCGCGAGTGCACGAGGCCGAGGGCCGACTCGACGCGCTCGTCCTGCAGGTCCAGGTAGAAACCCTTGAGCTGCGGGGTGGTGAGCATGCCCTTGTAGACGAACGTCTGGCTCGACAGGCTCGGGAAGTACACGGTCTCGCGACCGGGGCCGTCCTTGCCTGCGCCTTCGCTGCCCAGTTCGTGCTCGGTGCGCTTACGGACGACGTACGCGCGGCGCTCGAGGTCGAGTCCGGTGAGGGCGTCGTTCTCGCTGCCGATGAAGATCTGGCGGAACGTCGGCATCGCGTCGCGGGCAAGGGCGCCGAGCGACGAGTCGTCGGTCGCGACCTCACGCCAGCCGAGGACCTTCAGGCCCTCGCTCTCGACGATCTTCTCGACGGCGTCGGCGGCGCGCTGCGCGTCGGCCTTGCTCTGCGGCAGGAACGCGATGCCGGTGGCGTAGGTGCCTGCTGCGGGCAGCGGGAAGTCGACCACGGCGCGGAAGAACTTGTCCGGGACCTGCAGGAGGATGCCGGCGCCGTCACCCGTGTTGGGTTCGGAGCCCGCGGCACCACGGTGCTCGAGGTTGACCAGAGCGGTGATCGCCTTCTCGACGATGTCCCTGCTGCGGCGGCCCTTCATGTCCACGACGAACGCGACACCACAGGAATCGTGTTCGTTCGACGGGTGATACAGCCCCTGGGGGCCTGGAAGTTGCTTCATACCTAGCCTTCGTATGCCAAAAGATGCACCGACGACCAGCAGCGCTGATGGCCATCAACTTGCAATGCAGGTGCCGTCACGACGTGCTCGGCACCACCGATCGGCTATCGCCCTTTTGCGGCACGCTGGGTGTGGTCCTCGCACCAGGCGACGTGGCTTTTCGGTCGGGTCGGACTTTCGTGGGTCCAACGTGTAACGAAAACGATAATTCAGAACCCCTGACGAAACACAACTTAGGTTGGCCTATTTACCCTCTGAACTGGGCATTGTCGAGGGCGGACCTCGTCCGACTGCACTGTGTACATGTTAAGTGAGCGCGCCGAGGAGCGCTGTAATTCCCACAGTCGGATCGAAATCGAGATCCGGGACGGTGAGTTGGTGAAGAATTACACCGTCCAGGTAGTCGGTGATCACGACGGCGTCCGCGGCGGGGTCTCTCGAACCCACGAGTTCCAGCATGCCCGCGCCCCATTCCACGAGCGCCCGGCGCGCATCACCGATCTTCTCGCCGAGGCCCGGCGTCACGGACGCCTCCACGAACAGCGCGTAGCGCGCGCTCGTGCGGGTCCGGTCCGGACCAGTGGAGAATCTCACGAAGGCGGCCAGCGCGTCGACCAGCGCGTTCGTGCTGTCGGGGCGGAGGTGCGCGAACTTCTCCCAGTCCTCCCGGTCACGTTCGACGAGCCGTGTGACGATCCCCTCGAGCAGCGCGCCCCGGCTGCGGAAGTAGTTGGACGTGGATCCCTGTGGCATCCCGGCCAGTTCGTCGACCCCGCGGTGCGTGAGGGCCCGGACCCCCTTCGTCCCGAGAAGCGCGATGGCGGCGTCGAGCACCTGCTCCCGTTTGTCAGCCATACCCGCGACACTACATCGGTAGTAAATTCACTACACCCGTAGTAGCGTGGTGGTCATGACGCACTCCGCAGCAGTCCTCGGCGGCGGCATCGGTGGACTCGCCGTCGCCCGCTACCTGTCCCGCGCCGGCTGGCACGTCGACGTGTTCGAGCGGGCCGACGCCCTGCCCGCGTCGGGCACCGCACTCGGCATGTGGCCGCAGGCCCTCGACGCACTGGACGCGATCGGCGCGGGCGACCGGGTCCGCACGCTCGGATCACCCCAGCACCGCGGCTCACTCCTGCGTCCCGACGGATCCGTGATCGGCACCATCGACAACCGCGACCGCACCGCCTACCTGCTGTCGCGGCCCGCCCTGCTGACCACGCTCGCCGAGGCACTGCCCGACGGCATGATCGCGTTCGGCACCCCCGCTCCCGCCCTCGACACGCTGACGGACCACGACGTCGTGATCGGTGCGGACGGTCTACGCAGCCCGACCCGCACGCAGCTGTTCGGCGACAGGTTCGAGCCACGATATGTGGGAGCCACCGCCTGGCGCGGCTGGGTGCCCGGACATCGCGACACGGTCAGCGAAACCTGGGACGCAGACGCACTTTTCGGGATCACCCCGCGCGACGGCGACCTCGTCAACTGGTTCGCGTGCATCCGCACCGACGCCGGGCATCCCGGCGGCCTCGACTTCCTCCGGTCCCGCTTCGGGACCTGGCACGCCGACGTCCGGGCGGTGCTCGATGCCGCCACCCCCGACGCGATGCTCCACCACGACCTGTACGAGTCCCCCGCCCTCCCGTCGTACGTGTCGGGCAGCACGGCGCTGCTCGGCGACGCCGCCCACGCGATGGCGCCGAACCTCGGCCGCGGCGCGTGCGAGGCCCTCGTCGACGCGGTCACGCTCGGCCGATTCCTCACCGCCGACACCGACATTCACACGGCGCTCCGCCGCTACGACCGCACACGCCGGCCCGCGACGCGGCGGCTGGTGCGCGGATCGCGCGCCATGTCCTCCGTCGCGATGACCGGCCGTCTCCGTCCGCTGCGCGATCTGACGGTGAAGCTGGCCGCAGGCCTGGCCTGACCGGGCTGTGGGGCGCGGGAACGGTTGCCCGTCTGGTACTTTGCCGCGGTAGGGGGAAGAGAAAGAACCGGGGGCGGTCATGGGGGCGGTGAACGACGGCTGCGGCAGTGCGCCGGCAGCACGGACGGATCTCATCGGGGAAACAACACATCCACCGTGTCGGTGGACGCATTCTGCTGTGCTCGCTTCCCTCTTTCGGTGCCTCTGATCTGCATCTCTTCTGCGTTTGCTTCGTCAGCACCAGTCCGTTCGATCAACCGTGTCCGTTCGACTTCAGGAGTTCAGACTTGAGAATCCGCATGCACGCTCTGGCCGCCGCGATGTCGGTGTCCGCCGCCGCACTGCTCGGGGCCGCGACCGCACACGCCGCTCCCACCACGCCGCCGTCGACGTCGCAGCCGGGTGTCACCGACCCGTCGGCCGCGCCCACCACGTCGCAGCCCGGCGTGACGGTCCCGACCACGCCGCCCAGCACGTCCCAGCCGGGCGTCACCGACCCGGCGGCCCCGACCACGACGACGCCCGCTCCCCCGCAGGCTCCGCTCGCGGTCCCGGGCGGCGAGGCGGCTGACCCCACTGCTCCGGACCTGGCGCTGGACGTCCCGGCAGTCCCGGCGCCGGCGGCCGAGGAAGTCGTCGCCGAGGCACAGGCCGCCCAGCCCGCGACCGTGTGGATCGACCCCGACGACATGCCGAAGTCGCACCAGGCACCCGTCGCCCCCGCCCTGCCCGTGCCGAAGCCGGTGGTCGAAGTGAACGCGGCCGTCGACACCCTGGTCGGCGCGGTGCCGGTGGCCGTCAACGGCCGCCAGTACGGCAACCCCGAGGGGTACGTCGGGACCATCGGCTGGCGGGTCGGTGACGCCACCGGAACCGCGGGCATCGCCGTCGACCCGTCCTCGCCGACCGCCGCCACCGTCTCCGCGTTCTCGGCCGACTCCGACGCCGAGCACCCGACGAACTGGTCGGCACCCGTCGACGTCACACCGATCGCCGCCGCGATCGCGGATGCCGCCGACCGGTCCCCGGCGTTCGCGCAGGTGGTGCAGACGATCGCGTCCCTGCCCGCACCGCAGTTGCCGCAGCTGCAGTCGACCGACAGCGGTCCGGCGACCACCACGATCGCCGGCGTGAACGTGCGCAGCCAGGCGACGCTGCACGTGTGATCCGATTCCCCCGCGCGGAGCCCGTCAGGGGTGGGCTCCGCGCGGGGGAATGAGGTGTGGAGGATTCAACTGTGACAGAACCGCCGAACAGGGCACCCCTCGACCGCTTCTCGCACTGGTACCCACCCTTCGCGCCGGCCGAGGCCCCGCGGTCGGCGGTTCCCGTCGCGGAACCCGAGCAACCCGCCGCTCCGACGTGGCTGAGCCCGGGCCACGAGAGCGCCCCGCCCGTTCGGAACGGTCGCGGCAAGCGGAAACTCGCGGTCGCCGGAGCTGCCGCAGCGGTGGTCGCCGTCGTCGTCGGAGTGGTCGCCGTGTCCACCTCGAACTCCGAGGGAACCCCTGTCGCCGCCGATTCGGGCTGGTGCGTCGCATCCCGGGACGGCGCGACCGTCGTCGGCAACGGTCCCGGCGGGACCTCCGACGGCGTCGCCGCGATCCTGGCCTTCGATCACGCCTACTACGTCGCCCGCAGCGGCGCGAAGGCCCGCGAGGTGGCCACCCCCGACGCGCCGCTGGGCTCCGCCGAGATGATCCAGGGCGGCATCGACTCGGTGCCGGCGGGCACCGAGCACTGCCTCACCATCACCGAGACCGAACCCGGCCGCTACGCGGTGACGCTGTCGGAACTCCGGCCGGACGGGTCCACAATACGGTACGAACAGGTCGTGACCACGGCCGAGCGCGACGGTCGCACGTACATCACATCCATTGGAGACGCGAAGTGACCGACCAACTGCAGCAAGCACTTCCGGTGTCGACCCTCGTTCTCGGGGCGTGCGGTGGAGCCGGCGCCACGACGACGACCCTCGGGCTCGCCAACACCGAGGCAGCGCGCGGCGGCGCGGTCGTCGCCGTCGACGCGACCCCCGCGGGCGGCGACATCGCCGAACGCGGCGCCGATGCCCTGCTCTCCGTGAGCGGCCTGGAGCAGCTGGTGGCCGCCGGTCCCGTCGCGGACGACGTGTTCGACGGATACTGCTCCCGCACGACCGCCGGAACCCGCATCCTGAACCGCATCGGGAACCAGACCGCGGTGGCATCCGAATTCCACACTCTCACAAACTCACTGCGCGCCCGTCGGGTGAGTGGCGTCCACGATCTCGGGCACCGGTTGCGCGCCGGATACCTCGCGCCACTCCTGGC
>JBCEBZ010000072.1:0-6649 GCA_039206675.1 Rhodococcus sp. (in: high G+C Gram-positive bacteria) | reverse complement strand
GGTTCATGGACTACCGCAACGCCGACGGGTCGATCGCGGAGATGTGCGGCAACGGTGTCCGCGTCTTCGCCCACTACCTCCGTTCGACCGGCCTCGAGACGCGCGACGAGTTCGTGGTCGGCAGCCGGGCCGGCGGCAAACCGGTGATCGTGCACTCGGCCGACGGCTCGGCCGGCGAGGTCACCGTCGACATGGGTGTGGTGCGGGATCTGGGAACGAGTGCCGCGACCATCGACGGCAAGGTCTTCAACGGCATCGGCATCGACGTCGGCAATCCGCACCTGGCGTGTGTCGATGCGCACCTCACGGCGGCGTCGCTGTCGGCCCTCGACCTGACGGCCGCACCCGGCTTCGATCCCGGTTTCTTCCCGCACGGCGTCAACGTGGAGATCCTCACCCGCATCGATTCCGGCGCCGTGGACATGCGGGTGCACGAGCGCGGGGTCGGCGAGACCCGGTCGTGCGGCACCGGCACGGTGGCCGCGGCCACCGCCGCACTGCGCTTCGACGGCGCCGATTCCGGTGAGGTGAATGTCCGCATTCCCGGTGGTCAGGTCACGGTGGCGCTGTCCGGCGGCCGGGCGACGTTGCGCGGACCGTCCGTCCTGGTGGCGTCCGGGAACCTCGACGACGGCTGGTGGAACGGTCTCGCCTGATCGCCCTGCGCGAAATGCGCGTGCACGCCCTCGACATTCCGTGGGATCATGAGGGTGTATGACGAAAACACATCGCACAGAAGAATCGCCGATCTCCGACTCCACCGAGTTCGCCTACGACGACGGGCGCCCTTCGGTCGGCGAGATGCAACTCGAGGACCGCAGCGCGCTGCGCCGGGTTGCCGGGCTCTCCACCGAGCTCACCGACGTCACCGAGGTCGAATACCGGCAGCTGCGCCTCGAACGCGTGGTGCTCGTCGGTGTCTGGACCCAGGGAACCGCGGCGCAGGCCGAATCCAGCATGGCCGAGCTCGCCGCGCTGGCCGAGACCGCCGGATCCGAGGTCCTCGAGGGTCTCGTCCAGCGGCGGGACAAGCCTGACGCGGCCACCTACATCGGTTCCGGCAAGGCCGAGGAACTCCGCGAGGTGGTTCTCTCCACCGGCGCCGACACCGTCATCTGCGACGGTGAACTCACCCCGGCGCAGCTGACCGCGCTGGAGAAGGTCGTCAAGGTCAAGGTCATCGACCGGACCGCCCTCATCCTCGACATCTTCGCCCAGCACGCCACGTCCCGGGAGGGCAAGGCGCAGGTCGCGCTGGCCCAGATGGAATACATGCTGCCCCGGCTGCGCGGCTGGGGTGAATCGATGTCCCGGCAGGCGGGTGGTCGCGCCGGCAGCAACGGCGGCGTGGGTCTGCGTGGTCCCGGTGAGACCAAGATCGAGACGGACCGCCGTCGCATCCGTGAACGGATGGCGAAGCTGCGTCGCGAGATCAAGGGCATGAAGGCGGCCCGCGACACCAAACGCACCAGGCGCCTGCGCAGCGAGACCCCGTCCATCGCGATCGTCGGGTACACGAACGCCGGCAAGTCGAGCCTGCTCAACGCGTTGACCGGGTCCGGGGTGCTGGTGCAGAACGCGTTGTTCGCCACCCTCGATCCCACCACCCGGCGGGCGGCGCTGGACGACGGCCGCGAATACGTCCTCACCGACACCGTCGGCTTCGTGCGGCACCTGCCGACGCAGCTGATCGAGGCGTTCCGTTCGACGCTCGAGGAAGTCACGGACGCGGATCTGCTGCTGCACGTGGTCGACGGTTCGGATCCGCTGCCCACCGATCAGATCAAGGCCGTTCACGAGGTGATCACCGAGGTGATCCGGGAGAACGACGCCGCGGCACCGCCCGAGCTCATCGTGGTGAACAAGATCGACGCCGCCGACCCGGTGACGTTGACCCAGCTGCGTGGCCTGCTGCCCGGTGCGTCGTTCGTCTCCGCCCGGACCGGGGAGGGCATCGCCGAGTTGCGGGCACATCTGAGCGACGTCCTGGTCCGCCCGGAGATCGAGGTCAGCGTTCTCCTCCCGTACAACCGGGGTGACCTGATGGCCCGGATCCACTCGGACGGTCAGATCCTCGACTCCTCGCACGAGGAGGACGGCACACGCGTCCACGCGCGGGTGCCCGAAGCGCTGGCGTCGGCACTGGTCGAGTACAGCGGCAGTGCCTGACCGCTCGCGGTGGTCCGCCCGCGTGGCGGTCGCCGCGCTCGCGGCGTGCGCACCCCTCGTCGCGTCGGGGGTGGGCTCGGCCGAGCCGTTCTTCCGCGACCAGACCGCCGTTGACGCGTCGGAGTTCGGTTCGCTGTGCACTCCCGACGATTCCGCGGCCGGCACCCCGGACGAGGCCTCGCTCGAAGAGTTGTCGGGGCTCGTGTCGGCGGGCGGACTGCTCTACGCGGTCGGCGACAGCGGGTCCGATCGCGCGGTCGCGGTGATGGACGGGAACTGCGCCGTGCAGCGCTGGCTTCCGTTACCGGTCGATCCGTACGACGTCGAGGACATGGCGACGGGCCCCGACGGCCGGCTGCGGCTGGCCGACACCGGCGACAACGGACGCCGGCGCGAGACGGTGGCGCTGATCGCGATGGACCGTGACACGGGCGCGGGAGAACTGCATCGGCTGACGTATCCGGACGGCCCCCACGACGCCGAGACCGTCCTCGTCCAGCGCGACGGCACCCCGCTGATCGTCACGAAGGAAGTGTTCGGGGCGGGCAACGTGTACCGGCCCGCGGGCGGTGTCGCCGTGGGAGACCTCGCCAGCCCCGGTCCGACCCCGCTCGAGAAGGTCGGAACGCTGGACGTGTCGGAGACGAACGGCGCCGAAAATGCGACGACCGGCAGCGGCACCACCGCCCCGGCCGTGCATTCGACGATGTTCACCGGCGGGGCCGTGTCCGCCGACGGGACCGTCGCCGCCGTGCGCAGCTACTCCGACGTGTTCCTGTTCTCCGCCCCGGACGGCGACCTGGCTGCGGCGTTCGCGGCCGGACCCGCCGTGCGCGCACACGTGCCGGAGCAGCCACAGGGGGAGTCGGTCGCGTTCACGGAGAACGGCGACCTGTTGATCGCCTCCGAGGCAAGGGACGGGCCCGTTCCACCGATTCGGGTGCTGCCCGGCGCGGTGTCGAGGGTGCAGGAGCGGGCCCACGCCCAGGCGGCCGCGGACGAGACGTCGGCGCAGTCGCCGGGAGCGCTGTGGGGGATCGGCGGGGTGGTGGTCGTGCTCGTCGTGGCCACCGGCTACTTCGTCCGCCGTCGTGCCCGATAGGTCTGATTTGCGAGAAATGTTGCGAGCCTGATTCTTTCGGTCCGTGACGGGGTGTGAATACTGGGCGCTGTGCACGCCCACGAGTTGTTGTCGCGTATCGCCCACCTGTCGCTCGAGCACGGTCGCGCCCGGGCCGCGTCGACGGCCGCCGTGGTGGCGGGTCTCGTCGCGCTGCTCGCGGTGACGCGTTCCGCCAGACCTCCGGTGGTCGGCGCGGCGGCGGTCGCGGTGCCCGTGACCGCCGTGATCGGAGGCGCCGTGTGGGCGGCGTACCGTCCGCTGCCCAACCAGATACCCCTCGCCGGGTACGCCTGGATCTGGCTCGCCGTCGGCATCCTCGTCCTCGCCGCGGTGCTCGTGCACCGGAAACCCGGAGTCCGGAGGGCCGGGGTGATCGCTGTGGCGGCTGCCGTGGTCGCGGCCGCGGCGGTGGGCCAGGTCAACGCGGAGGTCGGCGTCTTCCCGACCGTCGGCTCGCTGGTGGGGCACCGCCCACCGACCGGTGTCCGGCCGGTGTCGTTCGGCGACGTCTCCGGGTTCGAGGACGCGGTGCAGTCGGGAACCCCGACGGACTCGGCGTGGACACGTCCGGTGCGCACACCCGGCTCCGGGGTGGTGACCGAAGTGGAGATCCCGGGCACCGAATCCGGATTCGCGGCCCGGCCGGCCGTGCTGTACCTGCCGCCGGCGTACCTGACGTCGCCCCGGGCGGTGCTCCCCGTCCTGGTGATGATCGCGGGACAGCCGGGGCGGCCCCAGGACTGGTTCAGCAGCGGGCGCCTGGCGTCCACGGTGGACGGGTACGCCGCACGGCACGACGGACTCGCACCGGTCGTCGTGGTGGTCGACGCGCTGGGAGCGCAGGACGCGAATCCGCTGTGCCTCGATTCGGCGCTCGGCCACGCCGCCACCTACGTGGCCCACGACGTTCCCGCCTGGATCGAGACGTCCCTGCAGGTGTCGCACGATCCGGCGCAGTGGGCGATCGGCGGATTCTCCTACGGCGGAACCTGCTCGATCCAGCTCGCGGTGAACTATCCGGGGATCTTCCCGACCTTTCTCGATTTCCTCGGTCAGGACGAACCCTCGCTCGGTGATCACGCGGCGACGGTCGCGGCGACGTTCGGCGGCGACGAGCGGGCGTTCGCGGCGGTCAATCCGGCCGACGTGCTGAAGACACGGCGATTCCCGGAGTTGACCGGGGTGTTCGTCGCCGGGGCCGCGGACGACGAATACCGCCCGCAACAGCAGCGGATGTTCGCTGCCGCGCGGGCGGCCGGTCTGGACGTGCGGTACTACGAGCTTCCCGGTGGCCACGAGGGCGCAACCTGGAGTGCGGCACTCGAACGCGAGATGGACTGGACCGGCCGTCGGCTGGGGCTCACCAGCTGACGGCCGGGTACCGGTCAGGCGTCGAGGTCGGCCGCCACCAGCTGGGCCACCTTCTCGACGGCGTCGGCGTCGTCGCTGGTGACGGTGACGTCGGTGCCCTTGGTGGCGCCGAGCGTCATGATGAGCAGCGCGGAACCGGCGTCCACCGGTTCGCTGTCCGCCACTGCCAGGGTGACGGGCACACCGGCGGCGGCAACCGCTTCGGCGATGACGGCGGCGGGACGGGCGTGCAGGCCGATGGACGAACCGACGGCGACTGTGGTGCTGGGCATGGACTCTCTCCTCTGTCGGTGGGGTTGATGCGGGTCGAACGGGTGGATCTGTTTTCTCTTACGCTGCGACTGTCGCAACGTCGGGGTCGAGTTCGGCGTCGGACGCGCCGGGCTTGATGAATTCCTTCGCGCCGACGACGGACAGTGCGGCGACGACGACACCGGCGGCGAGCGACACCAGGAACCACAGCAGGTTGCCGATGGCGAAGAAGACGAAGATTCCTCCGTGCGGTGCGCTGAGGGTGACGTCGAACGCCATGATCAGGGCGCCGGTGACGGCGCCGCCGGCCATCATCGAGGGGATGACGCGCAGCGGGTCGGCGGCGGCGAACGGAATGGCGCCTTCGGAGATGAACGCCGAGCCGAGCAGCCAGGCCGCCTTGCCGTTCTCCCGTTCCGCCTCACTGAACAGGCTGGGACGCAGGACGGTCGACGCGAGCGCCATCGCCAGCGGCGGGACCATGCCCGCAGCCATCACGGCCGCCATGATCCGCAGCGAGGCCGGGTCGTTGACGTTGAGGCCGGCCACCGCGAACGCGTATGCGGCCTTGTTCACCGGGCCGCCGAGGTCGAAGCACATCATCAGGCCGAGGATGATGCCCAGGAAGATGACCGAGCTGCCGGACAGTCCGTTGAGCCAGTCCGTCAGGCCCGTCGTGATCGCGGCGAGCGGACGGCCCAGGACCAGGAACATGAGCGCGCCGACGATCAGCGTCGCGAACAGCGGGATGATCACCACGGGCATCAGGCCGCGCAACCACTGGGGCACCGGGATCCGGCTGATCCACAGCGCGACCACACCGGCGATCAGACCGCCGACGAGGCCTCCGATGAATCCGCCGCCGACGAAGACCGCCACCGCACCGGCGGTGAAGCCCGGCGCCAGTCCGGGCCGGTCGGCGATCGCGAAGGCGATGTAACCGGCCAGCGCGGGGACGAGGAAGCTGAACGCCAGCGAACCCAGCTGGAACAGCACCGCGCCCAGATAGGTGGTCAGGCCACCGTCGGGGAGTTGGCCGAGGGAGTTGTTGAGGACGATGTCCTCCGCGGGACCGGAGATCTCGTAGCCGCCGAGCAGGAATCCGAGGGCGATCAGCAGACCACCCGCGGCGACGAACGGGATCATGTAACTGACACCGGTCAGCAGTACCTGACGCAGGTGGGTGCCCCAGCCGATCGATCCGGCCGGTTCGTCCGCGGCGCCGCCCGCGCTACCCGCGTCCACGGTGGCCGCGGACGGGTTCATGCCCGCACGCAGCGCCTCGGTGATCATGGTGTCGGGCTCGTTGATCGCGCGTTTGACGCCCGACGCCACCACCGGCTTGCCCGCGAAACGCTCCTTGCCCTTCACCCCGACGTCGGTGGCGAAGATGACGGCGGATGCGCCCGCGATCACGCCGGCCGCGAGCGGTGTGCTGCCGCTCGACCCCTGCGTCTCCACGTGGACGACGACGCCGGCGCGTTCGCCGGCGGCGACGAGGGAGTCGGCGGCCATGTAGGTGTGGGCGATGCCGGTCGGGCAGGCCGTGACCGCGACGATGTGCTTCGGCCCCGCCTCGGGCTCGGGTTCCTTCTCCGGGGCAACCGGTTCGGGCTTCGTTGCCGGAGCCGCCGCAGCGGCGGCGGGTGCTGCAGCGGCCGTCGCGGCGGAGGGAGCGGCGGCGGGAGCGGGTGCCAGGACGTCGTTCACCAGGGTGACGATCTCGCCGGGGGT
>JBCEBZ010000071.1:0-6670 GCA_039206675.1 Rhodococcus sp. (in: high G+C Gram-positive bacteria) | reverse complement strand
GCCAGGTAGATCCAGCCGAGGCCGCCGTGCGCGATGCAGCCCTGCACCTCGTACTGGCCGCCGATCAGTTCGTTCGGATCGAGGAGCGGACGGAAGTCGAAAGTCGCTCCGCACGACGGGCACAGACCGAATTCGGAGGCCTCGGACGTGGAACCGCCGCGGCCGACCGGCTTGTTGCACTTCCAGCAGAAACGCTTGCTCTCGGGGACCTTCGGGTCGGTCATCACCGCGGAGGCCGGGTCGAGTGTGGTGACGACGGGCACCTCGACGAGTCCGCCGCCGAGACGCAGGCGCTGCCCGGACCGGGTGCGCGGTGACCGTGTCGAGCGACCGGTGCCGGACGCGCCGGTCGGCCGGGACGTCGGCGCCGCCTGGGTGGCCGGTCCTTCGTCCAGCTCTTCCCGGACCGCGGCCCGCGTGGCCTCGTCCTCGGGTTCCCGGACGGCGGCCTGGGTGGCGAGGTCCTGGTCGGTGGCCTCGGGGTTCTTCGAATGTTGCGGCATGCGTCCCCTCAGTCCTGGTACACGGCGGCCGGCGGGGCGGGGGACGGGCCCAGCACCGACAGCCACCGGTCGTACATTCTGGTCCAGGTTCCGTCGCCGCGGATCCGTTCGAGTGTGCCGTTGACGAACCGCACGAGGTCCTCGTTCGCCTTGGTGATCCCGACGCCGTACGGTTCGGCGCCCATGCTGTCCCCGACGATCTCGAGGTACGGGTCCTGCGACGCCAGGCCGGCGAGGATGGTGTCGTCGGTGCTCACCGCGTCGACCTGCCGCTGCTGCAGGACCACCAGGCAATCCGACCACATCGGGACCGTGAGGATCTCGGCGGTCGGCGCGACCTGCTGCAACCGGGTCAGCGACGTCGTGCCGCGGACGACGCAGACCCGCTTCCCGTCCAGGTCGGCGGCGCTGCGGATCGGGGAGCCCTTCACGACCAGAACCCGCTGCTGCGCCTCGAAGTACTCGGAGGAGAACGCCACCCGTTCCTTGCGGTCGCAGGTGATGGTCATCGTCTTCGCCACGATGTCGACCATCGACTCCTGCAGCGCCTTCTCACGATTCGCCGACGTGAGGATGCGGTAATCGAGCCGATCCGGGTCGCCGAACAGGTCCCGCGAGATCTCCCGGGCGACGTCGACGTCGAAGCCCTCGATGGCGCCGGTCGCGGGATCGCGGAAACTCATCAGGTTGCTGCCCGTGTCGAGGCCGACGACGAGACGCCCCCGCGCTCGGATGGCGTCGACCGTCGGCATCGGCGTGTCGGTGTCGGGGAACGGGCGCAGGCTCGCGGTCGGGTCGCCGCAGTCCTTCGCGGGCGCAGGCGGTGCGGCACTGGTCTCGGGGGCCGGTGTCGCCGCCGCGGGAAGCGGGGGTTCGGTGTAGGACACGCTCGGCGAACCGACGTGCTCCGGAGCGGCCTCGGCGCACCCGCCGATCAGCAACGTGGCCGCCAGCAGCACCATCGCGATCCGGCGCCGCCTCACTGGTATTCCCTCAACCGAGGCCACAACCCGATGATAATTCCGCCGAACGCGACGAGTGTGAGGACGAGGGCACCGGAGCCGAGCGCGGTCAGCACCCGGGCCGCGGACTCGACGTTCGACCGCAGATGGTCGCGGGCGGTCCCGATCCCGTCGGTGAGCGCGTCGTCGACGGCGGTGAACTGGGCCGCGGAATCCGACGGTCCCGGCCCGATGGCAACCGTTGCCGCCGAGACGAAGTCGCCCCGGGCGAGGATCTCGTTCATGCGATCGTGCGCGGAAGACCAGCTTTTCCAGGCGTCCTCGGCCCGCGCCACCTCCTCGTGGCCGACCGCGCGGTCGCCGTCGTGCGGGTAGCCCGACAGCAGGGCGTCGAGCTGACCGGACTTGTCCTCGAAGACGGCGTCGTAGCCGCCGTTCGAATCCCGGCGGACCAGTTTCAGCGTCTCCTCGGTGCGCGCCTGCTGCGCCAGGATGCGCGCCGCGGTCAACTCGTGCATCGGGCGGGCACCCTGGGTCAGCGCGCGCTTGGTGTCGATCGAGGAGATCAATCCGGCGACCAGCATCCACACCAGGAGGATCGCGGTGCACGACGACGCCAGGATCAACCCGAGATTGAACGTGCGCCTGCTGAGCCTCGCGAGGACGACCTGCGCGACGATCAGCGCAATGAGCGCGACGAGGACCAGGATCAGCGCCGTCCACGGCGGACGGGAGTAGTCCCGCTGGGTGTCCGCGACGTCGGCTTCCTGCCGGGCGTGCAACTCCTGGGCCATCGGCAGCATGCTCGTCTGCATCAGCGTGGACGCCTCGCTGAGGTAGGCCGCGCCCACGGGGTGACCGGTCCGGTTGTTGGCCCGTGCGGTCTCGACGAGACCGGAGTAGACGGTGAGGTCGGTGGAGATGGAGGCGAGCAGGCGCCGGCTGTCCAGGTCGCTGGGGGCGAGCCCGCCGGACGCGTACACGAGGTCGGCGGAGGCGGTGCCGATCGCCTGTGCGTACGTGTCCCGGAGTTCGGGGGGTTCGAGGCCGCCGGAGATGAACGCCGTCGTGGCCGCGGCGTCCGCCACCGACAGCGCGCTGTAGAGGTTCTGCGCCGAGAACGACAGCGGCTCGGTCTCGGCGAGGACGCTGTCGAGGGTGGCTTCCCTGCCGTTCACGGTCGACGCGGCCACCAACCCGGCGGTCAGGGTGAGCAGCACCAGGAGCGCGCCGAGGGCGGTGAGCCTGGCGGGCGTCGACACCAGAAACGCACGAAGTTCCTTACGGCGCGCGACGGCGGGGTCGACGTCGTCGTCCGCGGCGGCGGACAGGGCACGGCTGCCGTGGGGTTCGATCGACGGCGCCTCACGCAGAACCACGTCGCACCCCTCCCGTGTCACGGCCGCACCTTGTGGGGAGCATATAAGCAGGAGTCGGTGACTGGGGATATCGGGCACTTCCGGCAGAAACCGTTAGTGTGAGGGAACTGCAGGGAGACCCATCAGGTCGGACAGGGGTAGTCGATGCGTGGTGACGGTGACGGCTGGGCGACCGGGCCGGACGGCAGTCGTCATTGGGGCAAGCACGGTGCGGCCGGGTTGTTGCTGCGTGCGCCGCTCCCGGACGAGACGCCGGCCGTGCTGCTCCAGCACCGTGCGGCCTGGAGCCACCAGGGCGGGACGTGGGCGCTGCCCGGCGGGGCCCGGGACAGCCACGAGACGACGACCCACGCCGCGGTACGCGAGGCGCACGAGGAAGCCGGCATCGACAGCGCGGCCATCCGGGTCCGCACCGAGGTCGTCACCATGGAGGCCGCGAGCGGCTGGAGTTACACCACGGTGATCGCCGACGCCGAGCGCCCGCTACCCACCGTCGCGAACGGTGAGAGCACCGAACTGCGCTGGGTGCGGGAAACCGACGTCGCCGGGCTGCCGCTGCACCCCGGATTCGAAGTGGGGTGGCCGGGGCTGCGCACCACCGAGGTGCGACTGCTGCTCGACCGGCACGACGTGCTGGGCGAGAGCGGCGCGCCGGCGCAGCTGTCGAGGGCGCTGCCCCGCACGGTGCACCTACCGGACGGCACCTACGGGTGGCTGCCGCGCATCGAGGTGCTCGAGGCACTGGACACGGTCGGTCGCCTCGCCGAACCGGCAGGTCACGGCACCACGCTGGGCACGGTGACCGCGGTCGTCACCACCGACCCCCACCTGATCGAACAGTTGCCCGCCACCGTCGTGGTCCTGTCGCCCGCGACGGTGCGCGACTGGCTCGACCAGGCGTGACCTAAGCGTTCTTCTGCAGCAGGGCGGACAGAGAGCGCGCGGCCGCCTGCGGGTCGTGGGCTTCGGTGATGGCCCGCACGACGACGATGCGGTCGGCACCTGCGGCGAGGATCTCCGGAACCCGGGACTCGTCGATGCCGCCGATCGCGAACCACGGGCGGTTCGGCTCGGAGTCGGCGGTCGAGCGCACCAGGTCGATGCCCGACGCGGTCCGTCCGGGCTTGGTGGGAGTCGCCCACACCGGTCCGGTGCAGAAGTAGTCGACGCCGTCCTCGATCGCCGCGAGGCTGGCCTGCGCGCGGCTGTGGGTGGACCGGCCGATCAGGACGTCCGAACCCACGACGGTCCGCGCGTAGGGGACGGGCAGGTCACCCTGGCCGAGGTGCAGGACGTCGGCCCCGGCCGCGAGCGCCATGTCGGCCCGGTCGTTGACGGCGAGCAGCGCCCCGTGCCGCCTGGCCGCGGCCGCGAGCACCGACAGCGCGGCCAGTTCGTCCCTGGCGTCCATGGTGCCGAATTTCTTCTCACCGGCCGAGCCCTTGTCGCGGAGCTGGATGATGTCGACGCCGCCGGACAGTGCGGCCTCGGCGAACTGCGCCAGGTCGCCCTTCTCGCGCCGAGCATCGGTGCACAGGTACAAACGTGCTGTTCCGAGGCGGCGCCGACGGTCCGTGAGGTTGCTGTGATGCGAGGTGGTCACGGCATGACGGTAGCCTCTACGGTGAAAGTGCAACACGGGAGTCCCGGGGAACGTGGGGCTGAGAGGGGCTCACGCCGAGCCCGACCGTCATACCTGACCCGGATCATGCCGGCGCAGGAAGTGAGGTGGAGTTCAATGGCGAGATCGGTTTCCGTCGTCGGAGGCGGAGTGATCGGCCTGTCCATTGCGTGGCGAGCAGCCCGCAACGGCTGGTCGGTGACGCTGTACGACCCGTCGATCGGTTCGGGAGCGTCCTGGGTGGCGGGCGGCATGCTCGCCCCGTTGTCGGAGGGCTGGCCCGGTGAGGAGAGCGTCCTCGAACTGGGAAGTGCGTCGCTCGACCGGTGGCCCGAATTCGGGAAGGAACTGGAGGCCGGAGCCGGCGTCGACCTGTTCACGTCGGAGAGTTCGCTCACCGTCGCACTGGACGGCGCCGACGCCGAGGACCTGCGGACCATCGCCGAATGGGTGGGGGCGCAGGGCCGGGATCTGCAGATCCTGAACCGTGCCGAAGTCCGTGCCCTCGAGCCGATGCTGGGTCGCGGAGTCCGATTGGGGCTGTTGGCCGTCGACGAACTGGCCGTCGACAACAGGCTGCTGTTGCAGGCGTTGCAGCGGTGCGCCGTCGACGCCGGGGTGGAACTGATCGCCGAGGCCGTGCGCAGTCTCGACGGGCTCGGCACGGACCAGATCGTCGTCACCGCGGGCATCGCGTCACCGGCCCTGTGGCCGGGACTTCCGGTGCGCCCGGTGAAGGGCGAGATCCTGCGGTTGCGCGCCCGTCCCGGGGTGACTCCCGCGCCGGGCCGGACCATCCGCGGCAGCGTCCACGGCAGGCCCGCCTACCTGGTGCCGCGTGCCGACGGCATCGTCGTCGGCGCCACCCAGTACGAATCGGGCAACGACACGCAGGTCACGGTGGCCGGTGTGCGGGACCTGATCGCCGACGCCGAGGCGCTGATGCCCGCCATCGGCGAGTACGAACTGCGCGAGACCTCGGCGGGTCTGCGTCCGATGACCCCGGACAACCTGCCGCTGATCGGCCGGGTGTCCGATCGGGTCGTGGTGGCGACGGGACACGGCCGCAACGGCATCCTGCTCACCCCGGTGACCGCCGACGCGACGGTGGCATTGTTGGAGGGCTCGGCACTGGTCGAGGCGAAAGCCGCCGACCCCGGACGTTTCGAGAAAGTAGCGAGGTAGAGATGAGTGAGCAGCAAGTAGTGGTGCCGATCGGCATCAGCGTCAACGGCGAGGATCACGAGTTCACGGAACCGTTGACCGTCACCGGGCTGCTGGAGGCGCTGAACCTGCCGACCAAGGGCATCGCGGTGGCCGTCAACGGCGCCGTGTTCCCCCGCGCCCGGTGGGACGAGCTCGTGGTCCGGGGCTGGGAGATCGAGATCCTCACGGCGGTGCAGGGTGGCTGACGCGACTTCCGGCGTGCAGAAGGGCCTCACGATCGCGGGCCGCACGTTCGGTTCACGGTTGATCATGGGCACCGGCGGCGCCGCCAACCTGACGGTGCTCGAAGAGGCGCTCGTCGCGTCCGGCACGGAGCTGACCACGGTCGCGATGCGCCGCGTCGACGCCGTCGGCGGCACCGGGGTGCTGGACCTGCTGCGCCGGCTCGACATCGCGCCGCTGCCCAACACCGCGGGCTGTCGTGGTGCTGCCGAGGCGGTGCTGACGGCGCAACTCGCCAGGGAGGCGCTCGAAACCGACTGGGTGAAGCTCGAGGTCATCGCCGACGAACGCACTCTCATGCCCGACGCCATCGAGTTGGTCAGCGCCGCCGAGCAACTGGTCGACGACGGATTCGTCGTCCTGCCCTACACCACCGACGACCCGGTGCTGGCCCGCAGGCTCGAGGACGTCGGCTGCGTGGCCGTGATGCCGCTGGGCTCGCCGATCGGCACCGGGCTCGGTATCGCGAACCCGCACAACATCGAGATGATCGTGGAGGGTGCCGGGGTGCCGGTCATCCTCGACGCCGGCATCGGGACCGCCAGCGACGCGACCCTCGCGATGGAACTCGGCTGCGACGCCGTGCTGCTGGCCACGGCGGTGACCAGGGCGAAGGATCCGGCGCTGATGGCGTCGGCGATGCGCGGGGCCGTGGTGGCGGGGTACGAGGCCCGGCACGCGGGCCGCATCCCCAAGCGGTTCTGGGCGCAGGCGTCGTCGTAGATCTCGGGGTCGCGTCGGGGTCCGGTTCAGGGT
>JBCEBZ010000070.1:18889-25620 GCA_039206675.1 Rhodococcus sp. (in: high G+C Gram-positive bacteria) | reverse complement strand
CCCGACGTTAATAAGTACTCACGGGTGCGTCAGCGCTCGTAGCCCTTCCGCATGTCGTCGACGATGCGCGGCCGGTCGAGGGTCGAGGGCTCGAGTTCGCGGCGGGGACGGTCGCGCGGGAAGATCGCGGACGCGGCGAGGGTGGGTTCGTCGAGGAAGCGGAGTTCGGGGACGTCGCGGGGCAGGCGCAGGGCCGGTGGTTCGGGACCGCGCCGGGCGAGGACGTACCCCCAGTCCCCGAAACTCGGCACCAGCACGTGGTACGGCGTGACGGCCAGGCCCGCCGACGCGACGGTCGAGGTGGTACGCCAGTACGCGTCGGGCGTCGAGTAGGGACTGCCCGACTGCACGACCATCAGCCCGCCGGGGTCGAGGGCGGCGGCGGCGAGGCCGTAGAACTCGGTGGAGTACAGGCGGCCGAGGGCCGGGGTGTCCGGGTCGGGGAGGTCGACGATGACGGCGTCGAATCCGGAGTCGGGTGCGTCGCGCAGCCACCGGAACGCGTCGTCGAGGACCACGTGCACGCGCGGGTCCTGCAGCGCACCCCGGTTCAGCCCGGACAGTCGCGTGTTCGCGAGTTCGACGACGGCCGGGTCGAGTTCCACCTGCACGATGTCCTCGACGCCGGGCAACCGCAGGACCTCGCGGGCGGCGAGGCCGTCACCCCCGCCGAGGATCAGCACCCGCTTCGGGTCGTCCGCCATCGCGGGGTACACCAGAGATTCGGTGTACCGGTGTTCGTCGACGCTGGAGAACTGGAGGTCGCCGTCGAGGAAGAGTCGCACGTCTCCGCCTCGTTCGGTGACCACGATCTCCTGGTACTGCGACCGTTCCGCGGCGACGACGGGATCGGTGTAGAGCCGTTGCCGGGACGTGGTCTCGATGCCGTCGGCGCGGACCAGCAGCACCGCGATGCAGGCGGCGGCGACGAGGAGCGCCACGACGGCGAGGAGTCGCGTGCGCAGGCTCAGCTGCCATCGCAGCAGGATCAGCGCCACGACAGCGGCGGCGGCGAGGTTGATGATGCCGGTGATCGCGGCGCCGCGGATCATTCCGGCGACCGGCAGCAGGACGAACGGCCAGAGCAGGCCGCCGACCAGGGCGCCTGCGTAGTCGGCGGCGTTGAGATTCGCCAGCACCTTTCCGGTGCTCTCGGCGTCGGTGTCGCTGCGGCCCGACTGCAGCAGCGTCATCAGCAACGGCACCTCGGCGCCGACGAGCACACCGATCAGCGCGGTGGCGAGCACCAGGACGAGTGCGCTGGAACCGAAGAACGTGAACGTCACGTACAGCGTCACCGCGCTGAATCCGCCGACGAGTCCGAGAACGATCTCGACGACCACGAACGACGCGGCGGCGGTGGAGAGCAGCGGTTTGGCGGCGAGGGCACCGACCCCGAGCGCGGCCACGAAACCCGCCACGATCAGCGACGTCTGGGTGATCCCGCCGCCGGTCAGACTGACCGACAGTGTCAGCAGTGCCAGTTCGTAGATCAGCCCGCACGCCGCGCAGGCGGCCACCGCGGCCAGCAGGAACGCCCGGGCCCGGGGCCCCAGGGGGCGTGCGGTGCGGGAATCCGACTCTACGACAGGAGCATTCACGGGATCAGGTGAGTGCGGCGGCGTTCACGAGGCCGATGGCGAAGAGGCTCGCCCCGACCGCCCAGGCGGCACCGCACATCTGCGGGTTCCCGACCAGTCCGACGAGTTGCCCCGGCAGCAGCACGTTCATCAGGCGCAGCGCGATGACCTGCAGCAGCACCCCGAAGAGGCCGTAGACCGCGGAGTCGGCGAGTCCCTGCGCGAATCCGTCGGAACTGGTGAGGATCGCGGTGACCACGACGACGGCGAGGGCGAGATGGTTCGACGCCAGCAGGATCGCGGCGTTGGGGTTCTTGTCGACGTACACCTGGTGCCGGAGATTGCCGGGGGTGGCGAGGTCGAGGACGGCGAAGCCGACTCCGAGGACGGCGATGCCGATGACGAAGTACGCCAGGGTGCCGAGCATGCCGACGGCGAGCAGTCCGACGTCGACGCTGCCGATTTCCGTTGCTGCCGCCGTGTAGGTGGTGTTCACGCGCTTCTCCCGAGTCGAGTGGTCTGTGTCATTTCGCGCTGCCGGATCCGCCGCTGCCGCCGGCGCCGCCCGCCGGTGAGCCCGGGTTGAAACCGGGCCCCAGATAGGCGTACCCGCCGCTTCGGTAGCGTCCGTCGATGTCTTCGACGCGCACGAGACTGCCGCCGCCCGGCGCGGCGCTGACCGTGACGATGTCGTCGTCGTAGCGCAGGTATTCGCTGCCGCCGTCGGCCTTCCGGGCCGCCGGCGGCTCTTCGGCGACGATCGTCGAGACGGTGGAGCCCACCGGGTCTTTCGACGTGTACGTCTTCGCGTCGCCCGCGGTGTTCTGCAGGGCGTACGTGTCGGCGATGTAATCGCGGACCCCGCCGCCGCACGCGGTCGCGGCCAATACCAGGAGCAGCATCGGGGCGAGCCGCACATGTCTCCCGAACCGGCTCACGGCAGCCACCTGCTTCGTGTCTTCACGATCACCCCGCCCTCGTCTCCTGCATACAGATGGTCTCCCGGGTACAGATGCCAGGTCTGCCAGACCCATCCGCCGGAATGCTCACGCGTCGCCGTGAGCGCGGTCAGTGCGGTGTGGTCTCCGGGGAACGCCCCGCAGATCCACCCCTCCGCCTCGGTGGCCTGCCGCCGCAGCCAGTCGGCGGTCTGCTCGAGGTGGGCGCGGTCGACGATGTCGGTGGTCGAGTCGAAGCGGTACCCGTTCGCGCTGTCGGACACCGGCAGCGGTCTGCCGCCGGCCCGGATCGCGTCGCACGACACCTGCTCGGTGATCCGGCTGCCCGCCGCGGTCGCCGTCACCGCGTGCGACGCCCCGAGCACTCCGAGAGTCACGCGGTCGTCGCCGTAGGTGATGGTGAGTTCGGCCAGCGGAGGCGGGGTTTCGGCGTTCACGACGAGACCGAGCGCCTCGGCCGTCACATCCCGCGATTCGATGTCGAGGACGTGCAGTGTCACTGCGGAGGACCGGAATGGATCACGGTCAGTTCACCCCGGGTGACGGCGCGCCCCGTGGAGACCTCCCACGACTGCGTCCGCGCCCAGCGCTCGAAGGACAGCAGGCCGGTCTTGTCGGCAGTCGCGTAATCGGCGTAGTCGACGATGCCCTGGGGTGCGGTCCCGGTGGTGCCTTCCGCCGTGAACGAGGCGGTGCCGCGCTCGATCTGCCGGTGCACCCTGTCGTCGAGGATCACGTCACCGGCGGGTTCGAGTCCCGTACCCTCCCGGCGCATCCACAGCGTCATGTCGAGGTTGCCCTCGTCGTTCTCGACGGTGAGCCATCGCTGTCCGGTGGACCCGTCGAGGAGGTGTTCGTGCCAGATGTAGCCCTCTTCGTCGAGGGTGATGGTTCCACGCACGACGTGATCGATTCCGGCGTACGTGATGATGTCGCCGACTCCGATCTTGTAGGGGTCGTACACCTCCGGGTAGTCGGCGAGCGGATCGACCCTGGCAGCAGGAGCCTTGTTCTTTCCGGACCGATTTCGCAGGATCAGCACGATGCCCACGATCACGACAACGATCAGCAGCAGTAACAGCAGCTTGGTCAACGGTCTCTCCTGGTCAGCGGCTCCGGCGCGGAGGCCTGTGCCCGGCCCCCACCGGTCAGTCACCTTACTGTGCCCCGCGCACCCGCACACGTAGCGATTGCAGAAGCCAGGTAGCAAAGGCTAGCCTAACCGAACGCGCGAGCGGTGGGGCGGAGCGCTGTCGTTTCCCGCGATTCGCGCGGCATACGCCCAGAAGTCGACAGAACCGACAGTGAGGAACCCTATGGCCATCCCGCCCATTTCGACCTACACGATCCCGGAGATCCACGAGGTCCCCGAATCGAAGGTGTCCTGGCGCCTCGACCCCCGGCGCTCCGCACTGCTGGTCCACGACATGCAGAACTACTTCATCGACGCGTACGACGTGCGTGCGGAGCCGATGTCGACTGCGATGGCCAACATGGTCCGGATTCGCGAACTCTGCTCGGAAGCCGGGATTCCCGTGATCTACACGATGCAGCCGGGCGACCAGCACCCGTCCCGTCGCGGCATCCTCGCCGACTTCTGGGGCCCGGGACTGACGTCGGGTCGCGACACCGAGGTGGTCGAGCCGCTCGCCCCCCGCGAGGGCGACATCCAGGTGACGAAGTGGCGCTATTCGGCCTTCCAGCGCACCGACCTCCGGCAGTTGCTCGGCCACCACGGCCGCGACCAGCTGATCGTGACGGGCGTCTACACGCACATGGGCTGCATGCTCAGTGCCGCCGAGGCGTTCATGTCGGACGTCCAGCCGTTCCTGGTCTCCGACGCGACTGCGGATTTCAGCCGTGACGAGCACCTCATGGCGCTCACCTACGCGGCCAAGCGCTGCGGTTCGGTGACCACCACGGATGCGCTGGTCTCGGCGCTGTCCCCGCTCGAAGTCGGCTGACCCGACCCCCGAGACCCCACTCCGGCGCAGTGCTTCTTTCCGAAGCCTGCGCCGGTGTGCGTCGGCGGTCGGATCACCACGGCCCATGTGGTTAGGCTAACCTGACACGCTGAGTAGCTGAAAGCCCGAAAGCCCAAAGCCCGAAAGCCGAAAGCATCAGGAGCGCCTGTTAGATGTCCCTTTCGATATCGTCGCCGTCCACCCCGCAGACCGGGGCGGACATCGACGTCAGCTTGACCGCCGCCCAGCGCGAACTGTGGGCCGGGCACCATCTGGACCCCACCCGGTCTGCGTTCACGACAGCCGAATACGTGGAGGTCGCGGCCCCCGTCGACGTCGACGCTCTCGCCGCGGCGGTACGCACGGTGATCGAGGAGGCCGAGGTCCTCTCGATCCGCTTCGAGGCCGAACCCGGTGCCGATTCGGACGATGTCGTCCAAGTACACGATCCGCTCCGCGCACCCGAACTCGAGCGCCTCGAACTCGACGGGGCTGCGGCCCTCGACTGGATGCGCGAGGACGTGCGCCGACCGCTCGACTTCGACACCGCTCCCCTCGTGCGCACGGCACTGATCACGGCCGAATCCGGTGCGATCTGGTACCTCCGCGCACCCCACGCATTGCTGGACGCCTACGGGTATTCGCTGCTCACCCGCCGGGTGGCGGCGCTCTACGCGGCCCGGGTCGCGGGCACCGAACCCCGACCGGGCAAGTTCCCGCCGCTGAGCGAACACGTCCGGGCCGCACAGGAGTTCGACGCCGCGGCCCCCGGCAGCACGCCGCCTGCCGCCTCCCGTCCGGTCGGCTTCAGCGACACGGTGCGCCGGCCGGCCCCCGATCCCCACCGATGCACGATCCCGATCGACCCCGACGTCGCCCAGAGCCTGCGCGCGGCAGCCACCGCGCAGGCGACCACGTGGGCGGAGGCGGTGTACGCGGCCGCCGCCGCGTACCTGAGCGCCCACACGGGAGGCGAGGAGGTGACGCTCCGGGTTCCGGTGCTGGCCCGCAACGGAATCGAGTTGGCGTCGCCCGTCACGGCCACGAACATCGTGCCGCTCCGCATTCCGCTCGACGCCCGGCCGACGTTCGCCGACGTGATCGGCCGGGTGGCCGCAGCACTGTCCGAAACCCGCCCGTTCCAGCGCGTCCGGGACGCCGGAAGCCGCGTCACCGGCGGAGCGGTGGTGAACGTCAAACCGTTCGCCGCCAGAATCGCTTTCGGCCCCACCTCCGGGTCGGTGCACCAACTGGCCACCGGTCCGGTGGAGGACGTGGTGATCTCCGTCTCCGGCGCCGGCGACGAACTCACGCTCGAATGGGCCGGAAATCCCGACGTCTACACGGACGCCGAGATCCGGAACCACGCACACCGCTTCGCGCACTACCTCCGAAGCATCTCCGTGGCAACGGAACCCGTCGCCGTCGTCGATGTCGGCGCGCCGGACGAACTGCAATTGTGGCGGTCGGCGGCCGGACTCGACCGGACCACCGATGCTGCACCCCCCGACAGCGACAGCATCGTCTCCGCCTTCCTCGCCCAGGTGCGCACCCGTCCGGACCGTGTCGCGGTGAACGATCTGACGTACCGGGACCTCTCGGATCGCAGCGCCGCCCTGGCCCGGCAGCTGCGGTCGGCCGGTGCCGGACGCGGCACGGTCGTGGCCGTCAGCCTCCCCCGCGGCACGGACCTGATCGTCGCCGTCCTCGCGATTCTCCGCAGCGGCGCGACCTACCTGCCGATCGATCCGTCCTCTCCGGCCGAGCGGGCCCGGTTCATCCTGCGGGACGCGCAGCCGACGCTGGGAATCGGATCCGCCGATCTGCTCGGCGACCTCCCCCGGATCGACGAGAACGCCGAACCGTCCGACCTCGGCGAACTCGACAATCCGGTGCGCGCCGACGACATCGCGTACATCATCTACACGTCCGGATCCACCGGTGTGCCCAAGGGCGTTCCGATTCCGCACCGCAACGTGATGCGCCTGTTCGACGTGTCCCGGGATTGGTTCACGTTCACCGAGGACGACTGCTGGCCGCTGCTGCACTCGTACGCGTTCGATTTCTCCGTGTGGGAGATCTGGGGTGCGCTGCTGCACGGCGGCCGCCTCGTCACGGTCGACGAGGCCACCCTCACGTCACCGGCCGACCTCGCGGCCCTACTCGTCGACGAGGGTGTCACCGTCCTGAACCAGACGCCGTCCGCGTTCGGGCATCTGGTCGACGCA
>JBCEBZ010000070.1:0-18879 GCA_039206675.1 Rhodococcus sp. (in: high G+C Gram-positive bacteria) | reverse complement strand
CGTCCGCGCGGACTCGTTCGACCGGTTGCGACTGCGGTACGTCGTGTTCGGCGGTGAGGCCCTCGATCCGGCGGTCCTGCGCGCCTGGTTCACCGCCGCCGAAACGGGCGCGGAAACCGAACTCGTCAACATGTACGGCATCACCGAGACCACCGTCCACGTCACCGCGACGAAGGTCACCGCGGCCGACGTCGTGGACATCGGGGTTCCGCTCGGCGACCTGCGCACCTACGTTCTCGGGCCGGGGCTGCGTCCGGTGCCGCCCGGTGTCACGGGCGAAATCTATGTGTCCGGCCCCGGACTGTCCCCGGGCTACCTCCGGCGCCCCGACCTGACGTCGGCGCGGTTCGTCGCCGACCCGTTCACACCGGGCGGGACGCGGATGTATCGCACCGGCGACCTCGCCCGCTACGACGCGAGCGGCGCCCTCCACTACCACGGCCGGATCGACGACCAGATCCAATTGCGCGGCTACCGCGTCGAACTCGGCGAGATCACCGCCGCGATGACCGCGGTTCCCGACGTGCAGGCGGCGGTCGCGACGGTCCACGAGCAGGCCGGCGGCGACCAGCGGATCGTCGGGTACGTCGTGCCCCGGCCGGGCGCGGCACACGACGCCGTCGAAGACCGGGTGCGGGCGCACCTCGTCCGCTCGCTTCCCGGATACATGACACCGTCGGCACTGGTGACCCTCGACCGGTTGCCGTTGACCCACAACGGCAAGGTCGACAAGGACGCGCTGCCCGCTCCCCGGTGGCTCGGACATGCCGGCGACGTCGCGCGGACCGACACCGAGGCCCGGATCCTCCCGCTGTTCACCTCGATCCTCGGCGCCGAGCAGGTCGGCGTCCACGACGACTTCTTCGCGCTGGGCGGCAACTCCCTGCTCGCCGCCGCCCTCGTGTCCGCGATCACCGCGGAACTGGATGTGCCGCTGCGGGTCGCGACGGTGTTCGAGAACCCCACCGTCGCCGCGGTGGCCGCGCTCGTGGAGGATGCCGGCGAGCGGGTGTCCGCGAGCAGGCCGTCCCCGCGCGAGCTTCCCGAGGGCACGCCGGTGCCGTTGTCGCCCGCGCAGGAACGCCTGTGGTTCCTCGACAGCGCGGCCGGCGGCGGAACGTACCTGCTCGCGCTGGCCGTCGATTTCGGGGACGGCCTCGAACCCGGCGCCCTGTCCGCGGCACTGGGCGACGTCGTGACCCGTCACCAGTCGCTGCGGACGGTGTTCCCCCTCGTCGACGCGGCGCCTCACCAGGTGGTGCTTCCCGCCGGGGATGCGAAGGTCCGGCTCGAGCGTGTCGACAACGTCGGCAACATCGAGGGCCACATCGCGGCGATGACGACGGTGGGGCTCGGACTCACCGAGCAGCCGCCGCTGCGGGCCGTGCTGTACGAGCCGCAGCACACGCTGGTCCTGTTGATGCACCACATCATCGGCGACGAATGGTCCCAGTCGAAGCTGCTGGACGATCTCGCGTTCGCGTACAACGCCCGCCGCGCGGGCCGGGCCCCGGCATTCACGCCGCTGCCGCTGCAGTACCCCGATGTCGCAGTGTGGCAACGCAACCGGATCGGCGCGGGCACCGGCGAGGACACCGCCCTGCTGACCGGCCAGCTCGACTACTGGCGGAAGCAACTCGCCGGCCTGCCACTCGAACTGGGCTGGCGCACCGACCGCCCGCGCCCCGCCCTGCCCACCAATCGCGGCGCGAGCGTCCACCGCACGCTGTCGCCCGAATTGCACGCCGCCGTCGATGCGCTGGCCGCCGAGCGGCGCGCCAGCTTCTTCATGATCGTCCATGCCGCGGTGGCCGTGCTCCTCGAAAGGCTCGGCGCCGGAGAGGACATCGCCCTCGGCGTGCCCGTCGCCGGTCGCAGTCACCCCGACCTCGACGCCATGGTGGGCTGCTTCATCAACACGGTGGTCCTGCGGACCGACGTCTCGGGCGACCCGACGTTCGACGAGCTGCTGAATCGGGTCCGGGCCGTCGACCTCGACGCCGTCGACCACGCCGACGTGCCGTTCAACCGCATCGTGGAACTCGTCAATCCCCCACGGTCGTCGGCCCGGCACCCGCTGTTCCAGGTGATGCTCTCGCACTGGAAACAGGACGGCACGGCGGAGCGCTTCGACGGGACGACCGCGTCCGTGCGGATGCTCGACGCGACGACTGCGAAATTCGATCTGGCGCTGCGCTTCCAGGAACGTCCCGACAGCGGCGGAGTCGACGTCACGTTCGAGTACTCGACCGAACTCTTCGACACCGCAACGGTCGAATCTCTCGCCGACCGCCTCGCCGTGGTGATCGAGCGGCTCGTCGCGAATCACGAGCAGCGGATCGGCAGACTCGACATCCTGACCCCGCAGGAGCGGGATCGGGTGCTCGGCGAGTGGTCCCACGCGGAGCACTCCATCCCCGCGCGCACGTTCGACGAGTACTTCTCGGAGCAGGTGGCCCGCACCCCCGACGCCGAGGCCCTCGCCGTCGGATCCGGCGTGCGGCCCGCCGTGTCCCTCACCTACCGGCAACTGGACGAACGCGCGAACCGGATCGCGCACCTGCTGATCTCGCAGGGGGCAGGCCCCGGCGACGTGGTCGCGCTCGCCCTCGACCGATCCGCCGAGCTGATCATCAGTGTTCTCGCCGTGCTGAAGAGCGGTGCCGCATATCTTCCCGTCGACCCCACGTACCCGGCCGACCGGATCGCGCACATGCTCGCCGACGGCACTCCGGTCGCAATCCTCACCTCGTCGGTCGGCGTGCCCGACCGCACCCCGCTGGGCACCGAGGTTCCCATCCTCGACCTGGACGATCCGGACCTGCGGGCGCTGCTCGACACCCAGCCGGCCGGCACCCCCACGGACGCCGACCGCAGCAGGCCACTGCAACTCGACGACGCCGCGTATCTCATCTACACGTCCGGTTCGACGGGCGTTCCCAAGGGCGTCGTCGTCCCCCACCTCGGCATCGCGGACCTGTTGTCGCTGCAGTCCGACGTGATCGGCATGGACCACAGCACGCGGGCGCTGCACTTCTCGTCCATCAGCTTCGACCTCGCGTTCTGGCAGATCATGTGGGGAGTGCTGTCGGGCGGAACGCTGGTGGTCGCGACGGACGCCGACCGCATCCCCGGCGAGCCCCTCGCCCGCGTCATCACCGAACACGACGTGAACTTCGTCGGTGTGCCACCGTCTTTCGCCGCCGCGTTCCCGCCGGAGCATCCCATCCCGGACGGCGTCGACCTGATGCTCGGCGCCGAGAAGCTCACCCCGCAGCTGATCGAGCGGTACGCACCCGGCCGCAGGCTGTTCAACGCGTACGGACCCACCGAGTGCACGGTCAACGCCACCCTCGCCCTCGTCGAACCGGGACACGAGGGTCCGGTCCCCATCGGCGTCGTCGATCCGGGCAAGCACGCGTACGTCCTGGACCACGCGCTGCGGCCGGTGCCCCCGGGCGTGTCCGGCGAGCTGTATCTCGCGGGCGACAGCGTCACCCGCGGATACCGCAACCAGAGCCCCAAGACGGCGGAACGTTTCATCGCCGACCCGTTCGCGGATCCGGGCAGTCGCATGTACCGGACGTCGGATGTGGTGTGGTGGGGCCGCGACGGCCAGATCTACTTCACGGGCCGCGCCGATTCGCAGGTCAAGGTGCGCGGATTCCGCATCGAACTCAACGAGATCGAGGCCGTGCTGTCCGGTGACCCCGACGTCGAGCACATCGTCGTCGTGGTCCGCGAGGACCGGCCGGGCGATCAGCGGCTGGTCGCGTACGCCACGTCGGTGCCGGGCGGCCGGATCGACCCCGACCAATTGCACCGCCGCGCCGCCAGCCGGTTGCCGGACTACATGATCCCGGCCGCGTTCATCGCCGTCGACGAGTTCCCCACCCTCCCGAACGGCAAGCTGGACCAGTCGTCGCTCCCCGTTCCGCACCTGTCGCTGCAGGTGTCCGAGCGGGGGCCGCGCACGGCCCGCGAAGAGGTGCTGTGCCAGTTGTTCGCGGAGGCCCTCGGCATCGAGCGGGTCGGCATCGACGACAGCTTCTTCGACCTCGGTGGCCACTCGCTGATGGCGGCCGGACTGATGAGCGCGATCTCCTCGCGCCTGTCCGTCACCGCGACGGTGGCGTCGCTGTTCGCCGCCCCGACGGTGGCGCAACTCGCCGACCGCCTCGACGACGTCGCCGACGCCGACGCGCTGGCCGTCCTGCTGCCGTTCCGCACCGAGGGCACCCGGCCGCCGCTGTTCTGCTTCCACCCGGCGGGCGGGATCAGCTGGGGTTACTCGGGACTGCTCCGCCACATCGACCACGACTACCCGCTGTACGGCGTGCAGGCGTCCAACCTGTCGACGTCCACACGGCCGCCGGAAACGCTCGAGGACATGGCCGCCGAATACATCGAGCACATGCGGACCGTGCAGCCGACGGGCCCGTACCACCTCCTCGGGTGGTCGCTGGGCGGCGTCGTGGCGCACGCCATCGCGGGCGCGCTGCAGAACCAGGGCGAGGAACTCGGCATGCTCGTTCTGCTCGATTCCTTCCCGTCGGACGCGTGGGCGTCCATGCCGACGGAACAGGACGCGCTCGCCGCGCTGCTGTACATGGTCGGCTACGACCCGGAACCGCTCCTCGCGGATGGACTCGACCGGCAGCAGGTGATCGACATCCTGCGCGGCGAGGGCAGTGCCCTCGCCGGGATCAACGAGCACACACCCGCCGCGATGATCGACAACTTCGCGAACGCCGTGCGCCTCGAATCCGAACCCTCACAGATCGTCGTGGACTCCGACATGCTCTTCTTCACTGCGGCCAGGAATCCTGCGACCGCGGCGACGTACGACTTGTGGCGGCCCTACGTGACCGGCACCATCGTCAACCACGACCTCGACTGCGAGCACAAGGACATGACTCAGCCACGGTGGATCGGCGAAGTCGGCTCCGTCGTGAACGAGGCGCTCGCCTCGTTCGGCTCGCGCACGAACCCCATCAACAAAGAACAGGGAGATCGATGAAAACGTCCGGAAGATACTGGCGTAAAGCCGGAATCGTGATGATGGCGGCAACCGCGCTGTTCGCGGGTGCCTGCAGTGAGTCGACGTCCGGCTCCACCGACGCGGCGGGATCCGCCACCGGACAGGCCGACGCGTCGGCCTTCCCCGTGTCGATTCCGTCGGCGCTCGGCACCGCCGAGATCCCGGAGGCACCGGAACGGGTCGTCACGATCGGCTGGGGCAGCGAGGACGCGGCACTGTCGCTCGGCGTCGTGCCCGTGGCCGTGCAGAACATGAAGTCGGACACCGGAACCGACGACGGCCTGCTGCCGTGGTCGCGCGCGAAGCTCGAGGAGCTCGACCCGAACGCGGAACCCACGCTGCTGACGGCGTCGAGCAAGGAGATGCCGTACGAGCAGATCGCGGCCCTCGATCCCGACGTGATCCTGGCCGTGCACTCCGGCGTGAACCAGGAGCAGTTCGACAAGCTCTCGGCGATCGCCCCCACCGTGGCGTACCCGGAGCGTCGCTGGGCGACCAGCTGGGAAGACCAGATCACCACGGTCGGTAAGGCCCTCGGCCGGTCGGCGCAGGCCGAGGCGCTGGTGACGCAGACGCAGGACACCCTGGCGCAGGCGAAGTCCCAGCATCCCGAGTTCGCCGGCAAGACGGTGGCCTTCGGCAGCGGCACCGAGCCGGGGTCGTACAACTTCTACTTCGACACCGATCCTCGCCTGAAGATGCTGGCAAGCCTCGGATTCACGGTCGACCCGCTCGCCCAGAAGTTGCGGGAGAGCAGTGACCAGACCAAGTTCGCCGCTCCGGTCAGCATGGAACTGCTGCCCACGTACAACCCGGATGTGCTGCTCGCCTGGTATCTCTCGCCCGAACTGCAGAACGAGGTCCAGTCGAACCCGCTGTTCGCCGGGGTGAAGGCCGTGCGCGACAACGCCTACGTGGGTCTGACCGACCCGCCGCTGGTGTTCGCGTCGAGCTCGCCGAACGTGCTCAGCGTTCCGTGGCTGCTCGACAAGCTGCTCCCGCAGCTGTCGCAGGCCGCGAACAACGCTCAGGCCAGCTAGTTCCCACCTGACAGCGTCACTGTGCCGCTGCCGAGAGGTCGTCCTCCTCGGCAGCGGCACTGCTGTAGGTACGCAGTCCCTTCAAGGCCACCGCGAGAACCGCCAGCACCACGATGCCGCCCGCCCCGTAGAGGAGGAACGCCTCCCGCGGGCCCACCGCGGCGCCGACGGCACCCGCGACGAGTGCACCGGCCGCCGAGCCCGTGGAGATCTGGGCACCCCACACACCGGCGACGCGGCCGCGATATTCCTCGGGCGTCTCGGTCTGGATGACCGCGTATCGGAGGATGTCGCCGAGCACGCGCCCGAATCCGTGTGCGGCGAGCCCGAGGAACGTGACCGCGATCATCGGGACGGCGCCGACGCCGATCAGCCCGGCCGGCGCGATCATGGCCGCGAGGAACACGATCAGGCCGCCGCGACGAGCGGTTCCCGTCCAGCCGCTCGTGAGCGACCCGGTGAGGGCGCCGACGGCGGGGGCACTGTAGAGCAGTCCGGTGGCGGCCGGTCCGGCGTGGAGCACCTCACTCGCGTAGGCGGGCAGCAGCACGTTCCAGCCGGTCAGCATCATCGCGCAGAAGCCGACCAGCAGCGTCCCGCCGACCACGGAGTCCTTGGCGGCGTACGTGAAGCCGCTGGCGATCGACCGCAGCGGACTCTCGGTGTTCTTGACCGGCGGCGGCAGCGAGGGCAGCCTGGCGATGCAGTACGCGGTGATTCCCGAGGACACCGCGGCAAGAACGTAGTTGGTGCCCACGGACGTCGCCGCGATGATCACACCGCCGATGGCAGGTGACGCGACCGTGCCGAGATCGGCCATCACGGTCATCAGGGCGCCGGCGGCGGCCATCTTGTCCTTGGGCAGCAGCGACGGGATCACCGCCATCAGTGCGGTCGCGGAGATGCCGCCCGCGAGGCCCTCGATCACGCCGCACAGGTAGATGATCCACAACTGGGGTGTGGGGAGGAACGCGTTGACCGCGAGGATCGCGAACGCCACGCCCGCGGCGGCACGGGCGAGCGAGATGACCGGCCTGCGGTCGTACCGGTCGGCGATCACGCCGCCGAACAGGGTGCCGATGAACACCGAGGAGCCCACGACGATGCTGGCCGCGCCCACTGCCAGTGTGGAATTCGTCATGTCGTACACCTGCAGTGGCACCGCCACCAGGAGCAGACCCAGACCGAAGATGGAGATCGTGCGGGCAATGAAGATGTATCGGAACTCGCGACTCGTCCGGAGAGGCGTCAAGTCGATTGCGTATCGCGATAATCCAGCCATTGTCATCCATTCACATTCGGTTGCAACAGCTCTCCGTTTCGCCGTTCGCGCGGAGAGCAACTATGCTTAGGCTTCACTAACCCAGCAACCTACCCCATGCGGCCGAACCGGCTCAACGCGCCGTGGTCCGGCCGACGCACCGGAGGATGACAGTGAGTTCCGCTCCCAGCACCGTTCCGACCCGCGACCGAATCCGCGCCGACGTCGCCGACGTCCTCGACGTCCCGGTCGCCGACATCGACGACACCGCGAACCTCCTCGACGAGGGTATGGACTCCGTGCGGGTCATGGCGCTGGTCGAACGGTGGCGGGCGGACGGCGTACAGGTCGACCTCGTCGACCTCGTCGGCGAGCCGACACTCGACGCCTGGTTCGAGGTCACCGCGGCACGATGAGCGGTCCCACCGCCTACGCTTGATCCGGCTGGTCGATCCCCGGGTCGACCCGGACACGGGAGGACGCGAGGGGCCATGGCACACGAAACCAGCGATACCGGCAAGATGAGCGTGCTGCGGACACCACGGTTCTGGATAGCTCCCGTCGCCCTCGTCTCCGTCGTCATGTCCCTGCTCGCCGCGCTGTACATGGGCGGCATGCTCAATCCCCCCGAGCACCTCAACCACTTCCCCATCGCCCTCGTCAATCAGGACGAGGGCGACACCCTGCCCAATTCCGACCCGCCGCAGCAGCAGAACTTCGGCGACCAGATCGCCGCGGGCCTCGTCGAGGGCGTCGATCCGAACAAGATCGAACTGCGGCAGATCGGGATCGCGCAGGCCCAGTCCGCGCTGGACAACGGGGAGATCTACGGCGCCATCGTCATCCCGAGCGACTTCACGAAACGCACACTCATCCTCGCCCAGGCGAGTGTGATCCCCGGGGACGTCGAGCGTCCCGTCATCACCATCTACACGAACCCCCGCGCCGGCACGATCAGCGCGAACCTCGTCCAGAACATCGGTGAGATGGCGATGGACAAGGCCAACCAGACGATGGGCGAACAACTCACCACCCAGGTGACGCAGCAACTCCAGGCGACGGCCCCCGACCTCCAGCTGTCGGGGGCCAGCCGGCTGGTGCTCGACGACCCCATCGACGTGCGGGTCGTGGCCCACAATCCGCTGCCGGACGGCACCGGTTTCGGGCTGGCGGCGTTCTACTACGCACTTCTGATCGTCCTGGCGGGATTCACCGGTGCGACCATCGCGAGCACCCTGATCGACGGCATGCTCGGATTCACCCCGACCGAGGTCGGGCCGCTGTACCTGCACAACGAGGCGGTCCCGATCTCCCGCTTCAACACCCTGCTGATCAAGTGGGCGGTGATGGTGGTGCTGGCGATGATCGTGTCGGGCCTGTATCTGTGGATCAGCTCCGCCCTCGGGCTGCCGATCACCGACCCGCTCGCGCTGTGGGAGTACGGCGCGTTCGCGATCGCCGCGGTCGGGATCACGGCGATGTCCGTGATGGCCGCGTTCGGCAACCTGGGCCTGCTCATCAACCTGCTGGTCTTCGTGGTGCTGGCGCTTCCCTCGTCCGGGGGCACGATCCCGCTCGAAGCGGCGCCGCGGCTGTACACCTGGCTCGGCGAGTTCGAGCCGATGCACCAGATCTACATCGGGGTGCGGGCCATCATGTTCTTCGGCGCCTCCGGCGACGCCGGCCTCATCCACGCCGTGTGGATGACCCTCGCCGGCCTGCTCATCGGCCTCGTCTTCGGTGCCGTCATCACCCGGTTCTACGACCGCAAGGGCCTGCACCGCCGCCACAAGGCGCAGACCGAACCCGACGTGGACAGGGCCGGGGCGTGAGTCAGGCGGGGGTCGACCAGGCCGTGCCGAACTGTTCGTACCAGGGATGCGGGGCGGGCACCGCCGCCAGGATCCGCTCGACGAACCGATCGGGGTCACCGAGTTCGGCGAGTCCGACTCCGCGGCGCTCGTAGTCGGCGAATCTCTCGTGCAGTCCGGCGATCACTTTGTCGGTCACCGTCTGCTCGAACTCTTCGATGGTTGCCATCGGATGCCACTCCTTCCGGCGAGAAGCGTCTGCGTTCAGTGTAGTGCCGACCTGCGGGTTTGCCCTCGTCCGACGGCGGATTATCGACTGTCGGTGGCGCAGAGCAGACTGGGCCCGTGAGAGTGGTCCTGGTTCCCGGCGCCGATGGTGGCGCGACGACCGTTCGCACCGATCCCGCGGGAGTTCCGGTCGAGTCGCCGCGCCGGCACTCGGACGCCGTGGCCGCGGTCCGCGACATCGAGGCCGCCGAGCACCCCCGCTGGGTCTGGACGAGTACCGCCGCCGTCTACCCGGCACTGCTGCGGGCCGGTGTGCGGGTGCGGCGCTGCCACGACCTCGCACTCACCCATGCCGTCCTCAGCATGCGCGACGGCGTACCCGCGCCGCCGGCCGACGAACCCGTCGACGAACGCCCCGGCCTCTTCGACACCGCCCCCACCGCGGACCCGGCGCAGGTGGTCTCCGACTTCGCGGACCAGCGAAAGACGATCGCGGACGATGCGAAACTCGACCTGCTGGTCGCCGCCGAGTCCGCGGGAGCGCTGGCCGCGGCGGAGATGAGTTTCGACGGGCTGCCGTTCTCCACCGCCACCCACCGCGCCTTCCTCGAGGCGACGCTCGGGCCCCGGCCCGCCGGGTACGACCTGCCGCGGCGCATCCAGGACGTGTCCGTCGAGATCGGGACGGCGTTCGGCCGTCGCATCAATCCGGCGTCCCACGTCGAGGTCGTCGACGCCTTCCGCCGTGAGGGCATCGAACTCGAGTCGACCCGCAAACATCTGCTGCGCGAGATCGATCACCCCGCCGTCCCGCTGCTCCTGCACCATCGGGATCTGTCCAAGCTGTTCAGCACGAACGGCTGGCAGTGGCTGGACAGCTGGGTCCGCGACGACCGGTTCCGTCCCGTCTACGTCCCCGGCGGCGTGGTGTCGGGCCGCTGGGCGAGCCGCGGCGGCGGCGCACTGCAGATTCCGAAACCACTGCGGTCGAGTGTGATCGCCGACCCGGGTCACACGTTCGTCATCGCCGACGCCGGCCAACTCGAACCCCGCATCCTCGCCGCCATGTCGGGTGACACCCGCATGGTCGCCGCGGCCGGCGCCGACGACCTGTACGCACCGGTCGCGGCGGAGACGTTCGACGGCGACCGCGGCAAGGCCAAGGTCGCGATCCTCGGTGTGCTGTACGGCGCCACCGCGGGCGAGGCCCGCTCGCTGCTCACAATGCTGCGCACCCGCTTTCCCGTCGCCGTCGAATACGTGGAGAGGGCGGCCCGCGCCGGCGAACGCGGCGAGGTGGTCCACTCGTGGCTCGGTCGCGCCTGCCCACCGCCGTCACCCGACTTCTGGTCCCACGGCGACGCGCGTTCCCGCGGCCGGTTCACCCGAAACTTCGTGGTGCAGGCCACGGCTTCCGAGTGGGCGCTGTGCGTGCTCGCCGACCTGCGGCGCCGCCTGGCCGACGAACCGGACAGCGAACTGGTCTTCTTCCAGCACGACGAGGTGATGGTGCACACCCGGAACCCGGAGTCCGCGACACGGCACGTTCTCGGCGCTGTCGACGTAGCCACCCGGTTGCTGTTCGGCGAGACGCGGGTGCGGTTTCCGATGGATGTGGCGGTGCGGGACTGCTACGCGGAAACGTCCGACGAGGCCTGACCCGCGCAGGTTTTCCGGTGTCGCGGGTGCGCTCGGCATGGTGTACTGGGACGCACTGCTGGCGGGGGCGGCGAAGGAGAACCCATGACGAAGCTGGATTCGACGGACTCGAGCACGAGCGGCGAGAAGTCGCGCAGCTTTCGCTGGCCTGCGTTCACGATCGTGGCCATCGCGATCGTCGCGTTCTTCGCGGGCGGATTCGGGGGGTCGTTCCAGGGGAAGCTCACCGAGGTCCAGAAGAACGACAACGCCGCCTACCTGTCGAGTTCCGCCGAATCGACGATCGTCACCAACGAATCGTCCAAGTTCCTCACCGTCGAGACCATCCCCGGTTTCGTGCTGTTCCACAGCGACGCACCGCTCACCGACCAGGACAAGGCCGCCGTCGCCCAGGCGCACGATGCCATCGCGGCCGTCGACGGCGTCGACGCCGAAGGCATGTCCCAGCCGCAGTTCTCGGAGGACGGCACCACGGCGTCGATCTTCGTTCCCCTCGTCGCGAAGGAGGACGGCACCGCGGTCGCCGGCGACGTGCTCGCCGCCACCGAGGAGAATGTTCTCACCGCCGCGAAGGACGCGGCCACCGGGCTCGAGGTGCTCCCCGCCGGTCCCGGCGGTCTGCTGGTGGCGTTCATCGACGCGTTCGCCGGTCTGGACGGCGCGCTGCTGGGCGCTGCGCTGCTCGTGGTGGTCCTGATCCTGCTGGTGGTGTATCGCTCGCCGGTGCTGTGGTTCTTCCCGCTCTTCTCGGCGCTGCTCGCGCTCGGTCTGGCGTCGATGGTCATCTACTTCCTCGCCAAGGCCGAGGTGCTCACTCTCACCGGGCAGAGCCAGGGCATCCTGTTCGTCCTCGTGATCGGGGCCGGCACCGACTATGCGCTCCTGCTGATCTCCCGCTATCGGGAAGAACTGCACTTCTACCCCAGCCGGTTCGACGCCATGACCAAGGCGTGGAAGGAATCCGCCCCCGCCATCACGGCGTCGGCGGTCACCGTCATCCTCGGCCTGTTGTGCCTGACGTTTTCCGAACTGAACTCCAACAAGAGCCTCGGGCCGGTCGCCGCGATCGGCATCGCGTGCACCTACGTCGTGATGATGACGTTCCTGCCGGTGGCACTGTCCGCGGCCGGACGGTGGGTGTTCTGGCCGCGGAAACCCAAGGTGGATCAGGCCGCCGACCTCACCACGCACGGCCTGTGGGGCAAGATCGCCGCCCAGGTCGGAAGCAAGGACCGATCCCTCTGGATCGGGACGACGGTGCTGCTGGCCGTGCTGTTCCTGGTCGGCATCGGCAGCCTGAAGACGGACGGGCTGTCCTCGTCGGAGAACTTCACCAACCGGCCGGACGCTGTCGTCGGCCAGGAGTTGTACGACTCCAAATTCGATCCGGGTGCCGGTGCGCCCGCCGTCATCGTCACCAACGCCGATCAGACGGACGCGGTCATCGCGGCGGTGAGCGGTGTCGAGGGCGTGTCGACGGATCCCGGCGCGGTGTGCCCGCAGGTCGATGTCGAGAAGCTGTCCGCCCTCGTCAAGTCGAATCCGGCGGCGGTGGCGTCGGCGGCCGGGCAGGGATGCGCACCCGACTTCCTCACGGCCGCACCGATCGACGGACGAATGGTCGTCAACGTGACCCTCGCCGACTCGTACGATTCCCCCGAGGCCCTCGAGACGGTGACACGACTGCGGGACGCGGCGCACGCCGTGCCCGGCGCCGATGCGCTGGTCGGCGGCAGCACCGCAACCACTCTCGATGTGCAGACGGCGTCGGTGCACGACCGGAACCTGATCATTCCGATCGTTCTCGTCGTCATCTTCGTCGTGCTGTCCGTGCTGCTCCGCGCGTTGCTCACGCCGATCATCCTCATCGCCACCGTGGTCCTGTCGTTCGCGGCGACGCTCGGCGTGTGCGGGCTCTTCTTCACCCACGTCTTCCACTTCGCGAACGCGGATCCCGCGTTCCCGCTGTTCGCGTTCGTGTTCCTGGTGGCACTCGGCATCGACTACAACATTTTCCTGATGACACGGGTCCGCGAGGAAACCGAGGAACACGGCACCAAATCCGGTGTGCTGCGCGGGCTGGCGGTGACCGGTGGGGTCATCACGTCTGCCGGTGTGGTGCTCGCCGCGACGTTCGCGGTGCTGGGTGTGCTGCCGCTGGTGTTCCTCGCCGAGGTCGGGTTCGCGGTCGCGTTCGGCGTGCTGCTCGACACGATCATCGTGCGCAGCATCCTCGTCCCGGCGCTCTCCCACGACATCGGCAAGAAGATCTGGTGGCCGTCCGCGCTGGCGAAGGCCAAGGACTAATACGCTTCGTCCGTCCACAGGTGGAACAGCGCGTACGCCCGCCAGGGCCGCCACGCCTCGGCGAGTTCCGCTGCCTGCCTGCCGGTCCTGACCCCCAGCGCGCGTTTGAGGACGAGGTCGTCGGGGGTGAACGCGTCCGGGTCGCCCAGTACCCGCACCGTCAGATAGTCCGCCGTCCACGGACCGATACCGGGCAGCGCGAGCAGACCGGCCCGGAATTCGGCCGGGTCGGTGTCCGGGCCGAGGCGCAGTCCGTTCGACGCTGCCTCGGCGAGCGCGAGCACCGTCCCGGCCCGGGACCCGGTGAGGCCGACGGTCGCGCGCAACTCCTCCGGAGCGAGCGCCGCCAGCGTCTGCGGTTCGGGGAACGCGAGGAAGCCGTCCTGGACGGGCCGGCCGTACGCGGCCACGAGCCGGCTCCCGAACGTCCGGGCAGCGGCCAGCGAAACCTGTTGTCCGAGAACGGTCAGGACCGCCGTCTCGAATCCGTCCACGCTCCCCAGGCGCCGCAGTCCCGGCCGTCGCGCCACCAGCGGGGCAAGCTGCGGGTGGCGGCTCAACGCGGCGTCGATCGGTCGTGGATCGGCATCGAGGTCGAGCCAACGCCGGATCGTGGCGGTCAACGCCTCGACGTCGCCGGGGTCCGCCGGTGTCACATGTGCCTCGACGTACCCGTCGGCGGGGCGCACGACCACGGACACCACCGCGGGCCCGTGCGGTCCGTCCAGCACCCGGGTGTGGGTTCCGTCGGGGTCGTGCCGCTCGAGCCCGGACACGGTGTGCGCGCGGAGCGCACCCCACAGCGGCGCGTGGGTGAACGGACCCCGGTAGGGCAATCGCACTCTCACGGTCACTCCGCGTCGTGCAGGACCAGGCCGAGGGTCCGGCGGGTGCCGCGTCTGATGGTGCTGACGCCGTGCCGCACCGGCCCCGTCGACCACCCGCGGGTCGACCGCACCGGCCGGTCCCGGGTGGTGAAGATCAGCGCGTGACCCTGCCGCAGCGTCGTCACCGTGCCTCGCGACTGGGCGCGGGGCCGCTGCTCCACCAGCATGAACTCGCCGCCCTCGTGATCCACCCCGGGACGGTCGAGCCCGATCACCACCTGCAACGGGAACACCAGGTCGCCGTAGAGGTCGCGGTGCAGCGCGTTCCAGTCGTTCGCGCGGTAACTGAGCAGGATCGGTGTCGCCCGCTTCTGACCGGCGTCGTGGCACATGTCCAGCCACTCGTCCAGGGTGTCCGGCCACGGCGAGGGCTGCCTCAGCTTGGCCGCCCAGTCCCGGGCCACGGGAAGCAGTTTCGGGTAGAAGGCGCTGCGGAGTTCGGCCACGACCTCCGGTAGCGGATAGTCGAAGTACCGGTACTGTCCCGAGCCGAAGCGATGCCGGGCCATGTCGACGGTGGACCGGAAACGTCCGACCTCCTCGTACATGTCCGCGATCTGCCCGCATTCCTCCGCGGTCAGGATCTGCTCCGATTGCGCGCATCCCGCGGCATCGGTCTCGGCGCGCAGGTGCGGCCAATCCAAGCCGTTCACGCGTTGCGTCACTGTGGTCATGCCGCGGCCTCCAAGGTCAGCAGGATCGACTTGGCCTCCGGCCCACCGGCGTACTGGCCCATGCTGCCGTCGCTGCGGACCACCCGGTGACAGGGCACCACGACCGGGAGCGGATTGAGCGCGCACGCGGTGCCGACCGCGCGCACCGCTTTCGGACTGCCCGCGGCGGCCGCGACCGCCGCGTAACTGGCGGTGTGCCCGTAGTCGATGTCGGGGAGATGGTGCAGCACTTCGAGCCGAAATCCCTTGGACAGCTGGAAGTCCAGCGGGACGTCGAAGCTCATGCGCTTGCCGAGGAAGTATTCGTCGATCTCGTGGGCTACCCGGTCGAGCCGGGCCGGTGCCCGCAGGATCCGGGGACTGATCTGCTCGGCGAGCGTCTGCAGTACGGCGTCGTGGTCCTGGCTGGGGAACGCGACCCGCACCAGCCCGCGATCGGTGGCGGCGAGCAGCAGCGAACCGACCGGGGTGTCGAGCGTCCGGTACGCGACGTCGAGGAGCCCGGCGTCGGCGGCGGCCACGGCGAGACGCTCACGCAGTTTCTGCTCCACCGCGGAATCCAACGGGTACAGGGAGTAAACGATGTCGGGCATGTTCATGAGATGTCTCCACTCACAGAGATCGAGAGGGTCTTGCGCAGCGCCGCAACGCCGTCCGCCGCCGCCCGCCGCGACGCGGCCGGGGAGTTGCCCAGGATCACCGCGATCTCGGTGTACTTCAGCCCGGCCAGGTAGCGGTACGCCACCGCTGCCCGCTGCTTCATCGGCAGGGCACCGACCGCCTTCCACAACTCCGGGTCGTCGCCGCCGGGAAGCCCGCGGTCGGTGGTTCGCTCCGGCAGTTCGTCGGTGGGGACGGGCCGACGGTCGCGCGCACGGATGTGGTCGAGCGCTTTCCGGTGCGCGATCGTCACCAGCCACGCCTCCACGTTGCTGTCCGGACTCAGGTCGGGGTACGCGCGCATCGCGGCGATGAACGTCTCCGACCAGGCGTCCTCGGCGTCTACCGGACCGACCACGGCCTGGCAGACCCGCAGGACCCTCTGGCCGTGCTCGGCCACGACGTCTTCGAACGGCTTCAGGGTCATGAGCTCAGCCGGAGTCCCGCCCGTTCGGCTTCGCGTTCGAGCAGGAACCGTTTGCGGTCGAGTCCGCCCGCATACCCCGTCAGGCTGCCGTTGCTCCCGATCACCCGGTGGCACGGAATGATGATGCTGATCGGATTTCTGCCGTTCGCCGCCGCCGCAGCGCGAACCGCGGTCGGGGTGCCGAGGGAATCGGCCAGCTGACCGTACGTCCACGTGTCGCCGTACGGGATGGTGCGCAGCGCGTCCCACACGCGTTTCTGGAACGGGGTGCCCCGCGTGGCGAGCGGGACGGTGAACTCGGTGCGCAGGCCGTCGAAGTACTCGGTGAGCTGGGTGGCGGCCTCGTCGAACCCCGCGGTGTCGCGGTCCCCGAACGTCGCGGGATCCGGCTGGTGCCGGTGCTCGGCCATGTAGATGCCGCTCAGCACCCCGTCGACGCTCACCAGCGTCAGGGGACCGATCGGCGAATCGATGACGGTGTGTGCTGCTCGGTCGGCATTCACGGTGCCAATCCTTTCAGGTGTACGGGCCTCTGAAAGGTAGACGTCTGCCACGACCGAAACGTGAGGTGCGGAATGCATCAGGCAGGATGGGCCGATGGCTCTCGTACAACTCGGCACCCGCGACCTGGTGCGTACCGTCACCGGTATCGCCCGGTGGTCGGCGGACACCGCTGAACTCGTCGTCTCCCTTCCCGGACGGATCGGCGTCCTCCTGGACCAGGTCGAGGTGCTGATCTCCCGCATCGAGGCGATCAGCGACGGCGCCGAGATCGCGGTGGCGCGGGCGAACGCGGTGGCGGAAGCGGCGGCCACCGTCGTCGCCACGGCAGGGACCACGTCCGCGTCCGCACAGACCCTGATCGGCCTGTACGAACCGCTCGCGACGAAGGCCGCCCCACTCGCGCAGCGGTTCGTCGACGACCTCACCGAGGAGGAGATCCACGCCGCGATCGGGTTGGTGAACCACCTGCCCGAGCTGACGATGCGCATGGAGGGGCTCATGCCGATCCTGGCGACCCTCGACACCGTGTCGCCGGAGATCCACCAGCTCCTCGAGGAGGTCCAGGGAGTGCGTCAGGCGATCCAGGGCGTCCCCGGGTTCAAGTTCTTCCGCAAGCGCGGCGAGGCCCAGGAGGACGAGGACTAGGCGCGGTAGCCGTCCGTTCCGGCCCGTCCGACGACGAGCTTCGGGACCACGGCGCGCGAGGACAGCCGCAGCAGGGCGTCGACGAGTTCGACGATGTCGTTCACCTCGATCATGGTCTCGGGCGGGATCGTGTCGTGAGTCCACGCCGCCATGTCGGTGTCGACGTAGGCCGGGGCGAGTGCGGTCGCGGAGATCCCGTTGCCCGATTCCTCTACGTTCAGCGTCTCGGTGAGCGAGATCAGCGCGGCCTTGGTCGCCCCGTAGACGGCGAGCCCCGCCTCGGCGTACACGCCGGTGATCGAGGCCAGGGCGACGACCTTGGATCCGCGTCCCGGGTTCGCCGCCGCACCGGTGCGGAGCAGCGGCAGCGACTGCTGCAACAGGCTGAACGGCGCCCGCAGGTTGACGCCCAGGCTCTTGTCGAAGCGGCGCATGGGGAATTCGCCGATGGCGCCGGCGGTACCCACCCCGGCATTGAGTACCAGGGCGTTCAGCGAACCGAAGGCGTCGGCGTGCGCCTCGACGACGCGTCCCGCCGAGTCCTCGTCCGCGAGGTCCCCGGCGACCACGACGACGTCCTTCGCGCCTGCGGTCCTCAGGTCTGAGGCCACCTTCTCGAGCCGCTCACGGTCGCGGGCCGTGATCGTGAGCCCGTATCCCTGCTCCGCGAGGCGGGTGGCGATGCCGAGTCCGATGCCACGCGAGGCGCCGGTGATCAGTGCGCTGCGGCTCATACGGTCTGTCCTTTCAGGGCGCGCAGGCCGGCTGCGATGAATTCGGGCACCGCGTCGCCTGCCTTGTCGAAACCGTCTCCGACGGTGGCGCCGGCCCGGTAGCGGTGGTTGATGCCCTCGGCGATGACGGCGAGCTTGAAGTTCGCGAGCGCCAGGTAGAAGTTCCAGTTCTCCAGTTCACGCCCCGACGCCACGGTGTAGCGCTGCGCGAGATCGTCCGCCGACGGCAGTCGCGGGCTCGTCCACGCCGCCGGTTCGCCGAGCACCAGGTCGAGAGCCGGATGCCGGTAGACGCACATCAGAGCGACGTCCGTGAGCGGGTCACCGAGGGTCGAGAGTTCCCAGTCGACGACCGCCGCCACGGTGCTCACGTCACCGGGCGCGAGGATCGTGTTGTCGATGCGGTAGTCGCCGTGCACGATCGACGACGCCGACTGCTGCGGAATCGACTCGGTCAGCGCGGCGTGGAGGCGGTCGACGTCGGCGGAATCGGTCGTCTTCACCCGCCCCCACTGACTCGCCCACAGTTTCACCTGCCGGGCCACGTACCCGTCCGGGCGGCCCAGTTCGCCCAGGCCGACGGCGTTGTAGTCGACGTTGTGCAACGCGCCGAGCACGCGGACCAGTTCGTCGGTGCACGAGTCGATGTCGGCGTCGGACAGCGCATCGAGGTCCGACTTGGTCCGGATCACCTGGCCCGTCACGTGTTCCACCACTGTGAACGGCGCGCCCATCACGCTGTCGTCCTCACACAGCGCGACGGTCGCGGCGACCGGCACGTCGGTGCCCTGCAGAGCCGAGGTGATGCGGAATTCGCGGGCCACGTCGTGCGCCGAGGGTGTGAGCCCCGCGGTGGGCGGCCTTCGCAGCACCCACCGCGAGGAGTCGTCGAGAATGGCGTAGGTGAGGTTGGACTTGCCGCCCGAGATCAGGTCGGCCCGCAACTCGCCATTCAGAGGGACATTCGAGTCGGACAGGAACTTCTGCAGAGCAACGAGGTC
>JBCEBZ010000069.1:0-6743 GCA_039206675.1 Rhodococcus sp. (in: high G+C Gram-positive bacteria) | reverse complement strand
ATCCGCCTCGAGAAGCGGGGCTGACCGGTGGGGCGGGTCACCACCCGGACCCCGGGTTCCCAGGTGGATCCGGCGCCGAGGACAGTCGAACTGATGTTCACTCGACTCTGATGGAGCGTTGCCCCTACACGGTGGGCGGCGTCGACGCCAATAAAACTTTCGTATAGTTGCCTCATGACCAAAGGCGACGGAGTGAGGTCGAACGACGGCGGTGTGCAGTCGGTCGACCGCGCGGTACGAGTGCTGGAGGTCCTGGCCCGCAATGGTGAGGCCGGGGTCAGTGCGATCGCCGCCGAGATCGGAGTGCACAAGTCCACGGTGTCTCGACTGCTGGGCTCCCTGGAAGAGCACGAAATGGTCACGCAAACGTATGACCGGGGAAAGTATCGCCTCAGCTTGGGGATCCTGCGCCTGGCCGCGGCAGTGCCCGAACGGCTCGAGATAACGGAGCAGGGCCACGCCGTCTGCGAACGGCTTGCCATGAAACTCGGCGAGACGGTCAACGTGGCGGTTCTGCGATCGCATTTCGCCGTCCACCTCGATCAGGCCAGGGGGCCTGCGGCTATCGGCACGCACAACTGGATCGGCGAGCCCACCCCGCTCCATGCGACGGCAAGTGGGAAGATTCTCCTCGCCAGCCTCGACCAGCGGCGACGACATGACGTCCTGAGCTCGTCGGTGCTCGAGCGGTTCACCGATCACACGATCACCACGCTCGAGCGGCTCGACGAGGAACTGGACGCGGCGCAGAGTCTCGGCTACGCCGTGGTCGTCGAAGAGTACGAGGACGGGTTGAACGCCATTGCGGCACCGATCCGGGACTACGCAGGCGGCACCACAGCGGCGCTGAGCGTGTCCGGACCGGTCTACCGGTTCAGCGAAGAGCGCATGCGGGACGTGGTACCCGACGTCATTGCAGCGGCTGCCGAGATCAGTGAACGCATGGGCTTCCGGGAGTCGTACACACCGAGCGCGTGAGCTGAACTCGCGGTACTCAGTACCCGGCGACGTCCTCGGCCATCTCGACGACGTTGGTGAGGAGCATGGCCCGCGTCATCGGGCCGACGCCACCGGTTGCACCGCTGATCTTCCCGGCGACGCGGTCCACGGACGGGTGCACGTCACCGAGAATTCCCTCGACGGTGCGCGTGATGCCCACCGACAACACGGTGGCACCGGGGCTGATCCATTCCGGCTGCACCAGGTGGGCGACACCGGCCGCGGCGATCACGACGTCGGCGTTGCGCGTGTGGGTGGCCGTGTCGACGGTGGCCTCGTGGCACAGGGTCACGGTCGCGTGTTCGCTTCGGCGCGTCAGCATCAGGCCGAGCGGCCTGCCGACGGTGACGCCGCATCCGAGGACGCAGAACCGCGCGCCGGTGATCGGGACGTCGTGATGGCGGAGGAGTTCGATGATTCCTCTCGGGGTGCACGGCAGCGGTCCCGCCATCCCCAGCACGAGTCGACCGAGATTCGTCGGGTGCAATCCGTCGGCATCCTTGGCGGGATCGATCAGCGCGAGAACCCGGTGGGTGTCGATGTGCTTCGGTAGCGGAAGCTGGACGATGAAGCCGGTGCAGGCGTTGTCGGCGTTCAGACGCAGGACAGCGGCCTCGATGTCGAGCTGGGACGCGGTCGCCGGCAGGCGAACCTGGATGGAGTTCAGGCCGACGCGCCTGCAGTCGCGGTGTTTCGCGGCGACGTAGGCATGGCTGCCCGGGTCGTCGCCGACCAGGATGGTGCCGAGGCCGGGCCGAATCCCCTGCACTTGGAGCATGGCGATGCGGTCGGCCAGATCGTCCTTGATCTGCTCGCTCACGGCCTTGCCGTCGATCAACGTCGCGATTGCCATGGGGTACGCCCTCTCTGGAAGGTCGAAATGCCGAAGTCGAGTTCTGCGGTCGCAGCACCGGACGGCTGACCCGGACCGGGTCTGTGCACGGGGTGGGGGATATCTGGCGACAACTGATATATCAGAATGGAAGAAGTGTAGTTCACCCGATGCGGGCGGTCAAAGGTTCTTTTAGTTCGGATATCGACGGCGGCCCGGGTGTCCGATCGAGGGGGCAATCTTCCGCGGCGCGGGGGGTCGGCCTCGCGTCGTCCGGCACCGAGTCGACGGACTCGGGAATCCGCCGAACGAACTGATCGACTGATGATCCTGTGGCGCAACCTGATCGACGTACGCGCCGCTACGACGCTACTCCCCGCCTGTCCTTTCGGAGGGGCTGCGGCTCGCCGGATTTTGGTGGCGCATCTCCACTTGACACTGCCCTATGGCGATTGTCACACTGTTGCGTAACACACGACGTGTTTCGCATTGCACAACAGAGAGGCTTCCAATGCTCGAGGTCTGCCCACTAGCGTCCCTTCCTCGCGGTGACGCACGCCGTGTCGACACCTCCCCGCCCATCGCGGTGTTCCACACCGACGACGGCGAGGTGTTCGCCGTCGACGACACGTGCTCGCACCAGGACGCTTCCTTGGCAGACGGCTGGCTCGAAGGCTGCGAGGTCGAGTGCCCACTGCATGCCTCGAAGTTCAACCTTCGGACCGGGGCGGTCGATGCGCCGCCCGCGAAGCTGCCCGTGCGGACCCATGACGTGGTGATCGAGGACGGCGTGATCTACGTCGAACTCAGCACCGAAGCACCCAACCTGCCACCCGATATTCGGAGCCGCCTCGATGCGGAGGGGAAAGTATGAAGAGTATTGCGGTCATCGGCGCGTCTCTGGCCGGCCTCTGCGCAGCGCGTGCCCTGCGCGCGCAAGGCTTCGCCGGTGAGCTGAACATCGTCGGAGCGGAGCGCAACCGGCCCTACGATCGTCCGCCGCTGTCCAAGGAGTATCTCGCCGGCGACATCGACGAGGCTTCGCTGACCCTCGAACCGGATGGCGAAGACCTGCAAGCCAACTGGCTTCTCGGACTGTCCGCAACGAACTTCGATGCCGGCACTCGTAGCGTCACCCTCAGCGACGGCTCCCAGCTGAGCGCCGACGGCTTCGTCCTCGCGACCGGTTCGCGTGCGCGGCCGTGGCCCGGGACCGAGCATCTCGCCGGTGTGCACGTCCTTCGCACGATCGAAGACGCAGACCGGCTGCGTGCCGACCTCGTCCCCGGCGCCCGGCTGGTGGTCATCGGTGCAGGGTTCATCGGCGCCGAGGTTGCCTCCACAGCGCGCAAGCTGGGGCTGGACGTCACGGTCGTCGAGGCCGCGCCGTCACCGCTCATCGGCCCGCTCGGACCGCAACTGGGTACGGCCGTGGCCCGCTTCCACGGCGACAACGGCACCGCGCTCCACTGCGGGGTCGGAGTCGCGGGGCTGACCGGTACCGACCGGGTGACCGGCGTCGACCTCGCCGACGGTCGCCACCTTCCCGCCGACGTCGTCGTCGTCGGGATCGGGGGCATACCGAACATCGAATGGCTCGAGGGCAGCGGCATCGAACTCGGCAACGGTGTGCTGTGTGACAGGGGCGGCGCCACGTCGATTCCGCACGTCGTCGCGGTCGGTGACTGCGCGGCATGGATGGACGCCTCCGGCACCCACCGCCGCGTCGAACACTGGACCGGGGCCTCGGAACGGCCGGCGATCGCGGTAGCGACTCTCCTCTCCGGCGAGTACCAGGGTCAGCACGTCAAGCCGCCCTACTTCTGGTCGGACCAGTACGGTGCGCGCATCCAGTTCGCCGGAATCGCCGGACCGGACGCAGAATTCACCATCGAAGAGGGCAGCCTCGACGCGGGTAGTTTCCTCGCCGTCTATCGGCGGGACGGGAACCCGGTTGCGGTCCTCGGCGTCGATCAGGTCCGTCTCTTCACCCGCTGGCGCCGCCAGCTCTCGGCTCAGCCGACTCCACTCTGAACAACCTTCTCAGCCCACGGATCCACGAGATCACACACCAAGGGAGACCCCCAGTGACAACTACGCAGCTGCCTGAGAGCCTCATCTCCACGCTCCCGGGGAACTATTACACCGACAGCGACATCTTCAAGCTCGAGCAGGAGAAGGTCTTCGAGGAGATGTGGTTCTGCGCTGTGCGGGCCGCGGACCTCGACAAGCCCGGCGCATTCAAGACCGTCCAGATCGGGCGGGAGAGTGTCATCGTGACTCGATCCCGGACAGGTGAGATCCGGGCGTTCCTCAACATCTGCGCCCACCGCGGCGCCCGGCTGTGCACGGAGGAGAGCGGCGAGGTCAAGCGCTCGTTCCAGTGCCCGTACCACGCATGGACCTACGACCTCGACGGCAAGCTCGTCGCGGCACCGAACCTGACCAAGATGCCCGACATCGACCGCGTCGAATACGGGCTGAAGAAGGTGGCGGTCCAGGAATGGATCGGCTACGTGTGGCTCAACCTGGCCGACGAGCCGACGTCCTTCGACACCACCGTCATTCAGGACATCCGCGACCGGCTCGGCGACGTGGAGTCGATCGACCGGTACGACATCGCGAACCTGGATCTCGGCCGTCGAATCGTGTACGACGTCAAGGCCAACTGGAAGCTCATCATCGAGAACTTCATGGAGTGCTACCACTGCGCGACGATCCACCCGGAACTCACCGAGGTGCTGCCCGAGTTCGCCGACGGCTACGCCGCTCAGTACTACGTCGGGCACGGTGCCGAGTTCGGTGAGGGCGTCGAAGGGTTCACCGTCGACGGCTCCGCAGGCCACGACGTGATCCCCGGCATCGCCGAGGATCAGGACCGCCGGTACTACGCGATCACCGTGCGGCCGACGGTGTTCGTCAATCTCGTACCCGACCACGTGATCGTCCACCGGATGTTCCCGCTCGCCGCCGATCGCACCATCGTCGAGTGCGACTGGCTGTACCTGCCCGAGGTGGTGGCGACCGGTAAGGACCTCGACCGCTCCGTGGAACTCTTCCATCGCGTCAACCAGCAGGACTTCGACGCCTGCGAGCGGTGCCAGCCTGCGATGGATTCGCGACGCTACCGCGACGGCGGTGTACTCGTTCCCAGCGAGCATCACATCGGCGAGTTCCACGATTGGCTGCGCGAGAAGATCGCTCACTGACGCCGTGGTGACGAGACCGCTCGTGGGTTCCGTTCCCTGACGCAGGGAGACGCAGCGCGATGACGACGGTGGAGATGGGCATTCCCACGGTGCGGACGCCGGCCTCGCCCGCCTCGGCGGCAGGGAGGCCGGACGTTCCGCACCTGGTGGACCGCTTCGGCCGGGTGGCCAGGGACCTGCGGGTGTCGATCACCGAGAAGTGCTCGTTGCGGTGCACGTACTGCATGCCGGAGGAGGGCCTGCCGGTGATCCCGGCGGAGCGGTTGCTCACGGCGGCCGAGATCGTCCGGCTCGTCGTCGTCGCCGTGCGTCGTCTCGGGGTCCGGGAGGTGCGGTTCACCGGTGGCGAGCCGCTGATGCGCGCCGACCTCGAGCGCATCGTCGCCGGCTGTGCGGAGCAGGTCCCGGGTGTCCCGCTGGCGATGACGACCAATGCGGTCGGTCTCGAGCACCGGGCGCGCGGGCTCGCCGCCGCCGGCCTGACCCGCGTCAACGTCTCCCTCGACACTGTCGAGCGGGAGCAGTTCGCGAAGCTGACCAGGCGGAACAGGCTGCCGTCGGTGCTCGCCGGAGTCCGCGCCGCCGTCGTCGCCGGGTTGTCCCCGGTGAAGATCAACGCCGTGCTCATGCCCGAAACGCTCAGTGGTGCGCCGGATCTGCTGCAGTGGTGCCTCGACGAGGGCGTGCAGTTGCGTTTCATCGAGGAGATGCCGCTCGACGCCGATCACGAGTGGGCGCGCGAGAACATGGTTCCGGCGGACCGGCTCCTCGCGGTGCTCGGTGAACGATTCGACCTCGAGGAGATCGGCCGGGACGACCCGTCGGCGCCCGCGGAGAAGTGGCGGGTGAACGGTGGTTCGTCGACGGTCGGGATCATCGCGTCGGTCTCGCGGTCGTTCTGCGCCGACTGCGACCGGACCCGGCTCACCGCCGAGGGTACCGTCCGGTCGTGTTTGTTCAGTGACTCCGAGATCGACCTGCGCGGCCCGATGCGGTCGGGTACGGGCGACGAGGGATTGGCGCAGCTGTGGCGTGGTGCGATGTGGAACAAGTGGAGGGGGCACGGCATCGACGCCGACGGATTCGCACCACCCGTGCGCAGCATGGGAGCAATCGGCGGCTGATGAGGGAATTTCGCACGTGTAGTGCTCGAGTTCCGCCATCCAGCAAAGATTTTCACAAACTCTTGACTCATTCCAGATTTGTAGGCAATAGTAGGAGAGTGTCCGTGACATCGAAGTACGCAGAACAGTTGCGTGAGGCTGAACTGCGCGTGACCCGGCCCAGGGTCGCGGTACTGGAAGCGGTACAGGCGAATCCGCACGCAGACACGGAGACGATCCTGGGGAAGGTGCGTGCAGCTCTTCCCGGGGTGTCCCGGCAGTCGGTGTACGGCATACTGCACGCGGCGACTGCCGCCGGACTGGTACGGCGGATTCAGCCGTCGGGCCTGGTGGCGCGCTACGAGTCACGGGTCGGTGACAACCATCATCATTCCGTGTGCCGGTCCTGCGAAGCCATCGCAGACATCGACTGCGGCATCGGAGAGACCCCGTGCCTGAACCTGTCGCTGGAGTATGGATTCCTGGTCGACGAGGCCGAGGTCATCTTCTGGGGGCTGTGCCCCGACTGCTCGCCTCACAACTGACCCAACACTTTTCACACGCACACGTGAAACAGCCCAGCCCGAAAACAGCCCCCTG
>JBCEBZ010000068.1:0-6744 GCA_039206675.1 Rhodococcus sp. (in: high G+C Gram-positive bacteria) | reverse complement strand
CGCAACTCCTCCAGATCCGGTGCCACCACGTCCCCCACGACCAACCTCCCCCAAAAGGTCATTCGAAACTTTGTTCGACTCTAGCAACCGGCCCCATCCCAGAGCAATAGCCAAATCCGCCGTAAACCACGTGCAGTGCAGCGCCGCACGACGCTATACAGGAGGTCGCGCACGCCTGCGCCGAGGAACGGAGAAGCAGTTGCCCACGAGTGCCGCACCGGATCCGATGACATTGCACCCCGTTTCGGGTCAGCCCCGGGTAGTCCTGCTCAAACCTCTGATCGACAACCCGCTGATCGAGGTCGGGGAATACAGCTATTACGACGACCCCGAGTTCGCGGACGAGTTCGAGACGCGAAATGTCCTGCACCACTACGGCCCGGATCGGTTGATCATCGGGAAGTTCTGCGCGTTCGCGACGGGGACGACGTTCATCATGAACGGCGCGAACCACCGGATGAGCGGGGTCTCGACGTTCCCTTTTCCGATCATGGGAGGCGCGTGGGCCGAGCATGCCGATCTGCTCGCGGATCTACCGTCGCGCGGCGATACCGTCGTCGGCAACGACGTGTGGATCGGGGGCAACGCGACGATCATGCCCGGCGTTCGCATCGGGCACGGCGCGATCGTGTCGACCGGTTCGGTGGTGACGCGATCGGTGCCGGACTACGCCGTGGTGGGCGGAAACCCGGCCGTCCATATCAAGGACCGCTATCCGGAATCCGATATCGCCGCGCTGGTGCGGATCGCGTGGTGGGACTGGCCGATCTCGGTCGTCACCGAGCATCTGCGAACCATCGCCGCGGGGACGGTCGAGCAGCTACAGGAGATCGCCGACGGGCTCGCCTGAGTCAGGCACACTCCGCCGGCTGCGCCTCGGTGTCGAGGTCGAGTTCGCCGTCGTCGGCGAAGACGAGGCGTCCGTCGTCGAGGGCGACGGCCCAGCGGTGCACGGGCGCCCAGTCGCGCCCGAGGAGCCCCTCCGACTGCGACAGGTCCGCGAAATCCTCGATTACGACGCCCGGTGCGGGAGCGTCGGTGTCGCGGCGCACCCGTACGCGAGCACCGACGACGACATCGGTGCCGTGGGGCTGTGCGGCACTCTTCTGATCAGACATGGGTTCATTCCGCCTTCTGCCGGGTGATGCCAGGGCAAGGGATCATCCGGGCCCGCTGCCGAGAACTCACTACAGACGATCGGCAAATTTTGAGCAAGCCTCGAGTCGGAGTTGTGGGGATCATCACCGAGGGCTTGACGCCCGGGAAACCACCGTTTCGTTGTCCATCATTTGTACATCAATACCCTTGACGTCAAGAGCATCCTCGTCCACGATTAGATGTAACCACTGGTCACACTGACATGGAGGACGTTCATGGCACGCTCGACGCTCGCTCTCGGCAATCCCAGGATCACGGATCGCCAGGACACAGGCGCCCGGCTTCTCCATTCCTCCGCACGCATGTCGTACGACCCGACCGTCGAGGTGGACTGGGACGCACCCGTCCCCGACGATCTGTACGGCCTCACTCCCGAGTGGTCGTCGCTGTACGGCACGCCGATGTGGGACGAGATGACGTTCGAGCAGCAGATCACGCTGACGAAGCACGAGGTGTCGTCGATCATGGGCACCGGAATCTGGTTCGAGATGATTCTCCAGCAGATGGTCATCCGGGACATGTACGCCAAGGACGCGTCGCAGGCCCACTTTCAGTTCGCACTGACGGAGGTCGCCGACGAGTGCAGGCACTCCGTGATGTTCGCCCGCACCGCCGAGAAGTTCGGGTGCCCCTCCTACGTTCCGCGCAAGTCGGTGGTCACGCTGGGGCGCGGATTCAAGGCGCTCGCGTCCGGGGAGGTCGCGTACGCCGGCATTCTCGTCGCCGAAGAGATCCTCGACGTGATGCAGCGCGACTGGATGAAGGACACACGCGTCCAGCCGATCGTCCGCGTCACCAGCAGGATTCATGTGGTCGAAGAGGCCCGGCACATGCGCTTCGCCCGTGAGGAGACCCTGCGCCGAGCCGAGGGCATGAGCAAGGTGCACCGCGCCGCGAGCCGCGCCTGCATCGCGATCGCATCGAACCTGATCGTCTCCAGCATGATCAACCCGGCCGTCTACGCGGCAGCCGGTCTCGACACCGAACGCGCGGTGCGCGAGGCGAAGAACAACCGGTTCCGGGCCGAGAAGATCCGGGAGAGTTCGCAGCCGCTCATGCGGTTCCTGGACGAGGCCGATCTGCTGGGCGGTCCGTCGCGGCGGCTCTACAAGCGCGTGAACATGCTCTGAGGCGCTGCGCACCCGTGAGTGGTTGACGAGTCCCTGCACTCGTCAACCACGCACGGGCGGCGGAGCCGCCTACCCCCGCAGCCGGGGCGCGAGGTCGCGCTCGAAGAGTTCGAGGAACCGCTTCTGATCGTGCCCCGGCGCGTGGAACACCAGGTGATTCAAACCGGCATCGAGATAAGGCTTGATCTGCGCGACCGCCTCGTCCGGATCCGACGCCACGATCCACCGCTTCGCGACCTGCTCGATCGGCAACGCATCCGCCGCCTTCTCCATCTCGATCGGATCGTCGATCGAATGCTTCTGCTCCGCCGTCAACGACAACGGCGCCCAGAACCGCGTGTTCTCCAACGCCAACTCCGGATCCGTGTCATACGAAATCTTGATCTCGATCATCTTGTCGATCTCCGACACATCCCGCTCCGCCTTCGCCGCACCCTCGGAGACCGCCGGCATCAACTTCTCCGTATACAACTCCATGCCCTTACCCGAGGTGCAGATGAACCCGTCACCCGACCGGCCCGCGTACCGCGCCACCACCGGACCACCCGCGGCGATGTACACCGGGATCCCGCCCTCGGGCACGTCGTAGATCGACGCCCCCTTCGTGGTGAAATACTCCCCCTCGAAATCCACCCGGTCACCGAGCCACAGCTCCCGCATCAACCGCACCGACTCCCGCAGCCGCGCGAACCGCTCCTTGAACTCCGGCCACTGACCGGCATACCCCGTCGCGATCTCGTTGAGCGCCTCACCGGTCCCCACCCCGAGCATGATCCGCCCCGGATACAGACACCCCATCGTCGCGAACGCCTGCGCCACCACCGCCGGGTTGTACCGGAACGTCGGCGTCATCACCGACGTCCCCAACTGCAACCGCTCCGTCCGCTCCCCGACCGCCGTCATCCACGCCAGCGAGAACGGCGCGTGCCCGCCCTCGTGGCGCCACGGCTGGAAATGATCCGACACCGTCGCCGAATCCATCCCGTGCCGCTCCGCCAGCACACCCAGCTCCACCAACTCCCGCGGACCGAACTGCTCCGCGGACGCCTTGTAACCGAGCTTGAGTTCGTGGGCCACCGTGTACTCCTTCGTCTTCACGTCCGGTTCGCGAGATGCAAACCTCTTCTGCAGGTTAGAGCGCGGCCACCAGGCTGGCGACCGCCGCTCCCAGTGCCACCACCGTCAGTGTCACCGCGAACAACCACAACTCGTGGGGCGGCGGCATCGGTGCGCCGTCGCGCAGGGCCTTCTCGACCTGCGCCCACCGCCGCATGCCGACGAGGGCCGCGGCGGCGGCGAGGCCGATCAGGACCAGTCCGAGGGTTGTCCGCACCCACCCGGTGCTGAATTCGGGGACCAGGTGGATCATCGCGATGCCACCGGCCAGGAGTGCGAGTGAACTCCGCATCCACGCGAGGAACGTCCGCTCGCTTGCGAGCGTGAAACGTTCGTCGGGCCGGTCGTTGTCGGTCACCGAATCATCTTTACACCGGTTCACCGGAACCGCACCAAGCAGGTACCCCGCGGTCCTATCTTGGAAGGGCAGGCCACAGCCAGGGGGCGTCCATGCGACCGTTCGAAGCTCTGCGATCCGCGTTCTCTCTGCGTGTGCTGGCGGTGATGCTGCTGGTCGTGTCCGCGTGGGCGGCGCTCGGACCGTCGCAGGCTTCGGCGGAGCCGCGCATCAGCAGGGTGGACGTCTATTCGGAGTCGATGGGCCGGTGGGTGGCCAACGACGTGATCTCTCCGGCGTCGGGAGGTCCGGCGCCCACCTTCTACCTCCTCACCGGTATCGGCGGTGGCTCGGACGGGATCTCCTGGTTCAACAACACCGGTGTGCGGGATTTCTTCGCCGACAAGCACGTCAACGTGGTAATGCCGATCGGCGGCCAGTACAGCATGTACACCGATTGGGATGCCGACGACCCGGTCCTCGGCAGGAACAAGTGGCAGACGTACTTGACGAGCGAACTTCCCGCCGCCATCGACGGCAGGTTCGCGACCACCGGGGCGAACGCCATCGGCGGGGTGTCGATGGCGGGCGGCGCGGTGCTCGACCTCGCGATCCAGGCTCCGGGGTTCTACCGGGCCGTCGGCTCGTACAGTGGCTGCGCCGCGACGAGCGGACTGCTCGGCCAGGCGATGGTGCGGTCGATGGTGGAACTGCGGGGCGGCGGCAACGCGACCAACATGTGGGGCCCTGCGGTGGACCCGCGGTGGCGGGTGCACGATCCGATGGTGAACGCCGAACGTCTGCGCGGCACAGAGTTGTTCGTCTCGAGCGGCAACGGACTCCCCGGCGGCATCGACAACCACGACCCGGTGCTGGTGGTGCCCCAGACGATCGGCGGCAGTGTGGTCGAGATGGTGACCAACGTGTGTGCGGCCGCGTTCCAGTCGCGGTTGCACTCGCTGGGGATTCCCGCCACGTTCGCGTATCTCTCGCAGGGCACCCATTCGTGGGGGCTGTTCGAGACGGAACTACGGGAGTCCTGGGCCGTCATCGGCGGAGCGATCGGGGCGTGACCCCAGCGAGTTCTCCAGGATCGGCCCGATCACCGCGAGGGCTTCCGGTGTGGTCATCCGCAGATGGTCGCACTCCACCTTGTTCTCGACGATTCCGCCGGTGATCACGGGCTGCCAGACGCCCGGCGACGGCCGTTCGCCTTCCTCCCCGGCGGCGGATTGCGCGGCGCTGAAGAACAGCAGGTCGCCGTCGAACACGCGCGGGCGGTATCCGGTGGAGATCTGCTTCGAGTTCTCGAGCCCGGTGCTGATGCGGCCGAGGAGGGTCGACGCGAACGCGGGGTCCCGGCCGAAGGAGCGTCCGAGCATGTCGAGCAGTTGCTCGCGGTACGACGTGCCGGCGTCGTCGCCCTCGAATTCGACGCCCAGCCCGTGCAGCCACTCCTCGGCGTTCACTTCGAGGTCGCCGAAGTCGTCGCCCTCCGCGACGTAGCTGTCCATCATGGCGAGGGTGCCGACCTCGGCGCCCGACTCACGGAGTTCCACGGCGATCGCCTGGGCGATGACACCGCCGAGCGACCAGCCGATCAGGTGGTACGGCCCCCGGGGCTGCACGGCACGCATCTCGACCACGTACCGGTGGGCGAGTTGTTCCATCGAATCGAACGTCGTTCCGCCGCTGAGGATCGGCAGCTGCAGCCCGTACACCGGACGGTCGGGCGAGAGGTGCCTGATCAGTCCGGCGTAGCCCAACGCGAGTCCGCCCGCCGGGTGCACGCAGAACAGGGCGGGTCGGGTACCGGACGCTCGGAGCGGGACGACGACGTTCAGCACGTCGTCCGCCGGCATGCTTCCGAGCACCGACGGGTCGACGATCCGGCGGGCGAGGCCCTCCGGGGTCGGGTTGCGGAAGATCCACTGCAGGACGACGTCGGTGCCGAGCCGGTCTCGGAGCGCGGACGCCACCCGGGTCGCGACGAGCGAGTTGCCGCCCAGTTCGAAGAAGTCGTCGTCGGCGCCGACGCGGTCGATGCCGAGCACGTCGGCGAAGACCTCCGCGACGGCCTCCTCCACCGCGGTGGCGGGTGCCCGGAACTCCCGGGGCGCGAGCACGGGGGCGGGGAGCGCCCGGCGGTCCAGCTTGCCGGTGCGGCCGACGGGCAGCCGGTCGAGCACCACCAGTTGGGTGGGCACCATGTACGGCGCGAGGTGCGACCCGGCGTACCGGAGTACCTCGGCGGTGTCGATGCTCGCGCCGGCCTCTGCCGTCACGTATCCCACCAGCCGGTCGCCGATGCCGCTGTGGACGGTGACCGCCGCCCGGCCGACGCCGTCGCAGCGCGACAGCACCGACTCGATCTCGCCGAGTTCGACGCGCTGCCCCCGGATCTTCACCTGGAAGTCGTTGCGTCCCACATACTCCAGCCGCCCGATGTCGGTCCATCGCACGAGGTCGCCGGTGCGGTACATGCGGGATCCCGGTTCGCCGAACGGGTTCGCCACGAACGACGCACCCGTGAGTGCCGGACGCCGGTGGTAGCCGCGTGCCAGCCCCGGTCCCGCGACGTACAGTTCGCCGATCACCCCCACCGGTACGGGCTGCAGCCAGGTGTTGACCACGATCACGGCGACGCCGCGCCCGGGACCGCCGATGTTCACCGGTTCGTCGGGTGACAGCACCTCGCTGATCGTCGTCTGGACCGTGGCCTCGGCCGGGCCGTACCCGTTGAAGACGAAACGCCCCGGGGTCCAGCGGTCCGCCAGCTCGGGGGGAAACCGTTCGCCCCCCATCGCGAGTATCCGCAGGGAGGGCAGATCCTCGGGTCGGAGGGTGTCCAGGATCGTGGGGGTGAAGAACGCGTGCGACACGCGTTCCGCCTCGAGCAGTTCGGCCAGTTCCCGTCCCCCGACGATCGTCGGCGGCACGACCACCAGTGTCGCGCCGACGGCGAACGCCATCAGAAGTTCGAACAGGGACGCGTCGAAGCTC